>DATNEA010000001.1:0-51664 GCA_035606845.1 Candidatus Angelobacter sp. | reverse complement strand
ATGGCAATGGCGGCGGCGGCGGCGGCGGGCGCATCGCCATCTACACGGGAACGAATGCATTTGCCGGCAGCGTGCTGGCCGCTGGCGGAAACGGCGCGATGCGGGGACAGGACGGAACGGTTTACATTCCGGCGAGCTTCTCCATTTCAGGAGTCGTCTCGAACAGCGACGGAACCGCGGCGCCCGCAGTTGTATTGCAACCCAGCGGCCTCCCGCCGGTCTCGAGCGATGCCGACGGCGCGTACACCATCACTGTATCGCCCATTTGGAAGGGCACCCTTTCGCCCACGGCGAACGGCGTGATCGTTCCCAGTTCGCGCACTTATTCCAATTTGTTTGGCAATGTCACCGGCCAGGATTTCCTGATCACAACCCCGGCAGCCTTCAATCTGGTCGGCGGCCAATGCGACGGCACGAACATGATGTTTAGCTGGTACGGCCTCAGTGGCGTCAAATATCAGCCGCTCTGTTCGAGCAATCTCGTCGACTGGGCACCATGCGGGCCGCCGTTCTTCGGCAGCAACGCGCCCGTGACATTGACCTGCCCGGCTACGAACGCGCCGCAAATGTTCTTCCGCCTGCAAGTGACGTATTAGAGCAAGCGACAGGCGTTTGTAGTGGCGCGGGCGTCTCGCCCGTGTGTTCCGATTCGCACGGGCGAGACGCCCGTGCCATTAAGCCAACTAAGGTCAATTCCCAAATAGGAAAACGGGCGCGTGCTGTTAGTGTGTGGCATGCGCCCGTTCGTTTTTATCAACGTCGCCACCACAGCGGATGGCAAGCTCGCGCCGGAGAACCGCAAATTTGTTCCCTTCGGCAGCAAACGCGACCTCGCGTTGCTCTACGAACTCCGCGCCCGCGCGGACGCGGCGCTGATGGGCGCCCGCACGGTGGATTCCGCGCCCGGCCATTACGGCCCCGGCCCCGCCAAATACCGCCGCCTGCGCGTCAAGCGCGGTTTGCCTGAATACAATCTGCGCGTCATCGTGAGCGGACGCGGAACGTTAAGCCCCAGGTCCGATATTTTCCGCTATCGCTTCTCCCCCATTATCGTTCTGACCACCGCGCGGGCCTCCGTGCGGAACTTGCGCCAATTGCGCGGAGTGGCCGACGATGTGGAGATTTTCGGGGACAAAGAAATGGATTTTCCAGCCGCTTTTCGCTGGCTGGACAAAAAGTGGCGCGTGAAATCGATTTTGTGCGAAGGCGGCGGCGAGTTGAACACGGCCTTGATCCGCCAGAATCTGGTGGATGAAATCTATGTCACGTTTTGCCCGCTCATTTTCGGCGGGCGCCACGCGCCGACCATGGCCGACGGCGAAGGCGTGCACAGCGTCAAGGAGGCGACGCGGCTCGAAATCAAATCCATGAAGCGCCACGGCCAGGAGTTATTTGTTGTCTATCGCGTCCGGAAGCGTGCCCGGACCTGCTGATTTGAGATGGCTGCGCCGGGGCCGCAATGCCGCAATCCGCTCGAGGTTGATGAGAAGCTTGACCAGCGAAACCGAACTGTCCAAGTCAACGGGCTTGGCGATGTAAGCGCTCGTGCCCAATTCATAGGCCCGTCGGATATCGCTTTCGATGTGTGAATAGGAAAGCGTGATCACCAGGGGAAACCGGGAGTCGCTGTTTTGTTGAACCCAGGACAACACATCAAAGCCGTTGACCCGGGGCATGTTCAAATCCAACAGCACAAGCAAGGGCATTGGGTACAGCTTGCGATCGGCGTATTTTCCCTCGCCGGAGAGATACCGGATCGCTTCACCGCCGTCGCTGACCGCCATTATTCCGCACGGCGCTTCGGCTTTCTCGAAAGCCAGCCGCATCAAATCAATATCATTCGAGTCATCATCGACAATGAGAACCACGCCTTTCGAGCGTTTTCCAACAAATTGTTTCGCGCACATAAAAGCGTAAAACAATAATGAGTCCACCCACGAAACATATAGGGTCATTCCCTTAGCGGTTAAGCGGGGCTCGGCTCAAAGGAACTCGGGGTCATTGAGAGAATGAGAATGACGACGAGGACGATCCTTGATTGTGCAGCCGGCGAAATCGGATTCTTCCTTGTCAGACAAACACCGATTCCAAAATCAGTCCGCGTCTCAATGACGCCCCCCGCCCATCAGGCAATGTTCCATGCGTGAGATCGAATAAAAGCAAAGCGATGTTGCCGATTGGCCGCGCGGCCCACGTGGCATTTCAAATTGAAGCCATGCGCGCGGAATGTTGCGCCGCGGCCTGTCTGCTGACCGCCGGGACCACGATGGATGAAGAGGAACTTGAGGAATGCGCGGTCCTGGATGACGCGCTGGCGCAGGCACAGCGGCTTTTGAAATCGACGGTGGCGAACGTGATGCTTTCGCGTCTCAAGCGCCGGAGCCGGATCAGATAATCCAATCCGCGGCGCGGGGAAGGCGGCTAATTTTGGGAGGCTAAAGCGCTGCCATCGGGCGTCACCGAACTGGCCTTCTGGCCGGTGCGGCAACCTTGGATCAACAGGGTCAAAAAGAGGAGAACGTGGGCGGCCAGCACGGCCAGAAAAATCTTTTTGAATCGTTCACGCCCGGTGAACTGCGGGTTGCCGATCATGTAACCGGGAACCTGGAACGGATTTGCTGCTTTCAAGTGTTTCTTTCCCCAGCCAATGCCGTCCGCGCGTCATTGCACGGCCCCAGCCGAAATCCCAGCCCAACGATCTCTTCAGTCCGCCAATACGAATCGCATCAGCGCAATCACCACCGCTGTCACCCCCACCAACAGCACCGCGTGCTTCATGGTGAGCACCGCAACCGCCCGCAACCGGCAAGGCATGATGGTAGATGTGAAGTAGTCGAGAGCTTTAGGATCTTCCTGCTTGGCTGCTACTTTCATGCTCGACCTTTGAGCATGGCTCGGGCCAACCGCAGAAACGTCTTGAAAACTGCTTTCCCTGCTTATTTCCGTCCCGTTCGAGGACAAAAGTGTCTCGTTTGAAAACGCCACCTCCGAAATTGGGTGAACGCCATCCACAGGTTTTAAGGGGATGATTGTGCGCGGTCCTGGGTGGTCTCCGTCGTATCGCTCACCCCGCCCTGCGCCGATTCGGTTTGCGGAGTCATGGAAGACATCCGCTCACCTGAAACTGCTAATTCATCGGAAAGACGCGCCAACGCCTCCTGCACCTTGCGCGCATTTTGCTCGGCGTTGTCAGCGAGATTTTTCACCGATTGAATTCCGCCCATGGTCAAATCCGTGCTCAACGCGGTGCGAATGTCTTGCAGGTAGGAAATGAGCGGTTCGATAACCGCCTGATTTTCACGATAACGCTGATTTACTGTATTGAATTCACTGCTGACCTGTGTCTTTCGAGACACGCTTTGGTCGCGCACGGCCTCGTATTTGATGTTCGCCGTTTCCTTGTCCCAGTCCCTAAAATATTCCACGCTCTTTTCATCCGCGACTTTCGCCGCCTTTTCCGCGTGGTCGGAAGCCGCCACCAACCGGTCCAAGGCGGCGCTGAAACGATCGAATCGAGGCCGGAGATCTGGAGCGGGTTTGTTGACGAGGTCATCCAGCGAAACCAGCGTGACGTCAATCGCGTGGCTCTCGACCTGGATGTGCATGGCCGCCTTTTGCAGGCTCTCGCTGGCCGCATCCGCCTTCTTATAATTGGTCGACGCGCACCCAGTGAAATACAACACCACCCCGGCGCAACTTAGAATCTGCAATGCTTTTGTCCAGGGTTGTCCATGACCGAACTCTGACTGTTTCATACCGCCAAGTGATAACCGAAAATAAAGCCGTTCGAACATGGGGTAATGTTCCATAAGGTAAAGCCCGCAAGGCGAAAATGAGCGGCGGTTGATTTCGTCCATGACTTCTTGGATGAAGCGAGCGAAGCAAATCCGAAGTTCGAATCCGAAATCCGAAGGAAATCCGAAATCGGAAAACGATCAGCCGGTCGGCAGGTTCTTCTGAACTAACTTTGGCTTGAATTACTTTTCACGGCCAAACCCGCGATTTCGGATTTCGGGTTTCGGACTTCCTTCGGATTTCGGGCTTCGGGTTTCGGATTTTAAGTCAATTTGGACTGGAAGAACATCGCCTGTTGATGTAATTATTCCTTGGAGACCACGCAGAGCTTATGAAAAAACTGACCTTACTTTTTGCCGGATTGATTGGCCTCGGCCTAAACGCCGCCTTCGCGGCGGACGCGCCGCATGGCAGCTTATTGGAACTCCATTCCTGCGAGGTTTACGCCGGACCCTGCGTGGTCTCGAGCGAGTCGCCGCAGGAAGGACGTTATATGGCGCGGGCATGGGACTTCACCGGGGGCAGCTTCCACGGAACCGACTTCACCGGACTGCAAGTCGCCGTCCTGCAGGATTCGCCGGATAATCTGGCCGAAACTGATTCCAAATCCGGCAGCGCGGTCGTTTATTTGCCGCAGAACGCGACGCAACCCCAGCGCGATGCCCTGCTCGCCTGGTTGAAAACCAGCCAGACGGATTTTCATCCCGCAAACATCCAAACGCGCATCGTGCCGCTTCAATTTGCAAAATCTGACGAGGGCTATTCCTTCACCGCCGGCAATTTTCTTTCCGTCAAGACCGCGCCGCTGAATCAATGCGCCATGGGCAATTGCGGCGAAGAGCTTTGGTATCATCCGCGCGCCAAAACCAGCGTGTTCACGGTGGTGCTGAACAACGGCTCCAAAGTCTCTGAACCATTTCTGAAACTGCGTTGGGATACCACTGGCACGCGCGATATTTTCCTCGGCCGCTTTGGCAACGGCATTCCCGCCCACAACCTTTACGTGAGTCTCGACGAATTGTGCGGCCCCACCCAGGCGTTGTTTTAATTTCGGTAGTGGCACGGGCGTCCCGCCCGTGCCCACTAGCCGAAAAATTCTTGCAAATCCGCTTCCGCGATTTACGGTTGCCGGGACAGATGGTCACGCGGGACTTGTAACCACTCCGCCGCGCTCATCGTCAAAGGCAGTTATACCGAACCTCGGAACACTATGAGCGAGTCTAGTTCAAAAGACGGCTTTTCTGTCTCACGCCGCGCATTTCTCAAAACTTTCGGAACGTCCGCCGCCATCGCCGCCACTGCCCAAGTCGAAGCCGTGGCCGCCGAACTGGAAAAAGCGAACCAGGAAAAAATCGTCGGCCCGGACCCCGTGCCCATCTCGCTCCACGTCAACGGCAAATCCATCAAACTGCAAGTCGAACCGCGCGTCACGCTCCTGGAAGCATTGCGGAACATGACCCCGCTCACCGGTTGCAAGGAAGTGTGCGATCGCGCCACGTGCGGCGCGTGCTCCATGATCGTTGATGACAAACTCGTCTATTCCTGCTCGATGCTCGCCATTGAAGCGCAGGGCAAAAAAATCACGACCATTGAAGGCCTCGGTCAGCCGGGCAAATTGAGCAAGGTGCAGGAAGCGTTTATCGAGCAGGACGCGTTGATGTGCGGGTATTGCACGCCGGGTTTCGTGATGAGCATCACGGCGCTCCTGCGTGAGAATCCCAAGCCCACCGAAGCCGAAGTGCGGCACGCCTGTTCCGGCAATTTGTGCCGTTGCGGAACCTATCCCCGCATATTGCAAGCCGCGCTCAAGGCGGCGGGCGTTGAAAAAATTTCCAAAACCGAGGTGATTCCTTATGCCGAGCTGGCCTGAAAAACCCAAATACATCAGTTCCCATCACACGCGCATTGATGGCCCCTTCAAAGTCACTGGCGCGGCCAAATATCCATCGGACGTTCAACCCGAAGGCTGGCTGTACGGCATGATCCTTCGCTCCAAGTGGGCCGCGGCGAAATTGACCAAAATCAATCTCGATCCCGCGCTGAAAATTCCCGGCATCAAAGCCGCCGTGCTCGCGCCCGCCGTGGACGAGCGGCAAAAAAGCAGCTCAGATGTCACCATGCGCTATTACGGCGAAGAAATCGCCGGGGTCGCCGGCACGTCCAAGCAAGTCTGCCTGGACGCCCTGCGAGCCATTGAAGTCGAGGCTACGGAGCTTCCTTATGTCGTTCACGAGGAAGAGGCCAAGCAAGACGACTCCCCGCGAGTTTGGGAGGACACGCCGAATCTCTCGAAGCCTCGCATCCGGGAAAACGGCGAGGTGGACAAGGCATTTTCCGAATGCGCAGCCGTCGTGGAAGGATTCTATACAACGCCGGTGCAAATTCACAATCCATTGGAAACGCACGGCAACACCGTTCTGTGGAATGATGACGGCGTCACCTGCTGGGCATCGACCCAAGGCATCACCAGTGTTCATGATGGATTAAGCCAGGGTCTGCACGTCCCCCGCAGCCAGGTGCGGGTCATTTCGGAATACATGGGCGGCGGGTTCGGGTCAAAATTCGGTCCCATCAATGAAGGCCTCATCGCCGCCTATTTATCCAAGGCAGCCAAAGCGCCGGTCAAAATCTTTTTAACCCGCTTCGATGAAAATCTGGCGGTCGGCAACCGGCCTTCCAGTTTCCAAAAAATCAAACTCGGCGCAAAGGAAGACGGCACGTTGCACGCGTTTGAATTCGATAACTACGGCACCGCCGGGATCGGCGGGGGCGGCCCTACCGCCGGCGGCGGTTCAGGCCTGACGCTTCGCGCGCCTTACATTTATCACGTGCCGAACACGCGCGTGAAACAAGCTGGCGTGAACATCAATGCCGGTGGCGCACGCGCGTTTCGCGCTCCTTCGTGCCCGCCCTCCTCATTCGGCATGGAATCCATCATGGACGAATTGGCCGTGAAAATGAACATGGATCCCATCGAGTTCCGCCTCAAGAACGACACTTCGACTCCGGCCTGGCAGATTCGCCAGAAGCAATACAAGCTCGGGGCGGAACGCTTTGGCTGGAAAGATAAATACAAAAAGCCCGGCAGTTCGCCCGGCATCATCAAAACCGGCGTTGGCTGTGCGGGATCCTCATGGGGCGGCCGCGGCGGGGGCAGTCACGCCGAAGCCGAAATTCATCCGGATGGCAGCGTGGAAGTTCGTTGTGGAACACAGGACCTCGGCACCGGCACCAAAACTTACATGGCGCTGATTGCCGCCGATGTCTTTGGGCTGAAGCCGGAGCAGATTTCCGTTCGCATCGGCGACACACGTTTTCCTCCATCTGGCGGCAGCGGCGGCAGCAGCACGTCGCCATCCGTCTCGCCGGCCATTCTCGACACCTGCACGAAAGCATTGCAGGCCTTGCAGGAAAAAACAGGCGTCGCCGATGCGCGCGGAGCCAACTGGAAGGGCGCTTGCAAAAAATTGGGTGTCAATCCGCTGCTGACCAAGGGCGAGTGGCAAGACGGGCTTTCCGGTAACGATACTGGCGGCGTGCAATTCGCCGAGGTGGATGTCGACACCGAAACCGGTTTCGTCAAAGTGAAAAAAGTGCTCGTGGTGCAGGACGGCGGATTGATTTTGAGCCGTCTCACCTGCGAGAGCCAGCTCAACGGCGGCGTCATCATGGGCATGGGCTACGCGCTTTATGAAGAACGCGTGATGGACAAAAATTCCGGCGTGGTCCTGAACCCGAATTTCGAAACCTACAAACTCACCGGGCTGGGCGACGTGCCGGAGATTGAGATCATATTGTTCGACATGCCCGAACGCGGCGTCATCGGCATCGGCGAACCCTCCACGATTCCCACCGCCGCCGCCATTGGCAATGCCGTTGCCAACGCGCTCGGCGTTCGTATCAGCAGTCTGCCGATTACGCCGCAAAAAGTTTTGACCGCGCTCGGCAAAGATAAATTGGCATGAATTTTCCATTCGCATGAAAGCATTCGAATACGCAACCGCACTTTCGCCCGACAGCGCCCGCGACCTCGTGGGCAAGGACGGCGCCTACCTCGCCGGCGGCAACGACCTGCTCGCGTTGATGAAGGAATATCTCGTCGACCCGAAACGGCTCGTGAATATCAAGTCACTGCCCGGCATGGATAAAATTCATCCGGGCTCGAAAACGTGGACCATCGGCGCGCTGACAACCGTTGCCGAAATCGAGGACCACAAGGAAATCGCCAAAACTTTCACGGGCTTGCAACAGGCCGCGGCGGAAGTTGGTTCGCGCCAGATTCGCAATGTCGCCACCGTCGGTGGCAATCTCGCGCAGCATTCGCGCTGCTGGTATTTCCGCCATCGCGACGTGCATTGCCTCAAGAAAGGCGGCGATATGTGCTACGCGCGCCACGGCGAAAGCAAGTATCACAGCCTGTTCACCGGCAACACCTGCATCAGTCCCATTCCTTCGAATCTTTCCGTCGCCTTCGGAGCGCTCGGCGCGACGGTCGTGGTGCTGCGCGACGGCAAGGAAGTGCCGATGAGCATTCCGGACCTGTACCAAAAGGCCTGGGACGAACCGACGGCGCATAATTCGCTGCAACAGGGCGATTTGATCCTGCGCGTCGAAGTGCCGGTGGAAAATCACCGCAGCGCTTACCTGCAAATCAGCGAGAAGTCCGTTTTCGACTGGGCGCTGGTTAGTTGTGCCGTGGCTGCCAATGTGGATGGCAATAAATTGAGCAATGTCAAAATCTTCCTCGGCGCCGTTTCGAATGTCCCCTACCAGGTGCAGGCCGCGAATGATTTTCTGGAAGGCAAAACCGTCGATGATGCAACTGCCGCTAAAGCCGCCGACCTGTTGCTCGAAAAAGCCCACGTGCAGGCCCATAACGGATACAAGGTCCCGCTCGTCCGCGCACTGGTGCGGCGCACGCTGGCGCAGATAACGGCATGAGGAATTGAATTGTTAAATGAGTGACTTGTTAAATAGGTTAAAGCGTAGGAACGCATCCGCCCGTTCAACTCATTTAACCGATTTAACTCATTTAACTGATTTAACCCATTTAACCAGGCCACAGCCATGAACCCAAATTTCTGCAAACATCTTCGGACCAAGAAAATGTATATTCCGGCGCAGGAAGACGAAGTGCGTTTTGCTTCCGGTGAGCAACTCGCGCACATCGGCCATTGCTGGTGCATTCGCACGATGTCCGAAGTCGGCCCCGACGACCGCCAGGTCGGAGCGCAAAATTGCGCCAAACACCGCTCCTGCTTCGAGCAATAGCCAACGCCCTTTAGAGTCTCTTTGACGCAAAGGCTGCGCCCGATTGAGCAGCTCGGTTGCCTTCTTCAAATTTCTGGAGCATTCCCACCAACGTATCAATCCACAGAGGATGCTCGTTCAGGCAGGGAATTTGCGTCAACTCCTGCCCGCCCGCCTGCAGGAACGTTTCGCGCCCGCGAATCCTGATTTCCTCCAGCGTCTCCAGGCAGTCGGAAACAAACGCCGGGCACATGACGAGTAACTTTTTCACGCCTTGTTGGGCAAGGCGCACCAATTCGAAATCCGTGTAAGGCTTGAGCCAGGGATCTTTTCCCAGGCGCGATTGAAACGAGACCGAATATTTTTCCTTCGGCAAGCCGGCATTTTCGGCAAATAACCTTGTGGTTTGGTAACATTGCGCCCGGTAACAAGTCGCATGCGCCCCGCTCGACACCTCGCAGCAGTTTTCCGCCATCAAACAACGGCTCCCCGTGGGGTCGGATTTCCGAATCTGCCGCTCGGGCAATCCGTGATAGCTGAACAGCACGTAATCGTAGTCTTTTTTCAGGTAATCCTCCGCGTTCATGAGCAACGCCGCGATATAACCCGGGTCATTGTAAAACGGCGGTTGAACCGTGATCCGCATGGCCGGCGCGATTTTCGCCACCGCATCCTTCACGCGTTCGACCGCCGTTTCGAAACTCGACATGGCATATTGCGGAAACAGCGGGATCAAAAGCAGGTCATCCACCCCCCGCCCTGCCAGCTTGCGCACGCCGTCATCGATGGATGGGTTTTGATAACGCATCGCGAGCTCGACGGGCATCTTGACGCGCGGTTGGATTTTCTTCAGCACGTTCTTGCTGATGACGATTAAGGGCGAACCCTCTTTCGTCCAAACTTTTTCGTAGGCGTGCCCCGATTCCCGTGGCCGCTTGATAAGAATGGTGCTCACTACAAATCGCCTGATGGGCCAAACCACGTCGATGACGCGCGGATCCATGAGAAATTCGTTCAGGTAGCGCCGCACGTCCTTCGGCGACGGCGAATCGGGCGAACCAAGATTGACCAGCAATACACCTTTGCTCATTTTGAAATCACCGGCTGCTCGCGCACAGAGGCTGCGCGCACAAATGTTTCGACTCGTTCCACGGCATTGCAACCCGACACAATCGAATCGCTCAAAGAAATGCCGTCGCGATAATGCCCGGCCAGAAACAACCCCGGCGCTTTCGCTTCGATATCGCTCATCAATGCGCGGTAACGCCCGTAGCCAACATTATATTGCGGAATCGCGCGCGAATAAACCATGCAATGCCGAAACGTCGGCTCGCCGCGCACACCCAGCAGCACACGCAAATCCTCGCAAGCCAGTTCGTACAGTTTTTCCGGCGGAAGTGAAGCCAATTCCGGATAGCGTTCGCCGCCAATGTAACTGGTCAGCGTCAGGTGCCCTGCCGGCGCGCGATTGGGAAATAGCGATGAAGAGAAAATCGTGCCGAGGATTTTGAAACCTTCGATCTTCGGAATTAACATGCCGAATCCCTGGCACGGATGCGCCACATCCTCGCGCCGAAATCCGAGCACCACGCTAGCGACTGGCGGATAGCGGATTTCCGAAAACGGAGCGAGTTCAATGGTCGATTTCGATTCAATTTTTAACTGGGCCAATTTAAAAGCGGTTCCGGCGTAAATCACCGCACTATGTTCCACCTCCGACTCGCTTCCCGATACCACCACGACCCATCCACCCGCCGTTTGCGTCAGTTTCAACACCGACGTATTCAACTTCACCGAATTGCCCAATTGTCCCGCCAGAGTGTCCGGCAAAACCTGCAAGCCCTCATCAAACGAAAATTTCGGCGCGCGATCCTTCGCGACCTCGCGGCGTTTTTTCCGCTCCCGCGCGCCAAAAATCTGTCCTTTGATCATCGAGCCATAATTATCTTCCAACGCTTTGAGCTTTGGAAACGCGTGCGTGACCGAAAGTTTCCGCGGATCCCCGGCATAAATTCCCGACACCAACGCATCAACCGCATGGTCCAAGAATTCCCGGTTGAACCGCCGCACCACAAATTCCGCGATGCTCTCCTCCACCCCGTCGCGGCGGGCCGGAACAAACGGTTCGCGCAGAACCGCGAGTTTTGCTTTCAGCGTAAATAATTTCGTGGCCAGAAATCCGACCGGCGACGACGGCATTGCCATCGGCCTTTTGCACCGAACTACATAACGCGCCTCCGCCTTTGGGTCCGCATCCAACCGCCGCGACTGCAGGCCCGCATCGCGGACGAGTTCGGAAATTTTGGCCGAAGTTTCCAACAGAGTATTCGGCCCGAACTCCGCCAGATAACCATCGTTGCGCAACGACTGAATCACCCCGCCGACGCGCCCGCTTGCCTCATAAACGGTCACAGGAATTCCTCTGCATTTGAGATAAAACGCAGCGGTCAGGCCGGTAATCCCGGCGCCGATGATTGCGACGGATTTCAACCAACCCTCCAGACCAGCACGAATCTATCGAACAACCCAACGCTGGAATTTTCCCGGAACGTGTGACCAACATCCCCTCTCCCGTCGGACGGGAGAGGGTTAGGGTGAGGGCCTTTCCGGCTCTTGTTTGTCCGGTTCACGCCGGTGTCGGGGCAAAGCAACGTTCTCAGGATGAGGGCAGCGTTCCTGCAAAAGCGCCCAAAGATTCTCCGTGAGATTTTCACGGTCTGCCCAGCGTTTGAGTTGGTGATTCCACACGCGCTTGACGAGAATGCCGCGTCCGGCCAGAAACGCATCTCTTCGCAAATCGTGCTCTTGCTGCTTCGGAAAACCGTGACCGGATCCATCCAGTTCAATGTCGAGTTTTGCCTCCAGGCAATAAAAGTCCAGATAGTACGTTCCTTCCGGATGCTGACGCCGGAATTTGTATCCTGCCAATCGACGCGAACGCAAGATTTGCCAAAGCCGCTTCTCCGCCCAGGTGGATTTTTTTCGCAGCCTCCTCGCCCGCGCAATTGACATGAACGCTTGAGTAATCTGAAACCGGAACTATCGCAAGGTGAAAACCAAACACCCCTTCCATGAACCGAACCCTCACCCCGGCCCTCTCCCATCCGATGGGAGAGGGAGAGTCGTTTCACGCGCTTTGGCGAGATCAACGCCCTCAATTTCATTGCTAAATCGTCCTGGAATGTTTCCGCTCGCCGGGAGCGGCGAGCGTGTTGTCGAAGCACATCGCGATATTGCGAATGAACAGGCGGCCCGTATCAGTGACTTGCAGGCTGGTTTCCGAACGAAGCACGAGGCCGTCGGCTTCGAAGCTGGCGAGCGATTCCAATTCGCGCTCGAAATGCGTGGCGAAATTAATACCAAGCCGCTGCGACATCGCGGCATAATCGAGGCCCAGATCGCACATCACGCGCATGATGGTATCGCGGCGAATTTTGTCCTCGTCACTGACGATATAACCGCGCGCCAGCGGCACTTTGCCCGCATCCAGCGCCGCGTAATATCGCAGCAAATCCTTCTCGTTCTGCCAATACGCGTCCGCAATTTGCGAGATCGCCGACATCCCGAACGCATAAATATCCGCATTGCCGTGCGTGCTGTAGCCCTGGAAATTTCTTTGCAACGTTTTATTGCGCTGCGCCACGACGAGTTCGTCCTTCGTGCGCGCGAAATGATCCATGCCGATGTAAATATAACGCTCGTTCTCGGTGAGACGTTCGATCACGTTTTTGAGCAATTGCAATTTCGTCTCCGGCGATGGCAGGATTTTTTGCTCGAGAATTTTTTGCGCCGGCTTCACCCACGGCACGTGCGCGTAGCTGAATACCGCCAGACGGTCCGGTTGCATCCCGAGCACAATATCCAGCGTGCGATTGAACGATTCCACCGTTTGATGCGGCAGGCCGTAGATCAGGTCGAGATTGATGGACGCAAATTCCATTTCGCGCAGCCAGTCAATCGTCTGCTGTGTCATTTCACGCGGCTGAATCCGATGCACGGCCTCCTGCACGGCCGGTTCAAAATCCTGCACTCCGAGCGACGCGCGATTAAATCCCACCTCACGCAGGGCGGCAATGTGGTCGCGTGACAAGCGCCGCGGATCGATTTCCACACCGGCTTCGATCGCGGGCGAAAATTTGAAATGTTCGTGAATAATCTCGCCCAATCGCCGAATTTCGTCGGGCGAAAGAAACGTCGGCGAACCGCCGCCGAAATGAAGCTGCACGACTTTGCGGCGCGGATTAATAAGCGTCGCCATCTGCGCGACCTCTTTTTCGAGATAATCGATATATCTCTGCCCCTGCGAATGGTTCAACGTGATAACGGTCGTGCAGCCGCAAAACCAGCAGAGCGTTTCGCAAAATGGAATGTGAAAATAGAGCGAGAGATCGCGGTCGGTTTTGTTGTTCTCCAAAATTTTTTCCGCCAACTCGGGCCACGTGAGCGCGTCGGTGAATTTCGTCGCGGGGGGATAGGAGGTGTACCGCGGGCCGGCCACGTTGTACTTTTGCACCAAATCCAAATCTACTTTCAGCGAGCTCATCGAAATTCCTGCACAGTTTTCACTAATATTCCAATATTCTCCAGTTTCGCCCCCGGCGGCAAGCCGTGGCCGAGATTAAAAATGTACCCCGGCCGTCCGAGCATTTCCGTGAGCACCCGCAATGTTTCTTTCGCCACTACCTCGGGCGTGCCGTTCACCAGAATTTCCGGCGCAAGGTTGCCCTGCAAAGCCATTCTCGGCGGCACAACCTTTTGCGCCTCGCGCAGAGGATATCGCCAATCGATTCCGAGCACATCCGCGCCCGTGGCCGCCAGGTCGTTCCAATTGGAATGCGTGCCGAGCGAAAAGACAATCACCGGCGCCTTGCCACCCAGGCCGGACACAATTTTTTTCATCCACATTCCGGACGCGTCTTGAAATTCGCCCGCGGACAAGTGGCCGCCATGGCTGTCAAAAATTTGCACCGCATCCGCGCCCGCTGCGATCTGCATTTTTAAATAGGCGGTGACCGCTTCGGTCAGTTTTTTCGCCAGAGCGCGGAATGTCTTCGGATCTTCGCGGAACAACGCGAGAGCGCGCCCGTATTTCTCAGCGCTGCCGCCTTCCATCATGAACGTCGCCAGCGTCCAAGGGGAACCGGAGAAACCGATCAACGCCCGTTCGTTGCAAAGTTCCTTACGCAAGAGACGCAACGCCTTCTCGACATATTGCAGCCGGTCGAGGATCTGCTCCACCGAAAGGCGGTCAACGTCCGCTTTGGTCCGCACCGCAAAGTCCATTTCGATCCCGCCCGTTTCGCGAAAACGATACGGTTGGCCCATGGCTTCGGGAATCACCAGGATGTCGCTGAACAGAATGGCGGCATCAAATCCGAATCGACGAATCGGTTGCAGCGTGACTTCCGCCGCCAATTCGGGGTTCTGGACCAATTCGAGGAACGTATATTTCTCCTTCAGCTTGCGATATTCGGGCAACGCCCGCCCGGCCTGTCGCATCAACCAAACCGGCGGACGATCCACGGGCTCGCAGTGGCATGCGCGCAGAAAGCGTTCGCGAAAGCTCAATGCGACCTCCTCGACAATGCCGGGATCTCCAAGCGACTGTCTCGTCACTTTCCTTTGGGATTGAACCGGTCCCGCGCTCATCGGATGGCGCACGGGATCGCGTTGGTGTTCGTTATCATTGCCATGGCATTGAAGTTAATCACACGTCGGGACAAGCTGCCTGAAACTCGTTTGTTAATCGACACTTTTTGGATGGTGACGGTGGGGACAGCGCGCTAACGCCTTCCGCGCCGCAAAACTAACTGGCCAGCAACGGCGCGCACGGAGTAACGCGCCCTACCGTCAAATGCATTTTGTTACGAGTTCTACGGAACCCACGCCCGCAGCTCGTTCTGCAGGCGCTCCATGGGAAGGCCAACCACATTACTGTAGGAGCCGGCAATGCTTTCGACGATCAAATCACCTTCCTCTTGGATGGCATAAGCGCCGGCCTTGTCGAGGGGATTCACTTTCGTCAGATACCGCCGGATCGTGACGGCGTCGAGCGGACGAAAAGTCACATTCGTCACTTCGGTAAAAATTCTCTGGCGATGGTTCCGCAAATTGAGCAGGCACACGGCCGTAACCACTTCATGTGTGCGGCCCTGAAGTTTTTCCAGCATTTGGTAAGCGTGCTCAAGACTGCCGGGTTTGCCCATCAGGATCGTATCGAGGTAAACCAGCGTATCCGCGCCGAGCACGAGCGCGTCCGGATGCTTTTTTGCGACCGCCCGCGCCTTGCGATAGGAATTGACCTGGGCGATTTCGCGCGCGGTCAGTTCGCCATCGTGAATCTCCGGCGCGTCACTGGTGACCACGCGAAACTCAACTCCCATCTGGCGCAACAATTCGGAGCGGCGTGGCGACGCAGAAGCCAAAATAATCGGCGGCATGTTCATCGGAAAGACCGGTTTTGGTACTTTGTCAAAGTACTACGGCAACTTTCGGACAATTTCGGCAGAAGTCAATTGCCGCAATAATTCGAAGACCGCCCGGTCCTGCCCGGGCAAAACCAGTTCCGGCGCGATTTCCGCCAGCGGCTGCAGCACGAAACGGCGCAAATGCGCCCGCGGATGCGGCAAGGCCAGTTCCGGCGTGTGACGAATCTCGTTTCCGAACGCGATCAAATCCAAATCGAGCGGACGCGCTTCGTTGTGAACTTTTTTTGGCGTGCGGCCAAATTCCTTTTCGAGCGCCTGCAGTTTTCGCAGCAGCGACTCTGGTGTTTCTTCCGGCCGCGGAATCAGACCAACAACCGCGTTGACGAAATTTGGCGAACCTGGCGGACAATCGACCGGCGCGGATTCGATCAGCGAGGATTTGATTGTGGGCCGATCGGACAGTGCCTGCAATCGCCGCAGCGCCTCCAGCACATTTTCGCGCGGCTCGCCGAGATTGGAACCCAATGCGATGTACGCACGTAAGAACAAGTTAAAGATTTAGAATTTCACTCAATCCGCCGATTGCCACGGAGCCATTCTGAAGCGTTACCGGCCATTTTTCGAACTGAATAGTCGGCGGGGGGGCCACATGGAGGCATCCATGGATTTCTCCATGAGGCCTCGCTCAGAAAATCAGCTGAGGCCGCCTATTGAACCGGACTATCGCGTCACTAACGGATGCAAAGCACCCGAGGCCGAGCGTTCGTCTTCCGCCTGGGAGTCCATGCTGCTCAATCCAAGTACGTGAAGCATGTCGTAGAGGCCCGGCTTCTGTTTTGCCACCCAAGTTGCAGCTCGTAGAGCCCCTCTCGCGAATGTTTCACGATTTGTAGCGCTATGCATCAACTCCACGCGTTCACCAGGTGCAGCAAATATGACTGTATGGTCACATACCACATCGCCACCGCGCATCGAATGAATTCCTATCTCGGCTTGATCACGCTCACCACTGATGCCGTTGCGCCCATATTTTGCTACTATTTCTGATTCCTTTAACAATTCCTTACGAGCAGCACTAAGGATCTCAAAAAAAGTTTTAGCAGTACCGCTAGGAGCGTCCTTTTTATGACGATGGTGCATCTCCAAAATTTCGATGTCAAAACTCGCCCCTAAGGTCTCAGCTACTGTGCGAGAAAGCCAAAAAAGAGTATTTACGCCAGTCGAATAATTGGATGACCACACGATTGGAATTTCAGACTGAAGACTCGAAATCTTATTCCTCTCTTCATCCGTGTGCCCCGATGTGCCAATCACAAGAGCTTTTCCATTTTTTGCACAAAGCTCCGCGAACCCAAACGTCGCTCGATGAAAGCTGAAATCGATGACAACGTCACATTGAGAGATTACTTTCTCGAGATTGTCGCCCCTGCCAATTTCCCCGACGACTTTTATCTCGGGAATCTGCGGCGCAACCCTAAGTAGTGCTTCCCCCATACGCCCACGGGAACCGGCTATCACGATTTTGGTCATGCTCATTTTTCTCAAATAATATAACTTTTAAAAATTAATTCTTTGTGCAGACGAGGTAGTTTGGGGTTGGTTACCAAATTCTTAATCGCTATTTCATTCGTCTGCCACTTTTTACGTTCATACGTCCCTACTGTCAAACCCGACTTTTAGAGCAATCTCAAGACCAATAACGATAAGCACTTGATTTTAAATGTAAACACTGTTTTTACCCCAAAAAAGGCTCATTTTCGACCCAATTCCTTTCGTTACTGTCTAAAATTTAACTACCTTATTTCAGAATTTAACAAGATTCTGACTACTTTAAAAATCGAGCAATCCTCATCGTCTTTTCCAACGCCTCCCGCTTTTTGGCCGCCATCGGCACCATCGGCAGCCGGTATTCTTCCTCGATTTGTCCCATCATTGCCAGCGCGGCCTTCACGGGAATCGGATTCGTTTCGATGAACATGTCCTTGAACAGCGGATACAGCTTCTGATGCAACTGCAGCGCTTTTTTCGTGTTGCCGGAAGCAAAAGCCTTGACCATTTGCGCGATTTCACGCGGCGCCACATTGGAAACCACGCTGATGACTCCCTGCGCGCCGACCGACATGAACGGAATCGTCAGCGAATCGTCGCCGCTGAGAATTTCAAAGTTCGGGATGGCCGCGCGCAATTGGCTCACGCGATCGCAACTGCCGCCCGCTTCCTTGATGCCGATGACGTTCTTGCACTGCGCAGCTAATCGCCAGCACGTCTCAACGCCAATCTCCACGCCGCATCGACCGGGAACGCTGTAGAGAATGATGGGCAGCTTCGTGCTGCGCGCGATTTCGCGAAAATGCTGGAACAAACCCTCCTGCGTGGGCTTGTTGTAATACGGCCCGACCTGCAGCGAACCATCCGCGCCGAGCTTTTCCGCCTCGCGCGTGAGATGAACCGCTTCCTTCGTGGCATTGGCGCCGGTGCCCGCCAGGATTTTGACTTTGCCGGCCGCGAATTTGATCGCCAGCGCAATGACGTGCAGATGCTCGTCATAATCGAGCGTCGGCGATTCGCCGGTGGTGCCCACGGGCACAATGCCATCCACACCCGCCTTGATTTGATTTTTAATCAGGCGTTCAAAAGCAGTCTCGTCAATTCTTCCGTCCTTAAACGGCGTTACAATAGCAGTATAAGTTCCTGTAAACATCAATGTTCCTCTCAAGAGCATTCCATCAAATCTGTAGCAATGTGCTAAAGTCCCGTGGACGGCGGTCTTTTTGATTTTTGGCTTCGTTTCGGCTCAGTCACAGGGTTTTCAAACCTGCTCCTTCGCCGAAGCCTCGGCAAAAATCAAAAATCCTCGCCGCTCATCGCTACATCTTTTCTGTCAATGCTCCAAAACCGTCCAAACCGGCCCATACAATCGTGGAGGAACCGCCGTTTGACCAGTCAGATTTTATCAAAAAAAATCCCGGAATTGACCTCGACAACGCCAGCCCGCCATTGCCAGAGTTCCGCCATGGACGCATACCAGAACCGAATTGCACAAATTCTGCGGGATGTAGGCGCTCCACCGCGGCCGACTTCCCGCATGTTTGCCGAAGCCGCGGAATTGGTGCCTGTCGGCCAGGACATCTATGGCCGTGACCAAAGGTTGACTCCCGCAGCGGCCGCGGCCTGGAACGGGATGAAAACCGCGGCGGAAAAAGAAGGTGAAATCCTGCAACTCGTCTCGGCCTTCCGCAGTGTTGATTATCAGAAACAAATCATCGAACGCAAATTGGCTGCCGGCCAGTCGTGGGACCAAATCCTGCGCGTCAGCGCGCTGCCCGGCTTCAGCGAACATCACACGGGACGGACAATTGACGTGACCACAAACGGTTGCAAACCGCTGGAGGAAGAATTTGAAAACACGTCCGCATTCCTCTGGCTCACGCGCCGTGCAGTTGGGTATGGATTTACGATGACTTACCCGCGCGACAATCCGTTTGGCGTCGCTTACGAGCCGTGGCATTGGACGTTCCAGGAACCGACGTAGCCGCGGACGTGAGGGGCGTGTTGTCCGAACAGGAGCGCGGGTCTGCGACCCGCAGCAAGGCATGGAGGCAAGACGTGTGAAGAAATCCGACGACTTTCCCAATTGGTATGTTGCTGCGGCTCACAGAGCCGCGCTCCGTGCGTTTAGCCAACACTTCGGTCAGGACGCCAGCGAATTTTCTGCGCGGAAAAGTCAGAGCCTGGTCACGTCGGCTGCTACGGTTTAGAGAGCCGGACCGCCGGTGAAAATCTCGGCGTCCATGGTTCCCTCAGCAACTCTTGTCACCGGACCGGTCATCAGAATATCGAAATCCTTGCTGATCTCGATGGATAGTTTGCCGCCGGGCATGTGAACGGTGATCGAGTGGTCGCAAAGGCCGAGTTTGTGCGCGACGGCGGCCGCGGCGCTGCTACTGCTGCCGGAAGCGAGTGTGTAACCGGCGCCGCGCTCCCAGATTTCGATCTGGATGTTGGCGCGGTCCAGCACCTTCAGGAATTGCACGTTGGTGCGGTTCGGGAAATTGACATGCGTTTCGATTGACGGCCCGAATTGCTTCGCCGTTTCCGCGCTGATCTCGGGCAGCGGCAGCACGCAATGCGGATTGCCAATCGCCGCGCTGCAAAACGTGAACGTCTTTCCGCCGACGGTGATTTTCTCGTTGATGACTTCGCGGCGCGGGCCGGAGACGGGAATTTCACTGCTCCAAAACGTGATCTTGCCCATCTCCACGCGCACCATCCTGCCACTGTCGAACACGGTCGATTTCACCACGCCACCAGCGGTCTCAATCGCGAATTCCTTGTCGCCAACAAGCTTGCGGTCCCATAAGCAGCGCGAAAAAATTCTCAGGCCGTTCCCGCTTTTTTCCGCCTCGCTGCCGTCGGGATTGTAAATGCGCAAACCGAACGGCGCCCTGGCAGATGGCAATGGCCCCAGCAAAATGCCATCCGAGCCGACGCCGAAGTTGCGGTGGCAAATGAGTTTGACCTGGGCCGTGGTGAGTGGGGCGGGCAAATCCTTCGGGTCCATGACGATGTAATCGTTGCCGACCGCGTGATATTTCCAAAATCGCATCCGCGAAACGCTAATGGTCGCACGCGAGGAGGCAAAGCCAAAAATGCGAAGCGCAAAATCAATTGAACAAATTCACGGTTAACAACGTCACAATTGCAAGATGGGCGTCTGGGGGTAATTAGACTTTGACAGCATGAATTTGGATTCGCAGAGTATGACTGTGTCCGCTGCTTTTGAAGAGAACCTTTCATTGGGCCAACCGCGCACCGTTTCCGCGACCGCACCCAATGACAAATTGGAGGCCGCCATCAAGCGGTCGCAGGATTATTTGTTCAGCATCCAGAAACCGGAAGGCTTCTGGGTGGGTGAATTGATGGTGGATTCCACCTTGGTTTCGGACACGATCGCCTACCATCATTGGAACGGAAAAATCGACCCGGAATGGGAGCGCAAGGCGGTCAATCATATCTTTTCGATGCAGTTGCCGGACGGCGGATGGAACATTTATTACGGCGGGCCATCCGAAGTCAACGCGACCATCAAGGCCTACCTGGCCTTGAAACTCGCCGGCGTGCCGGTCACGGACCCGCGCATGTTGCGGGCGCGCGAAGTGGCCCTGAACTTCGGCGGGGTGCCGCGCCTGAACACGTTTTCCAAGCTGTACCTCGCGCTGCTCGGCCTGTTCCCTTGGGAATATGTGCCGACGATTCCATGCGAGGTGCTGCTGATCGGCAAATGGTTTCACGTGAATTTCTGGGACATGAGCAATTGGTCGCGCGCCATGCTCGTGCCGCTCGCCATCATCAATCATTATGAGCCGACGCGCCCGCCGAAAAGCCGCGTCACATTGGACGAGCTTTATCCGCATGGTTTCCACGAGCGCGATCTCGCGCTGCCGCCCGATCCCGACAAAATTTCGTGGCGCAATTTCTTCCTCTGGCTGGATCGGCTGCACAAATTTGCGGAGTGGTTCGCCAAGCACAGCATTCATCCGTTTCGCCAGCGCGCTTTGAAAAAGGCCGAGCACTGGATGCTGGAACGGTTCGAAGGCTCTGACGGGCTCGCGGCCATTTTTCCGGCGATGCTCAACGCGCTCATCGCGCTCAAGGCGCTCGGGTATCCCGATGATCACCCGCAAGTCCTGCGCGCGGAACGGGAATTGAAGAAGCTGGAGCACGAAACCGAGGACAGCGTGCGCATTGAACCCTGCTTCTCGCCGGTGTGGGACTCGGCGATCGTGGCCATTTGCCTGCGGGAATCGGGGATTCCTGCGGAAGATCCGCGGATGAAAAAATGCGCGGAATGGCTGATGGACAAGGAAATCCGCATGCGCGGCGATTGGCATCACAAGAATCCCGTGGACGTGGAACCGAGCGGCTGGGTGTTCGAATACAACAACCAGTGGAACCCCGACGTCGATGACACCGCGATGGTGCTGCTCGCGTTGCGGCTGATTCCCACCGACAATCCGCAACGTCGCGATGAATGTTTCAAGCGCGGGTTGAATTGGATGATGTCGTTCCAATGCAAGGACGGCGGCTGGGCGGCGTTCGACAAGGATTGCACGAAAAACATTTTGGAAAAAGTGCCCTTCGCCGACCACAATGCCATGCTCGATCCGGAGTGCGCGGACATCACGGCGCGCATCCTGGAATTGCTCGGTTACGAAAACTGGAAAACGAGCCACCCGCAGATCGCGGATGCGTTGGAATATATTCGCAAGCAGCAGGAACCGGACGGATCGTGGTATGGGCGCTGGGGAGTGAACTACATTTACGGCACCTGGCAGGCATTGCGCGGTTTGCGCGCGCTCAATATCGACATGAGCCAATCATGGCTGCTCAAGGCGCGCGACTGGCTGGAGAGCGTCCAGCACGCGGACGGCGGCTGGGGCGAGCGCTGCAATACCTATGATGATCCGGTTTTCAAGGGCCAAGGCCCGAGCACGGCGTCACAAACCGCGTGGGCGGTGATGGGGTTGTGCGCGTTCGGTGATCCGGACCGGCCGAGCCTCCGGCGCGGCATCGAGCACCTGATTCGAGCACAAAATGCGGATGGCTCCTGGACTGAATTGGAAACGACCGGCACCGGTTTTCCGAAGGTTTTCTACCTCAAATATGACATGTATCGCAACGCCTGGCCGTTACTCGCGTTTGCTACCTACAAAAAAATTCTCACCAAAGCCGAAACCCGGCCAGACGAGATCAACGGTCACGACACGGCTTCGTTGGTCGCGGCCAGGAAAGCTCGTTGAACAATTCTCCGCATCGTTTTCGCTCGTAAATCGTAAATCGTAAATCGTAAATTCCAGGCATGAGTTGGTTTTACCGCACTGCCATTCGCCCCATTCTGTTCTCGCAGGACGCCGAGAGCATCCACCATCGCACGATGGGGATGTTGCGTTGGGCTGGGCGCAATGGGCTTGCGCGCGAGGCGATGCGGTCATTTCTCGGCGCGCCGGAATTGCCCGTGGAATTGTTTGGGCTGCGCTTTCCGAATCCGCTTGGCCTTGCGGCGGGCATGGACAAAAACGCGGAAGCATTGCCGGCGTGGGAAGCGATGGGATTTGGCTTCACTGAGCTCGGCGCCGCGACCTGGCATCCGCAACCGGGAAATCCGCAACCGCGCGTTTTCCGCGCCATCGGCGAAGAAGCGATCGTGAACCGGATGGGCTTCAACAATATTGGTGCCGAAGCCATCGCGCAAAAGCTCGCCGCGTGGAAACAATCCGGCGGCTGGCCGAAACATCCCGTGGGCATGAACCTCGGCAAATCAAAGATCGCGCCGCTGGACAAGGCGGCGGAGGATTACGCGAATTCATTTCGCGTGTTGCGGCCGTATTTGGATTTTTTTGTCGTCAACGTCAGTTCGCCGAACACGCCGAACTTGCGGCAGCTTCAGGATAAAAGCGCGCTCGACGAAATTTTGGCGGCATTGCACGAAACGCAACGCTCAAGCTCGTCAAACGCCAGCCGCCCATCGCCGATCCTGGTGAAGGTCGCGCCGGATCTTTCGTTTGAAGCACTCGACGAGATTCTTGAATTGGCCGGCCCGCGGCAGATAGCGGGAATCGTTGCCACCAACACGACTATTTCCCGCCCCACCCCGCAATCTCAGGACGCACAGAAAGTCTATGCGGAAACGGGAGGTCTCAGTGGGCGGCCGCTGCGCGAGCGGAGCACGGAGGTCATCCGGCATCTGCACCAACAAACGCGCGGACAATTGCCGATCATCGGCGTGGGCGGAATCTTCAACGCAGCGGACGCGTGGAACAAAGTCGCCGCTGGTGCATCCTTAGTACAAGTTTATACCGGGCTGGTTTACGAAGGCCCGGCGGTTTGCCGCCGTATCGTTAGCGGACTCGTGGATCGGCTCAAAGCGAAAAATTTCGCACAATTCTGCCAGGCAGTGGGTTGTGAAAATCCAGGCATAAACCGTATAAATACTTAAGGTGAAGTACTATTAAATAAACCGATGTCACCGAAACGAGTCATTTCCTCGCTTGACAGGGAACGCAGGGGAGTTATACGGGGTGTATCCAAATTGGAAAAGCCACAACATCAATAACATTATGACACTTACAAAGCGTGACCTCGTGACCCGCATCAGCAACGAAACGGGGCTTGTCCAGCAGCAGGTGCTCGATGTGGTCCAAAAAACTTTGGATTATATTGCCGAGTCGCTTTCCAAAGGTGACAAAGTGGAATTGCGCAATTTCGGCGTGTTCGAAGTCAAAATCCGCAAAGCGCGGGTGGGCCGCAATCCCAATTCTCCGGAAACGGACGTGCCCATTCCGGAGCGCTGCGTGGTGAAGTTCAAGCCCGGCAAGGAAATGCGCGCCGAGGTCATCAAAATCGCTCCCAAAACTGCGGCATCCGCGGACGGCGCCTAAGTCACCGATTTTAGCCGTTGGGGTGCCAGCATTACTGGCTCGGGGTTTTGACAATTTCCCCTGCCCGGGTTCTTTGACCTTCTCTTTTGCCCTTCTGTCTTCTACTCTCCGCGCAGATTTATGGAAAGACTGCCAGGTTTTCGTGATTTTTATCCTGAACCCGCGCCTCACCCTGATGTCTGGAGCGCGGACGCACGGCAACTGATTTTCTCCAAATGGCGGGAAATGGCGCGTCGTTATGGCTTTCGGGAATACGACGGTCCGCCCCTGGAACCGCTGGAACTGTTCACCACCAAAAGCGGCGAGGAGATCGTGGGGCAACTTTACAATTTCAAAGACAAAGGCGGGCGCGAAATTTCTTTGCGCCCGGAAATGACCCCCACCCTCGCCCGCATGGTGGCGGCCCATGAGCGAAATTACAAAAAGCCCATCAAGTGGTTCGCCGTGCCTCAGCTTTTTCGCTACGAACGCCAGCAAAAAGGCCGGCTGCGCGAACACTTTCAATTCAATGCCGACATCATTGGCGAAACGGATCCGTCTTCCGACGCGGAATTGATCGCCTTGCTCATTGATGTTTTGCGGTCATTCGGATTGACCGCCGAGGATTTCGTGATCCGCCTTAGCAGCCGCAACGCATGGCACGATTTTTACCAGCGGGGAGGCGGTCTCACGGCGCCGAAGCAGGTGGAGGCCGGAACCATAACCAGCGGGCCCGACCACGAATATGAATTCTTCCAGGTGATCGACAAACTGGAACGCATGCCCACGGAGGAAAGCGAAAAGAAACTGGCCGCCCTGGGATTTTCACTGATTGAAGTGAACAAATTCATTGAAAACGGCGAGCCAACGGCGGAGTTGAAAACCATCCTCGATAATCTGGCCGCCCGCGGCATGAGCGATTTCGTAAAAGTGGATTATCACGTCGTTCGCGGGTTGGCGTATTACACGGGCGTGGTGTTTGAGGCGTTTGATCGCAAGGGAGAGTTCCGCGCCATCGCCGGCGGCGGCCGATACGATAATCTCATCAAGCTGCTCAGCGCGGGCAAGGTGAACCTGCCGGCGCTTGGGTTTGGCATGGGAGACGTCGTGCTACTGGAACTGCTCAAGGCGCGCGGGCTGTTGCCGACGTTCGATTCGAACGTGGATGTGTTCGTGCTGGTGGAAGACGAAACGCTGCGTCCGCAATCACTCAAGCTCGTGCAGGAACTTCGCACGGGCGGCTTCGCCGTCGAGTATTCGCTGACGCCGGCAAAGCCCGACAAGCAATTCAAGCGCGCGCAAGAGTTGAAGGCTGCCTTCACGGTGAAGCTCGAAAACGACGCTTACGCGCGCATTCGCAATTCGAAGACGCGCACGGAGCTGGTTTCCGGGGCAAGCGACGTGAAAAATCATCTGGCAAGGCGTCCTGATTCACGATTTTTCGGGCATTGAAAAAATAATTGGTGCCAATCCATGGAGGCCATGGTAACGTGGCGGTACCGAGCTAAATCGGCCGGCCATGAACGAGCGCAACCAACGCCTTCCTCTGGAGCAGCGCAAAGCAAACGCCGAGTGGCGCCATGCTTTCCAAGCGGGTGTTGCGTTTTTAATGCAGGAGGTTTCCAATGATTCCCAGCGGTTCCATTAATGAAATTCTAGAACACAAAGGCACAGCGGTTTGGACCATCTCGCCCGACGCCACGGTTTTCGAAGCCATTCAAATGATGTCCGATAAAAATATCGGCGCCGTGCTCGTGACCGAACGAGACCGGCTCGTCGGCATCATTTCCGAACGTGATTACACCCGCAAAGTCGCGATCAAGGGAAAATCCTCCAAGGAAACGAAGGTGCGGGAGATCACTCCACCGAATGTTTTGAATGTGACCCGGCAGCACACGATTGAGGAATGCATGCGGTTGATGACGGAGAACCGCGTGCGGCATTTGCCCGTGCTGGATGGCGACAGCATCGTTGGCATTGTTTCGATCGGCGACCTGGTGAATTGGATTATCAGCGCCCAGAGCACGACCATTCGCCAGTTGGAAACGTATATCAGCGGCTACCCGGCGTGACCTACAAAAGGACCGCCGCGAGGGTAAAGTAGACGACAATTGTCACAATGTCCGCCAGCGCCAGGGTGACCGGGCCGGCGGCGATTTTCGGGTCGAGCTTCAACGCGTGAAGGAGCGAAGGAACGGTCAATCCCAGGAGGCAGGCCGAGCACAACGATAACAGGATGCTTCCACCGATCACCAGGGCTGCCATTCCCGTTCCTCGCCACAGCCAGACAATCGTTCCCACCACAAGCCCGCAGGCCGTGCCCAGCAGCACGGCGGTTTTCCCCTCGCGTCGGAATGCCGAGGCGTACCACCGCAGTTCCGGTTTCGTGAAGCGCAGCGCTTGAATGGTGAGCGTCATCGATTGGATGCTCACGCTCTCGCCCAGGCCCAGGATCAGCGCCAAAAAGAATGCCAGCACGATGCTTTTGGCCAGCGTTACTTTAAACGCGCTCACCAGCAGCGCGCACAGAAGCCCGCTGGCGATGGAAGCCAGCAACCAGGGAAAACGAAAGCGGAACGCTGTTAGCGATGAGGCTTCCTTCACTTGCGAAACGTGAAAGCCGAGGCTTTCGAACACTTCGTCCGTTTGTTCGCGTTCGGCGATATTGAACACTTCCTGCGCAAACATGCTGACATCCACGACGCCGACGACGCGCCGATCTTCGTCCACCACCGGCAGCGCGAGGAAGCGGTAGAGCACAAAGCATTCGCACGCTTCGAACACCGTCGCGGTGCGCGGAATCGTCACGACCTTCTCGATCATGATTTCCGCCAGCGTTTGGGACAATGGGGCGGTCAGCAACCGGCGCGCGGGCACGACGCCGATCAACCTCTCCTGCTCATCGGTCGCGTAAAAATAAATGATTTCTTCCCCAACGGACTGCTGGCGAATGCTGTGAAGCGCCTGCTCCACGGTCCATTCTTTGCGCAGAAGATTGAAATCGCTGCGCGCAATCGTGAGCACCGATTCCTGAAGATGCATTTCGGACCGTTGATCCATAAGGATTCAGTAGCCGGCGCCGCAGCCGTCATCCTCGTGTCCGCGCCAACACCACCGAGACGTATCGCGCCTGAGGGATGGGAAACTTTTTAACTTCCACCATCACGGCTTCGGGCCGGAACCGTGCCATGATGAAATCCGCGATATTGGCGGTGAGTTTCTCCAGCAGCTTCCAATTCCGCCCCTGCCCGAATTTCAGCAACTCCTGCGTGATGTCGAAATAATTGATCGTTTTTTCCAGGCGATCGCTGAGTGAAGCCGCTGAAAAATCGAGATCCATTTCGACGGTAATGAGCAGCCGCTGCGGTTTGGCGCGTTCTTCGTCGGTGATGCCTATTTGATAAAACACTTCGAGATCGACAATATTGATTCGAGACATAATTACTTCTTTGCCTTTCGCGCGTGCTGAACCGCCAGCAACAGCGTCCGTGTGGGCTGGTTGATTTCCATTCCGAGCGCGTCCTCCGCGGAAACCCACCGGAACTCGCGCGCTTCATCATTCAATCGCACCTGAGGCTCTCCCACGCAATGGCAAGTGTAATTGAGCAGGATGAAATGCGCGTCGCGATAAAACTCCTTCGAATGGATGCAATCCTGGACCAGGACGAATTGAATGTCCCCGATTTCCAGGGCGGTTTCCTCGCGAATTTCCCGCCGCAAAGCGTTCTCGGACGTTTCGCCCCATTTAATTTTTCCGCCAGGAATACCCCACAGATTGGACCATTTGTGGGTCCGCACCATGAGCGCCTCGCCGCGGCCGTTGAAAATCAGAGCGCCCACCGTTGAAATGGGCGGCTGGCCTTCCTCCGCGTTTTTCGCGGCCGGTTTCAAATTGAAATGATTTTGCTCCAGGATTTGCTGCAGCTCGCCGAGGTGTTCCACAATGACATCCGGCCCCGCCGCGCGCAATTGCGCCAGCGTATTGTAACCGGTGAGCACCGCGCAGGAATGAATCCCACCGTGGCGCGCCGTTTCAATATCGTGCTGCATATCTCCGATGAACAGCGTTTCATCCGGTTGCAATTTATTTTCGTCGAGGATTTCGCGGATTTTTTTCTGTTTATCCCAAACGCCGACGTAGGGTTTTTCGATGAATTTCCCGAAGCTGGTCGCGGATTCCTGCACCGCGAAATGTTCGGTGTGGACGGCGCTGAGCACAAAGGCGCGCACTTTTCGTTCGCGGCAGAATTCCAGAAAATCCCGCGCATGTGGCAGTTCACAGACGGAATCCTGCGATTGGCGAAATTCCGCGTGGAACCATGACTCCAACTGCGGCAACGGCACGTGCGGCGTGTATTTATTGTAAAACGACGTGAACGGAAGACAAAATTCAGCGCGGAATTCATCGAGCGACATGACGGCGCGATCCGATTGGGCGAGCACGTAGTTGGTCGCCTTCCAAACCGCCGGCAGGTCGTCCACGAGCGTGCCGGACCAGTCGAAGATGATATTCCGAATCACGCCGCACATTAACCCGCGTGGGCCGGGGAAACAAAGCAAACTTTCATCGGCGTCAGGCGGCTGCTAACAATACCTCGATGCTCATCGCGTTCCACAAACCATACGGGGTGATTTCGCAATTTACGCCCGACGGGTCGCCGAATCGGCCTTTGGCGGAGTTCGGTTTTCCGAAAGGGATTTATCCCATTGGCCGGCTCGATGCCGATTCGGAAGGGTTGCTGCTGTTGAGCGATGAAGCGGAGTTCAACCAAAAGCTGCTACATCCGACGCGCGCGCATGAACGTGAGTATTGGGTCCAGGTAGAGCGCATTCCCACGGCCGAATCGCTCGCCACCCTTCAGCGAGGGGTGGTTTTGCAAGGCCGGAAAACACTACCCTGCCAGGCGCGCATGTTGGATCCGCAGCCGGAAATGCCGCCACGCGAGCCAGCGATTCGCTTCCGGAAAACAGTGCCGGCGTGTTGGATCGCGCTGGAATTGATTGAAGGCAAAAATCGGCAGGTGCGGCGAATGACGGCGGCGATTGGGCATCCGACCTTGCGCCTAGTGCGCGTGAGGATCGGGCGTTTTGAACTGGCCGGTCTTGAGCCGGGAAAATGGAAAATTCTTTCGCCGGCCGAACGGCGGCTGGTTTTAGATTAAAAGCGCCCTTTCAGCCAGATAATGGCCGCGATGACGGCGACGCTGAACAAAGACATGCCCCACGCTGAATTGGAGAAGAAATAGGAACCGGCAGTCAGCGCGATACCCCCAAACAGCGGGACCATGGATTTTTGTTTCCAGCCGTAAATGAAGAAACCGGACCCGATGGCTCCCCAGATGACCGAGGCGACGATGGAATTTGAATTTACGTGTGCCGTGAGGCCTTTTAAATCAATTGGCGGCATGAAGAAGGTTAGCGAACATGGTGACGCAGGGCGAGCATTCGTTTAGCCAACGCATGTCACTCCCATCTTACATGCGAGTTCTGGCTGATGGCGTTTTGATTTCGGTCAAACTTCAGCCGCGCGCTTCCGCCAATGAAATTGGCGAACCGCTGGGAAATGAACTGCGCATCAAAGTCACCGCGCCGCCGGTGGGTTCCGCAGCCAATGAGGCGCTCATCCGATTGTTGGCGGAAAAACTGGGCTGCCCCAAGAGCCGCGTGGAACTGATACGCGGTCAGACTTCGAGGCATAAAACGATTAAGGTTCATGGCGCTGACGCTGAAGACGTCCCGAGTAAATTGCACGCGTGATTTAA
Source organism: Candidatus Angelobacter sp. (assembly GCA_035606845.1). GTDB lineage: Bacteria > Verrucomicrobiota > Verrucomicrobiia > Limisphaerales > DASXHY01 > DASXHY01. Next base: position 22,012 of record DATNEA010000001.1, on the reverse strand, counting down.
CAATCCTTAAAAAAGTAGGAGACGACGTGAGAAGTCTCCAAAATTCCCGAATACCAAAGAATTTTGAGACTCGTCACCTCGTCTCCTACTTAAAAAATCACGAACTCGCGCTTGTGTAGCGCCGTAACGATGCCCGCCAGCCAAGCTCCGAAACGGCGAAACACGCCGCGCTCATTGCCAGCAGCAAAAGGATTGAACCGACATGCTCCAACTTGTTCGTCAGGACGCGCGCGGGCACGTTTGAGACGAGCAGCATGGGAATGGCGAAGGTGAAAATCGCCTTGAACAATCCCTGAAATGCCTCGTCCGGCAGGCGGGCAATATTAAAGAGATTGTAATAGCCCCAAACGATCCCCTGCGCCCGCACCGTCCAAAAGCTGATGGTCGCGAGCAAAAACATCAGCGAGTAGTGAATCAAAATCCCCGCGATACAGAGCGCGAGAAAGCCAAGGATGTGCGCGAAGCTCGGTGTGAAATGCAGTTTATGCGCCGCGTAGGCGATGACCGCGGCGCCGGACGCGGCGTTCACGAACGCACCCAAATCCACCTGGCGCAGTGACACGACAAACCGCGTATTGACGGGCAGCAGCATCAAAAAATCCAGTTTGCCGGTGCGGACGAGTTCGGAAAGATTCGTGCAGTTAACGAGAAAAAACGCCTGGAAGATTTGCTGGATGAAATGACTCGCGCCGACCAGCATTACGACCTGCCATTTCGTCCACGTGCCAATGCTGTCCGTGTGCAAATAGAGGACGCTGATGAAAACGAGCTGCAGGCCGAACCAGAGAAATTCCACGATGATCCACAGAAGAAAATTTCCTTTGAACATCGTTTCGCGCGTAACGGAGTTTTTCCAGAGCGCGGAATAAATGCTGAAATAACGTTTCAGGTTCATGAAGGTCACACGCTCATCCGCCCACGGCGCCATATTTTTTTATGCCGCGACTCCACGCAAAACGCGCCAGGCAATACATCGCACAAACCCAGGCGAATTGAATCAAAAGCCCGCGCGCCAAATCGGCGCCCGTGGTCTTGCCCATGTAAATGCTGATCGGAAAAAAAAGCTGATATGGAAACGGCAAAAAAAACAGCAAGCGCTCGATTGCCGGCGGCAGGATATCGAGCGGGAACAAATGGCCGCTGGCGAGATATTCGAAGGCAAAGAGAATGAAAATAAAGGTCGAAACTTCCAGGACCCAAAATGCCAGCATGGCCATGGTGTAGGACATGAAAAATTGAAGCAATGCCGTCATTACGATTGACACCAAAAACAGCGCCAATGCCATGGCATTGGGAGGAAGCACGAAATAGTTGTGGAGGCACCCAATGAAAATCGCGAGCGGGATGGCGGCGACCGCCAGGTACGTAATCCGTCCGGAGAGAAACAGGCAAAGCCGATACCAAAGATAATCGATTGGTTTGAGCAGGAACTGGCTGATGTTCCCATCCTTGATATCGGCGGCGATTTGCCAATCGTCTTCATTGACAGCCGTTAAAGCGTCCACGACGGTGGTCAGAAGGTAATACGAGACCATCTGGGCATAGGTGTAGCTGCCGACCACGTTGCTTCCGCCTTTGGCCTCATTGCCGCGATAAATCGTGCGCCAGACGTAGAGCATCGCCATCAACGGGATGAGGCCGAACAGCGACCGGGCCAGGAAGTTGAACCGATACGTCAGGTTATTCTGGACACCGATGCTAAGAACGTGCCGGTATTTTTTCATCTCGCATTAATTGGGACATGAACACGCTGAAATGACGCAGCACGAAATTTCCAATTGGAGTATTGACCGCATATTCACATCGGTTTGGACCGCTTATCTTTCGTGGAACATAACTTGCGCCGCGCCAATTGGAAATTGATTTGCGATGCGCCTGAGGGCTTCATAACGTGACGCCCGCAACCGACCATAATCTATGTCAAAGAAACCGCTGACGAGCGATGAGCTGACGCAACTGACAACCGGCCTGAACAAACTGGCGAGAAATCTCTGGTGGACGTGGGACCAGGAGGCGCAGGATGTCTTTGCCGAACTCTCGCCGCGTTGCTGGCAGAATCTCTACCATAACGCCGTCGCTGTGCTGCGCGAGGTTTCCGAATATGAATTGCGCGTGCGGCTGCAGGACGCCGATTTTGCCGGGCGGGTCCGGGATGTACTGCGGGACTTTGACGCATATTTGACTGATAAATCGACCTGGTGCCATCAACATGCGCCGCAGCTCCGGGACAAACCCGTCGCGTATTTTTCGGCTGAATTCGGTTTCCATGAAACGTTGCCCATCGCCGCCGGCGGCCTGGGCGTGCTGGCGGGTGATCACGCGAAATCCGCGAGCGACCTTGGCCTGGGTTTTGCGGGCATCAGTCTTTTCTATCGCGAGGGCTATTTCCAACAAGCGTTCGACGCGAACAATTGGCAAACGGAATATTACACGCTATTAAACCCGAAAAATCTTCCGCTGGAGCCGGTGCTGAACGCCAAAGGCGAACACCTCATCGGCTCGGTAGAAATCGCCATGAACCAGGTGTTCTTCCAGGCCTGGCGCGTCAATGTGGGCCGTGTGCCGGTTTATCTGCTGGACACCAACCTTCCGCAAAATGAGCAGCACTTCCGCGATTTGACCTTGCGCGTTTACGGCGGCGACAGCACCACGCGCATCATGCAGGAAATGCTGCTGGGCATCGGCGGCGTGCGGTTGCTCCGCGCGCTCGGCATAAAACCTTCCACGTTCCACATGAACGAAGGTCACGCCGCGTTCCTGTCGCTGGAATTGATTCGCGAGAAAACGGTCGCGGGCAAGAGCCTGGCGGAGGCGTCCGCTTTGACGAAAACCGAATGCCTTTTCACCACGCACACGCCGGTGGAGGCGGGCCACGATCGCTTCAGTCCGGATTTGATGAATTACGCCATGCAGCGTTACCGGACGCAATTGCCGATGGAATTCAAGGACCTCATGGCGCTTGGCCGCGTCAATCCCAAGAACGACCAGGAACCTTTCTGCATGACGGTCCTCGCGCTGAAGCACTCCCGCGCGGCGAACGGTGTCAGCGAATTGCACGGACGCGTCAGCCGCCATATGTGGCAATCGCTGTATCCCGGCAAATCCGTGGACCAAGTCCCCATCGGGCACATCACGAACGGAGTTCATCTGCTCGGCTGGATGAAAGGCACCGTGCGCCAGTATTGGCGAGAAAAGCTCACTGGCGGCGAGAAGGACTCCCGGGTCTGGGACACGCGCATCAATTCACCGGAATTCTGGCAGAAGCTATCCGATCCGGAATTCATCTCCGACGAGGAACTCTGGGCATTGCGCTACAATCTGCGGCGTGAACTGATCGAATTTGCCCGCCGCCGTTTACTCATGCAGCGGCAGCGCGTCGGCCAGGGAGATTTCATCACGTTCGACCAGTTGTTGAATGCGGACGCGCTCACGATTGGTTTTGCGCGCCGTTTCGCGACCTATAAACGCGCGCCGCTGATTTTTCAGCAGATGGAAAACATCGTGAAACTGACTCGCGACCGGGAACGGCCCATCCAGTTTGTTTTTGCGGGAAAGGCGCACCCGCGCGATGACGATGGCAAACGCTACATTCAGCACATTATTCACCTAAGCAAATACAGCGACCTGCAGGGCAGCCTGGTGTTTATCGAAAATTACGACATCCACGTCGCGCGGCAGATGGTGTCCGGCTGCGATGTCTGGCTCAACAATCCGCGCCGTCCCCTTGAAGCTTCCGGCACCAGCGGCATGAAGGCCGGCTGCCACGGCTGCTTGAACCTGAGCATTCTCGACGGCTGGTGGCGCGAGGGTTTCGACGGCACCAACGGTTTTGCCATCGGCGAAGACGCGCACGCGGATTCCGTGGAGCAACAGGACCGCGAAGACAGCGCGAACCTTTACAAGACGCTGACGACCGAGGTCATTCCGCTCTTTTATCAGCGCGACGCCCAGGGGATTCCGCGGCAATGGATCCAACGCATCCGTCGCGCCATGACGACGCTGGTGCCGCAGTTCACGACTTCACGCATGGTGAAGGAATATACGGAGAAGTATTACGTGGACGAAGTGATTCTGAAACGTGAAACGTAAAACGTGAATTCGTGCGAGCGCGTGCGAAAAAATTCACGTTTCACGCATCACGTTTCACATCTTGGTTTCTCCTAAAATCAGGTCTACCTTTCCCCCGTGCTGCTGGACATCAAATCACAAACGAAGGAAGAGCTCGAGGCGCAGTTCAAGGCGTGGGGCGAGCCGGCCTATCGTGTCGCTCAGGTGCTGGAATGGTTGTATGGCCATCGGGTGGCGGGATGGGATGCGATGACGAATTTGCCGAAGGCGTTGCGTGAAAAATTGCGCGGCCATTATTTGCTGCAGACGCTGGAATTGGTTCGCAAGCAGGGTTCGCGCGACACGACGCAGAAATTTCTGTGGCGTCTTCGCGATCATTCGCTCATCGAAAGCGTGCTGATTCCGGCGAACCCGGCGCTGTATGGCGAAGTCAGCGATCGGCACACGCTTTGCGTTTCCACCCAGGTCGGTTGCGCTTACGGCTGCAAATTCTGCGCCAGCGGATTGGAAGGTTGGAAGCGAAATCTCGGCGTCGAGGAAATCGTGGAGCAAGTGCTGGCTGTGGAACGGTGGAACGGAGATGAGTCCAAAGTCCAAAGTCCAAAGTCCAAAGTCGCCGAAGCGGCGCGCTTTATCGACAATCTCGTCATCATGGGCATGGGGGAGCCGCTGGCTAATTACGACAATTTGTTGAAGGCATTGAAAATCCTGAACGCGCCGTGGGGCGGCGGCATCGGCGCGCGCAAGATTACGATTTCCACGAGCGGCCTCGCGCCGCAAATCCGGAAGCTCGCCGACGAGCCCCTGCAATTTCGGCTGGCGCTTTCGCTGCACGGCGCTACCGACGAGACCCGCAACAAAATCATGCCGGTCAATCGCAAATACCCGTTGAAGGAGCTGACCGCCGCCTGCGAGTTTTACCAGCAAAAAAAGGGGCGCATGATTACGTTCGAATACATTTTGATTGCAGGGGTTAATGACGGCCTGGACCAGGTGCCGCCCCTCGCAAAACTCGCCCGAACACTCAATGCCAAGGTCAACCTGATTCCTTACAACAAAGTCGAAGACCTGTCTTGGGAGCGGCCGTCCGAAGAGGCTCAGGAGGCTTTCCTGGCGGCGTTGGAGAAACAGAAAGTGACCGCCACGCTGCGCCGGGAAAAAGGCCACGATATCGACGCCGCCTGCGGGCAGTTGCGCCTGAAGACGGAGCGCGAACTGGCCGCGCTGTAACCTTCCGTGCGCGCCACGGCTCTTTAGGAATCGACAACCACGCAAATCATGCCATATTTGCGTTTGACGCCTCGAACCTGTTAAACGAACGGAGACATTATGAGCATTGGACGTCGTGAATTCCTGAAAAAGTCTGCCCTTGGGCTCGGCAGCATGCTCGTCGGCGGACGGCTCGGCGCCATTGATATCTCCAGCAAAGCCGCCACCGATGGTTCTTCGATTCCCAAATATTTCGATCCGTTTGAGCGCGTTTCCCTCGGCAAAACCAGCCTGAAAGTCTCGCGCCTTTGCATGGGCACGGGCACGAACGGCGTGCAGCACGAATCCAACCAGACCCGGCTGGGCCGCGACACCTTCGATCGCCTGTTGCGCGATGCGCTCGAGCGCGGTATCCGGACGTTCGATTGCGCGGATCAATACGGTTCGCACACCTATCTCGCCGCCGCGATGAAAGATGTGCCGCGCGAAAAATACGACATCATCACCAAGATTCGCTGGTTTGGCCGAGGAGAAGGCCAACCGGATGCGAACGTTTTCGTGGACCGCTTTCTCAAGGAATTGTCCACCGACCACATTGATTTGCTGCTGCTGCATTGCCTCACTTCGGGGAACTGGCCGCAGGAAATGCGCAAGCAGATGGACATTCTTTCGAAATACAAGGAAAAGGGCGTCATTCGCGCGCTGGGCGTTTCCTGCCATTCCATTCCCGCGCTCGAAGCGGCCGCCGCGGAACCGTGGGTGGATTCCGTGCACACGCGCATCAATCCTTACGGCATGAGCATGGATGGCTCGCCGGAAAGAGTGATTCCCGTCATTAAAAAAATCCATGCCGCGGGCAAAGGCGTGGTGGGCATGAAAATCGTCGGCGCTGGCCGGCTTAGCGACGATTCCGATCGCCGCCAGGAATCCGTGAAATTCGCGCTTGGCCTTGGATGTGTCAGCATTTTGAACGTGGGATTCGAAAGCCCCGACCAGATCGATGATCTTGCCGGCCAGATTCATAAGACCAAGGTGACCACGGCGTAGCCGGAACCGTGCATTTAAACGGGAGCGTGCCCGCCTCGGGCGCGGTGAGATGCGCCCTCGCGGCTATGGTTGCGCGTGAAAATGTCCCATCGTTCAGTGCCTGCTTGGGCCTCAATCGTTCGGCGCGAGGCGCACCGAACTGCAGCCGTGGCGGCTGCGCTCCCCGGAATTTGACTGCATCGTTCCGCGTTAGATTGCAATCCACCCTTTCCCGCCTTACTTTGCGCGCGTGATTGTTTTGCTTGATTACGGTTCCGGCAATTTGCGCAGCGTCCACAAGGCCTTGCTGAAGGTCGGCGCGGAAGTCCGCATTGCGCAGAGGCCGGATGAAATGGCCGGGGCGGGCGCGGTGGTGCTGCCGGGCGTGGGCGCGTTCGACGATTGCATCCATGCCCTGCGTAAGCAGGAATTGCTCGAAGCCTCCAAGCGTTTTATCGAGGCCGGAAAACCATTTTTGGGAATTTGTGTCGGTTACCAGGCATTGTTCGAGCGGAGCGAGGAGTTCAATAGTTGCGCGGCGGGGCTTGGCGTTTTCAAAGGAAGCGTGGTTCGCTTTTCGGAAAATGACGGGCTGAAAATTCCGCAGATTGGCTGGAACCAACTCGACGTGGTCAATTCCCGATGCCCGCTTTATCGCGGCATTGCAAGCGGCAGCTATGTTTATTTCGTGCACAGCTTTTTCCCCAAGCCGGCTGATCCCTCAATCATCGCGACGCGCACGACTTACGGCGAGAACTTCGCGTCTTCGGTCTGGCACGATAATGTTTTCGCCACCCAATTTCACCCCGAGAAAAGCCAAAGAGTTGGCTTGCAATTGCTGAAGAACTTCGTGGACTACGCGGCGAAGCAGTAGCCCGCGAAGGCTTCACTTTTTCTCCGGCGCGTCCACAATCGGATTGTGCCAGCCGACCGGCGGCGCGATTCGGTTCGCCTCTTCGGGGCCCCAGCTTCCCGGATTATATTCGAAAACGGGCGTGCCTGCTTTCAGCACCGGATCCACGATCCGCCAGGCTTCCTCGACGTAATCCTCGCGCGCGAACAGAGTGGAATCTCCAGCCATGGCATCGCCGAGAACGCGTTCGTAGGCGTCCATCTCCTTTGCTGAAGGATGACGCGCGGCCAGCAATTCCGACAATTCACTCTTCGATTCATCGGTCGGCAAGGTCACGTTCAGGCCGAAGGCCAGCACCACGTCTGGACTGATGCGCAGGCGGACGTAATTGGATGCCAGGTTGTAGTGCTTGTACATTGTGGGCGGCAGCCGCAGATGGATTTCAATTTCGGTGCAGGTGACGGCCAGGTTTTTTCCGGCGCGGATGTAAATCGGGACGCCGCGCCAGCGCCACGAATCAATGTGCAGCTTCAGCGCCGCGAAGGTCTCGACCTTGGAATCGGGCGCGACGCCTGGTTCCTGGCGATAACCGCGAAATTGCCCGCGCACCATGTTCTTGGGGTCGATCGGCGCAATAGCCTTGAGCACTTTTACTTTTTCGTCGCGGATGGATTCGCTGTCCGTGCGGACGGGCGGCTCCATGGTGAGATTGACAAGCACCTGGAACAAATGGTTCTGCATGACGTCGCGCACCGTGCCAACTTGTTCGTAAAACGCTCCCCTGCCCTGCACGCCAAAATTTTCCGCCATCGTGATCTGGATGCACTCGACGCAGCCGCGATTCCAGAACGGCTCAAGCATTTGGTTTGCGAAACGGAAAAACAACATGCTGTGCACCGGCTGTTTGCCAAGGTAATGATCGATTCGAAAAATCGATTTCTCGTCGAACGTTTTCAGCAGGATTTTATTCAGTTCGCGCGCGGAGGCGAGGTCGCGGCCAAAGGGTTTTTCTATGATGACGCGCGCGTTCTCGACTAGGTTTGCGCGGGCCAGTTGCTCGACCACGGTCGCGAAAGCGGACGGCGGAATGGCGAGGTAATGGGCCGGGCGTTTCGCCGAGCCGAGTTCCTTTTTGAGCGCTTGGAAGGTCGCGGTATTGTTGTAATCGCCATCCACGTAGTGCAGGAGCTTCGTCAATTTGGCGAAAGCGTCGGGATCCAGGCCGCCGTGTTTCTCCACGCTGTCCCTGGCGCGCGCCTTGAGCTGGTCGAGGTTCCAGCCGGACCTGGCGACGCCGATGACCGGCACATCCAAATGGCCGCGTTTCACCATGGCCTGGAGCGCCGGGAAAATCTTTTTGTAGGCCAGGTCTCCAGTGGCACCGAAAAAGACGAGAGCGTCGGAATGAGCTGCGTTCATGATTTCGTAGGTTTTCGCAATTATTGTCGTTGGTTCAGCTTGCGATAACGCTGAATGAGATTGTTGGTGGAACTGTCGTGCTTCAGCTTCGGCGGGGCCTTGCCTTCCAGTTCGGGAATGATGCGTTGGGCGAGCACTTTGCCGAGTTCGACGCCCCATTGATCGAACGAATCGATATTCCAAATGACACCCTGAGTGAAAACGCTGTGCTCATACAGCGCCACCAATTTGCCGAGCACTTCGGGAGTCAAGTGATCGGCAAGAATGACGTTCGATGGTCGATTGCCTTCAAAGACACGATGCGGCACGAGCCACGCGGGCGTGCCTTCGGCTTTGACCTCATCGGCGGTTTTTCCGAAGGCCAAGGCTTCGGCCTGGGCGAAAACATTGGCCACGAGCATATCGTGGTGACGGCCGAGCGGGACAAGCGCTTTCGCAAACGCTATGAAATCGCACGGAACCAGCCGCGTGCCCTGGTGAATCAATTGATAAAACGAATGCTGGCCGTTGGTGCCGGGTTCGCCCCAATAAATTGGGCCGGTCTGATAATTCACGTGCTGGCCATTCAGCGTGACGTGTTTTCCATTGCTTTCCATGGTTAACTGCTGGAGATACGCGGGGAAACGTTTCAGATATTGTTCGTAGGGAAGGACCGCAACCGTGTCCGCGCCGAGGAATTCGTTGTTCCAAATCGACAGGAGGGCCATGAGCACCGGCAGGTTTTTGCTGAAGGGCGCCGTGCGGAAGTGTTCGTCCATTTCGTGGAAGCCGCGGAGCATTTTGCGAAAGTTCTCCGGGCCGATCGCCAGCATGGTCGAGAGGCCGATGGCGGAATCCATGGAGTACCGTCCCCCCACCCAATCCCAGAAGCCGAACATGTTTTTCGTATCAATGCCGAACGCGGCGACTTTCTCGGCGTTTGTGGAAACGGCGACAAAATGTTTCGCCACTGCTTTCGCATCGCCGCCCAATCCGCGCAACAGCCAGTCGCGGGAGCTTTGCGCGTTGGTCATGGTCTCGAGCGTCGTGAAGGTTTTGGAAGAGACGATGAATAGCGTTTCCGCGGGATCGAGGTCGTGTGTGGCTTCGACAAAATCGATGCCGTCCACGTTGGAAACGAAACGGAAGATCATCGAGCGCTCGGAGTAATGCTTCAATGCTTCGTAAGCCATCACCGGCCCCAGGTCCGAGCCGCCGATGCCGATGTTCACCACGTTGCGAATGCGTTTGCCGGTATGGCCTTTCCACTCGCCGCTGCGCACGCGTTTGGCGAACGCGGTCATCTTGTCGAGCACCTCATGGACTTCGGGCACCACGTTTTTGCCGTCCACAAAAATGGAAGCGCCTTTGGGAGCGCGGAGAGCGATGTGCAAAACGGCGCGGTTCTCCGTGATGTTGATTTTTTCGCCGCTGAACATCGCTTTGATGCGGGACGACAGGGCGCATTCCTCAGCCAACGAAAGCAACAGCCGGAGCGTTTCGTTTGTGATCCGGTTTTTGGAATAATCGAGAAAGAGGCCGGCAGCGTCCAACGTCATGCGCGTGCCGCGGCCGCGGTCGTCCGCAAAGAGTTTTCGCAGGTGAAGTTTTTCGATTTTCTTTTTGTGCGCCCCCAGCGCTTTCCAGGCTTTCAATGCAGTCAATGGTTTCTTATTCGATGTCATAATCGTGATGCCTTAATACCTTCGCGAAATGAAATAAACTGTTGCAACTTAGGGCGAATGTTGTTTTGCGGAAAGTGAATTTTCCGGGACGCGATTTCCGCGAGCAAGTTGGGAGGCCAAACACGGAGTGCCGAGCACCGGCCCGGCGTGTTGGAGCGAACCAACGTGCCGAGCTGGTGCTCGGCGCTCCTTTCGACAGGCTCGGGATCCTGCCTTGATTTACCTGGACGGGGTTTGACGCTGTTGATGGACATGGCTTGCGCGGGCTGATAGTGGCACGGGCGTCTCACCCGTACGAATCGGAACGCACGGGCGAGACGTCCGTGCCACTATAAAAGCGCCTGCCAGCCCCGACGCAGGTTCGAGGTGCATTTCTTATTGCCTCAAATGAGAGACGTCGTTCCACAGGCGGATGACGGGTTGGGCAATGGAATTCTCGAAACCGAGCATGCTGAGGCTGGCGGTGTTCAAGGTGAGATATTTTCCGCCGGAGGGTTCCAAGCCGAGAAAGCGCGCGGCGAGGACGCGGAGAAAATGTCCGCTGGAAAATATCAGCACGTCGCCTTGCGTGGCGTGCACGCGGCTTAACACCCGGTCGGCGCGGGCGCCGACTTGCGCGGGTGTTTCGCCGCCGGGGCAACCGTCGCGGAACAATTGCCAATCCGGCGCTTCGGCATAGATTTCCACGGTGCGTCGGCCTTCGTATTTGCCGTAGTTCCATTCCACCAAGTCCGGATCCGTCTCCGCTACGGTCTCAAAACCGGCGATTTCGCACGTGCGAGTGGCACGTTGCAAGGGACTGGTGAACACTTTCGCGAACGCCAACCCGCTTAGACGTTTTCCCAAATTGCGCGCTTCCTGTTCGCCTTCTTTGGTCAATGGCAAGTCCGTGAGACCGGTGTGCTGGCCGGTGCGGCTCCAGGCTGTCCCACCGTGGCGGGCTAGGTAAATGACCGGGAGGCGCTCGCTCATGGCGCCGTCCGGTCAAGGATGCTCAATGCCATCTTGATGAGCGCTTCGGCGCCTGCTTTTCCAACGCAGACGGCTTTCATGCGGGTTGCCCCGTCAAAGCAGCCATAAGAGCTTTCGCGCTGGGTTCGCCGTCGTAACGGAGGCCATTGATGAAAAACACCGGGGTTCCATCGACGCCATTTTTTTCGCCGCTCTGGAGGTCCAATCTGATGTGTCCGGAGTAGGCTCCATGGAGCACTTCATCCATCATACGGCCTGAGTCGAGGCCTGCTTCGTCGGCATATTCAACCAGGTCTTCATCTTCGAGCGCATTTTGGTGTTCGAACAGGATGTCGTGCATTTCCCAAAAATGGCCTTGCGTTTCGGCGGCTTCGGCGGCTTCGGCGGCGTGTTCGGCGTTGGGATGGATTTGAGTGAGCGGAAAATTTCGATAGGCGAAACACAAATCCTTTCCCATGACTTCCTGGAGTTCCTTGATGACGGAATGGGCTTCACGGCAATAGGGACATTGGTAATCGCCGTATTCCACCAGCGAAAACGGCGCGTTGACCGGGCCCTGCACGTGGTCGCGACGGGCGATGGGCAGGACGAGTTTTTTATTTGCATTCATAAATCAAAATGCTCCTAAAGATTCCTTGCTGATTGGTTTACTTTACATCGCGGATGGTGTTCCGGCAACGGGTGTTGTGGGACTGGACTAATGAGGGGGCGATTACGGGTGGATGGAACTGTTAACAAACAGGGGACGAGAATAACCCGCGCAAGCTGGGCAGCCTGCGCTACAATGTCGGACGGAGGGGGCAGTTCGTTTCAATTAAGGCGCTGAAGGTTCTTTTTCTCCTTTCACGCGGGCGATTTCCATTTTGGCGCGGACGTATTCCACGTGGGAAAAGAGGAGCGGTGTGTTGCCCATGAAACAATAGGTGCGCGGGTCGACGGCTTCAGCGAAGATGCCCAATCGGCCAGCAACTCGTTCGGCACACAAAAGGACAGCTTCGGCTTTTTGCACTTCGCCGGCCTTGGCATAGGCGGTCGCCAGCCAGAAGGTGCACGGCAGGAAGGCGGCCTCCAATTGGCCGAGGGGGAAATCTCCGAGCACGGGTAATTCGCGCGGATTAAATCGATACGTATAGCCATCGATGGTGAGGAAATCGTTCACTTTTTCAATCGTGGCGAGGACGCGCGGATGACGGGCGGGAAGGAATTCGAGTACGGAGATGAGGAGCGTGGCGGCGTCGAGATTCTCGGCTTCGTAGCGTTGCTTGAAGGCGCCCAGTTTTTCGCTCCAGCCGCGCTCCATGATTTCGGCATGGATTTTCGGCGCCATTGCTTCCCATTCGCTGACGTCGAAATCGGATTTCACTTTTTTCGCGATACGAATGGCACGATCCAGCGCCACCCAGCAAAGGACGCGACTGGAAACGAAATGCTGGCGTTCCGGCAATTCCCATATTCCATTGTCCGGTTCGGTCCAATGCTTGCACGTGTAATCCGCAAGCCGACGGACGAGCTTCCAGTATTTGTCGTTCCACTCGCCGCCGGATTGCAAGTAGAGCCAGATGCAATCGGCGAGGAAACCGAGCGAGCCGAGTTGATACTGGTTATAGGCGTGGTTGCCGACGCGGACGGGCACGGATCCGCGGTAGCCGGCGGCGGACTTCAATTTAGTCTGGCGCTCCCGCTTTTCGCCGCGAATGCCGTACAGCACTTGCAGCGGCATGCCGAAGCGCGATTGACGCTGGTGCAGCCATTCGAGGTAGCGTTCGGTTTCCTGCCAGTCGCCAAGGCGTTCGAGCATGCCCATGGCGAGCGAGGCATCGCGAATCCACGAAAGGCGGTAATCGGCATTCCACGCGCCGCCGATGCGCTCCGGCACGGAAGTGGTGGCCGCTGCAACCACGGATCCGCCGGGGGCATAGGTCAACAAATGGACGGTCATGGCGGAACGGCGGATCCAGAGGTCGTCGCTGTGGATTTGTTTCAGCCAGTCGCGCCAGTAGTTCCGGTTTTTTTCCAGCGCTTCGCGCGCCGATTCAACGGTCCACCCGTGGCCGCCGGCGCCGAACTCCAGCACGGTCCAGATTTCCTCGCCTTCGTTCAATTCGCCGTCGCACCAAAACCCCGACGCGTCTGATTGCAATTCGCGATTGCACCACAAACGCAGGTTGACATCCTGAATGCGGATGGACCAGCCGCTGGAATGTTTCTCGGCGGATATTTCGGGCGGGTCGGCGAAATCAAATCCGGGCCGAAGATCGAAGGAAAACCGGGTGCGGCCTTTCGTGCATTTGAGGCACCGAACGATAACGCGGCAGGAATCCTGTTCCGGCGCGCGTTTGTCCTCCGGCCAGAGCATCGCATCCTGCAACAGCAGTTCGCCTTCGCCGAGTTTCCATTCGGTCTGCAGGACCATGGTTTCGCCGTCATAAGTTTGTTCACCTTGCGCCAGCGCCGCGGGTCCAAGACGCCATAAACCTCCCTTGCCAAAATCGAGCAAGGCGCCGAAAATGAAATGCCCGTCGTAGTCCGGCAGGCAGAGCCAATCCAGGACGCCATCGGCCGATACCAAGGCGGCGGTGCGGCGATCACCGATGATTCCGTGGCGCTCGATGGCGGGATAGGCAACGGCGCGCACGGGTCTCTGGGATGAGACCGTATCGGATGTCGCTGGAGCGCCTGATGTGTCGGTTTGATTCAAAAACATTTAATCATCAGAGTTTGCGTAGATCATTCACCCGAGCCCGCGGAATGGGCAGCCCGGCAACGGCATGGTCGATGATTTTCTTGATTTGAATTTCCACATCCAAATATATCCGAGGAGGCTGCGCGTGTCTTATGGGGTTTTCTGCTCACCGGGAACGCCGGGCATTTCGCGCCATCGGGCGCACAGAGTTATACGAGAATCTTACTCGTTTGGGTGAGGGAATCCCGCAACGGCACGTCAGAATGCATTGGTCGAGTTTTCCATGGAAGGTGTGCGTCAGGCTGCACATCCCCAATAGTGGTGATGGCGCTAATCGCTCCATCAAGTAGTTTGGCATCAGCTCTTGGATTGTCTTCAAGCCACTGGATGAACGCAGATCCGGCAGCAGATCATTTTGTAAAGGCTGCAGTTTCGAATATATTGAGGGCGGCTAGTGTGGAACGAGTGGTTGCGTGATTCCTCGGAAATTTGGCCAATGGAGTTGCGAAACTCCCTCCAAATGGAGGGTATAAAAAGCCCGGACGTTTGGGTAAATTATTGCGGCTGGGGTTTTGCCGCGTTCCCGGGAAGTCTTCGACCGGGAACGGCCGAAGCCGCCAGGAGAGAAACGAAAAATTAGCAAGACTGTGAAATTGACATCCCCGAAAGTGCTCGGCACACGCCGAATTATTGCCTTCACCCTGATTGAGTTGCTGGTGGTTATTGCCATTATTGCGATTTTGGCCGCCATGCTGTTGCCGGCGCTGGCGAGCGCGAAGGAAAAGGCGAAGCGGATTACATGCGTCAACAATGTTCACCAGATGTTGATTGCGCTAAACATTTATGCGAGCGACAATCACGATCAGTTGCCGCAATTTACGCCGGGCAGCGGCGCTGCGTGGGCGTGGGATTTGCCGGCGCCGGCCGCCGACGCTATGCTCGCGTCGGGCATGACCAAAAAGTCGTTTTATGATCCCGGCACGGAGCCTAAATACACCGACACTGAGAACTATGGGGGCCCGCCCGGAACGTCCCTGTGGGATTACAGGACAGCGTTTCATATCATCGGTTACGCGCTCGCCATCAATGAGGAGGATTCCAAAGGAAACAATCTCGGCTTTCTGGCGACGACGAACCAGAACAAAACGCTTCAGGCAGAATCAATCAAGATGGGACCCACGACGGTCAGAGTCGGAGTTTCGGACCGCGTTTTGGTTGCCGATACCATTCTATGCGACCTGACTCCGCCCCACACGCCTGGTTATGCCCATCCAGAAAACAAATACGGTGATGTGCAAGGCGGATTTCGCCTGCATCATACGAGCCCACACATGAAGGGCCTTTTGCCCGCCGGCGGCAGCGAGGGGTTCAAAGATGGCCATGCCGTCTGGCACAAATTCAACGACCCCATCAATCCAATGATCGTGCGCACCATTGGGGGAAAGCCCTTCTGGTGGTAATTGTGTGCGGAAAATGCATAGGTAGCTCGTCTCCGACGGGCTATCATTATAGCCTTCCATTTGGCCGTTGATTTAGACAGGCATAACTGGCACGCCGCACCAATTGGGAGCGCGACGTTTACGTGTCTTCGATGTTCACCTGGAAGAAGGCCTCAAACATCTGGAATCTCTCTCATTGGCCCTTCGGGACTCGCATCAAGGCGGTCGAGTTCCCGGCTTTAAAAAGCCGGGCTATTGTCGAAAGTCCCTTCGGGACTAAAAATGTTAACTTCCCGCCGATTTCAAAATGAGACGCGCCTCACGTTCAAGAGTTGCTTTTTATGCTTGACCGTCACTTAGTTGCTTAACTTAATTAAGTAAATATGGTCATCGTTCCTTCCAAAATGGGCCGACATAATAAGCGCGCCCTTTTGGATCGGCTGCTGCGACTGGGACGGGCGTCCCGGGCGGATCTGGCCAAGTCGCTTGGCTTGAGCCAGCCGACGACGGGAAAAATTGCCGATGACCTGTTGAAACAAGGCGTGTTGGAAGAAATCGAAGATTCAGCGCAAAACGGATTCGGCCATTTGGGCGCAAGCCCCCGCATGGGCCGGCCGGGCCGCATCCTCCGGTTGAGGCAATCGAAGGCCCGATTTCTTGGCATCAAACTCGGACTTGCCGAAACCCACATCACTCCCCTGCCCCTTGCCGCCAGCGACGAGGATGAATGGCTGATTCGATTCAAGACGCCATCCACGGCCAAGGAATGGTCGGGCAAACTTCAGCAGGCGGCGGACGAGTTGTCGCAAAAAACTTTCTGGGGAGTGCTTGCCAGCGTTCCGGGCCTGATTGATGAACGGAAAGCAAAAATTCTTTATTCGCCCAATCTTCGCTGGACAGCGGGCAGCGCGTTTTCCGCTCCGATTCGCGACATTTGGAGCGCGCCGGTCCTGCTCATCCAGGAAGAGCGCATTCTGGCGCTGGGACATCACTCGGCGCATCCGGCCGGCGAGGATTTTCTGCTGGTGGATTTCGGTGAAGGCGTGGGCAGCGCCGTGTTGATCGCGGGCAAGCTTTATGCGCATCCGCTGCCGATCAGCGGCGAACTCGGTCATACGCCGGTGATGGGCAACCGGCGCCGCTGCGGCTGCGGCTCCATGGGGTGCCTGGAGACGCTCGCGTCGATTCGCGGGTTGCTCGAAAGTTTTTCCGCCGCGCATCCGAAATTGCGCAAGACGTGGGGCACCCTTTCCGATTTCGTGGCCGAACACGGCATCGAATCGTGGCTGGCCACCGCGCTGGACGCGATGGCGGCGGGAATTGCCGGCGCTTTGAACCTCCTGGGCCTGCGTCGAGTCGTCATCACCGGAGTCGTGACGGAATTGCCGCCGGCGGTTTTCTCTTATCTTTCGGCAGCGATCGTCAAAGGCACGCTATGGGCGCGGTTTGGTGAATTGAAAATTGAGAAGGCGCCCCAACGGCGCAAAGCCGGCCTGGTCGCTGCCGGCATCGATCGCCTCATTGTTCCGGATGAGGTTTCGGAAAACGCAATCGTTCAGCGGTTGAAAGCATGACGGTTGAAAGCATGAGTGACACGCCCTACCATCAAATGCATTTTGTTACGCGCTCCAGCCACCACTAACATGAAGACCAACTACACCATCGGATTGGATTACGGCACGAATTCCGTGCGCGCCTTGATTGTCAATGTCGCGAACGGCCAGGAAATCGCCTCGGCGGTCTGGGAATACGCGCATGGCACGCACGGCGTGATTCTTGCGCGCGACCCGAACCTCGCGCGGCAGCATCCGGCGGATTACGTGAAAGGCGCCGAGGTGACGATCAAGCAGGCGCTGGCCGCGGCGAAGAAGCGCGTGCGCGGCTTCAAACCGGAACACGTCATCGGCATCGGCGTGGACACCACGGGCAGCACACCGCTCCCGGTGGATGCCGAAGGCCAGCCGCTCGCATTCAATAAAAAGTTTGCGAATAATCCCGCCGCGATGGCGTGGTTGTGGAAGGACCACACGGGCGTGGCGGAAGCGGCGCAGATTACCGAGCTGGCAAAGAAGATGCGCCCGCAATTTCTCGCGAAATGCGGCGGGACGTATTCGAGCGAATGGTTCTGGAGCAAAATTTTGCACTGCCTCAATACGGCGCCGGAAGTTTTCAAAGCGGCCCATGCGTGGATCGAACTGGCGGATTACGTTCCGGCGACTCTCACCGGCACTGAACATCCGAGCAAGTTCATCGCGGGCGTTTGCGCCGCCGGCCACAAGGCGATGTGGAACGCGAAATGGGGTGGTTATCCGGACCGCGAATTTCTTTCCGCGCTCAATCCGCAACTCGGCGAATTGCGCGGGCGCCTCACGCCGCGAGTCGAGGGCGTGAACAAAGCCGTTGGCGGGCTTACTGAAGCCTGGGCGAAACGGACCGGATTAAGCGCCGGAATTCCCGTCGCGGTGGGCGCGTTTGATGCGCACCTCGGCGCGATCGGCAGCGGTGTGGCCCCCGGCGCGCTCGTGAAAATCATCGGCACGAGCACGTGCGACATCGCCGTTTCGCCGAACACGAAAGCGCTGGCCGATGTGCCCGGCTTGTGCGGCATCGTGGATGGCAGCGTCATTCCGGGATATTTCGGCCTTGAGGCGGGCCAATCTGCGGTAGGCGACATTTTCAATTGGTTCGTTAATTATCTGAAACCGAATGGCAAAGCCGGCACGCACGAGTCTTTGACTGCGGAAGCGGCGAAACTCAAGCCGGGCGAATCCGGGCTGCTCGCGCTCGATTGGAACAATGGCAATCGCACCATTCTGGTGGATCAGCGCCTGACCGGGTTGCTGGTCGGCCACACGCTTTACACCACGCCGCCGGAAATTTACCGCGCGCTGGTTGAAGCGACCGCTTTTGGCGCGCTGACGATCATCAATCGCTTTGAAGAATATGGCGTGAAGATCGATCAGGTCATTAATTGCGGCGGCATCGCGGAAAAAAATCCGGTGGTCATGCAGATTTACGCGGACGTGACGGGACGGCCGATGACAGTCAGCCGCTCGGCGCAAACCTGCGCGCTGGGTTCGGCGGTGGCGGCAGCGGTCGTGGCCGGCGCGCATAAAAGTTTCAGCGCGGCGCAAAAAGCCATGACCGGGTTGAAACCGCGCGTATTCAAACCGAATCCGAAGGCGCACGCCGTTTATCGCGAACTCTACACGCTCTATAAGGAACTCCACGACGCTTTCGGCACGGATAGCTGGAACGGCAATCTTCATGGAGTCATGAAAAAACTGATTACCATTCGGCAGGAGGCGAGAGCCTGACCTCATGAAAGCGCCCACAGCCAACGCTTGCCAACGGAATACATTGCGCGAGGCGATGGCCGCCGGTATAACGCTGAACACATTCAACATTTTAGCACTCAAATTGAAATAGCATGCTTGACTCTTTAAAACGCGAAGTCTGCCAGGCGAACCTGGATTTGGTGGCGCGCGGTTTGGTCATCGAAACGTGGGGCAATGTCAGTGGCATTGATCGCGAGCGCGGTTTTGTCGTCATCAAACCGAGCGGAGTCCCGTATTCCGGCATGAAACCCGGCGATATGACGGTCATTTCGCTCGCGGACGGAAAACGCGTGGACGGAAAATACAAGCCGAGTTCGGACACCGCGACGCATCTGATTCTTTACCGCGCCTTTCCGAAAATCGGCGGCGTCGTTCACACGCACAGCCTTTATGCCACGGCGTGGGCGCAGGCTTGCAGGGGAATTGCGTCCTACGGCACGACCCAGGCGGATTATTGGCATGGCGACGTTCCCTGCACGCGGCAATTAAAGCCGGCGGAAATCAAAAGCGATTACGAGGCGAACACGGGGCATGTGATCGTGGAGACGTTCAAGAAACTGGATCCCATGCACCATCCGGCGGTGCTCGTCGCGAGCCACGGGCCGTTCACGTGGGGCGCGAGCGTGGCGGATGCGGTTCATAATGCCGGCGTGCTGGAGTTCGTCGCGCGATTGGCGAGCGAGACGTTGCACATCAATCCGCGAGTTCGCCCGATGCAATCGGTTCTTCTGCAAAAACATTTTCTTCGCAAACACGGACCGAACGCCACTTACGGACAGTCAACCCCGAATCCAAAATAACCACCGAGCATCTCAATATGATTAACCGAATACTTCTGTTAACGGGCGCCGCCTGTGCCGTTGGCCTGGCGGGATGCGCAACCAGTCACCGGGTCTCGACCGACGTGCAGCCTTTCGGCACGACCACGAACGGCGAGGCAGTCAATGTTTACACGCTCCATAATTCCAAAGGATGCGAAGCGCGCATTTTGAATTATGGCGGCATCGTGGTTTCGCTGACGATGCCCGATAGAGACGGCAAGCTCGGCGACGTCGTTCTCGGGTTCGACAACTTCGCGCCGTATCAGAGCAACAGCCCGTATTTTGGCGCGCTGATTGGCCGTTATGGCAACCGAATTGCCAATGGCAAATTCATGCTGGATCAAAAGACCTACACGCTGGCGCAGAACAACGGCCCGAACAATTTGCACGGCGGCCCAGTGGGGTTCGATAAAGTGATTTGGGACGTGAAGCCCATTCATACCAAGGCCGGCCCGGCGCTGAAGCTCCATTATCTCAGCAAAGATGGCGACCAGGGCTTCCCGGGCAATTTGGACGTGACGGCGGTTTACACTTTGACGGATGACGATTCCCTGCGGCTGGATTACACGGCGAAGACGGACAAACCCACGATCTGCAACCTGACGCAGCATTCGTATTTCAACCTCGCGGGCGAAGGGGACATTCTGAACCACGAGCTGCAGATTTTTGCCGACCGTTTCACGCCGGTGAACTCGACCCAGATTCCCACGGGCGAACTGCGTCCGGTGAAAGGCACGCCGTTCGATTTCACCACGCCGACGAAAATCGGCGCGCATATCAATGACGACGACCAGCAGATCAAATATGGCGGCGGCTACGATCACAATTTTGTGCTGAACAAAATGCCCGGTGATCTTTCCCTCGCGGCGCGTGTCACCGATCCCGAATCCGGCCGCGTGCTGGAAGTGTGGACCACGCAGCCGGGGCTTCAGTTTTACTCCGGAAATTTCATCGGCGATCTGCCCGGGAAATATGGCATTGAATATCACAATCGCAGCGGTTTCGCGCTGGAATCCCAGCATTTCCCGGATTCCCCGAACCATCCTGAGTTTCCTTCGACGGTCCTGAGGCCCGGCGAAACGTATCACAGCACGATCATCTATCGCTTCAAAACGCAACCATAACCGAGACTAGGAGAAATCATGAAATCAAAAAGCCCATTGATCCTCGCCGCCCTGTGCATGGCCCTGGCCATGCCGGGTTGCGGCAAAAAAGAAGCCCCAGCCGCCAGCAGCAGCACCGGTGGCGGCGGCGAAACCGGCAACGCCCAACCAGCGACGAAACGGTTGAAGCTGGCGTTTGTTTCAAACAACGCGGCCACGTTTTGGACGATTGCGCGTGCGGGTTGCGAAGAAGCGGCCAAGGAACTTGGCGATGTGGATCTGGATTTCCGCATTCCGTCCACCGGCACCGCCGCCGAGCAGCAACAGCTCCTGGATGATCTCCTCGTCAAGGGCGTGGACGGAATTGCCGTGAGCCCCGTGGATCCCGCCAACCAGACCGCGCTGCTCGATAAGATTGCCAGCCACGCGCTGTTGATCACGCAGGACAGCGACGCACCCAAGAGCCAACGCGCGTGTTACATCGGCACGGATAATGTCGCGGCGGGCAAGGAAGCCGGCAAACTCATCAAGGAAGCGTTGCCCAATGGCGGCAAAATCATGGTGTTCGTCGGCAGCATGGACGCACAAAACGCGCAGGACCGTTTCAATGGCATCAAACAGGAACTTACCGGTTCCAAGGTGGAGATCATCGACGTTCGCACGGACGAAACCGACAACAGCCGCGCGCAACGCAACGCCGAGGACACGCTCGTGAAATATCCCGATGTCGGGTGCCTGGTCGGCCTTTGGAATTACAATGGCCCCGCCATCCTCAACGCCGTTCGCAGCGCCGGGAAAAACGGCAAGGTGAAGATCGTTTGCTTCGATGATGAAGATGAAACGCTCGCAGGCGTCGCCGCCGGCGATATCTACGGCACGGTCGCGCAGCAGCCTTTCCAATTCGGCAAGCAGGCGATTACGCTCATGGACAAGTATCTCCACGGCGATAAAACCGTCTTTCCGGCCGATAAGAAAATTTTCATTCCCACGGTGAACGTGACAAAAGCCAACGTGGCGGAGTTTCAAGCCAACAAGAAGAAGCTTACCGGCAAATAATCAATCAAGGCCGCGAATTCTCAAACGGATTCGCGGCCTCTTGCTCATGCCATCCACAGCCACACCTCTGCTCGAAATGCGTGGAATCTGCAAACGATTCCCCGGCGTTGTTGCTTTGGATGGCGTCAGTCTGGAAATTGGGCCGGGCGAAGTGGTGGCGCTCTGCGGTGAAAATGGCGCCGGCAAATCCACGCTGATGAAAATTCTCGGCGGCGTGTACCAGCCGGACGAGGGCGAGATTCGCGTCAATGGCGAGCCGGTCCGCATTCACAACGTGACCGACGCCATGCGCCTCGGCATCGCGTTCATCCATCAGGAACTGAATGTCCTGACGAATCTCGATGTCGCCGCGAACGTTTTT
>DATNEA010000073.1:0-26199 GCA_035606845.1 Candidatus Angelobacter sp. | reverse complement strand
TGGAATTCCTCGCAACGAGAGATTTCAAAATGATATAATAGCCGAGCGAAATTTTGACATATTCTGCATGCTCGTTTTAACTGGTTTAAATCTAGTGAATATTATCCGCCGATTTATCATTTGCCTATCGCGTTGCGATATTATGCGCCGCATTGCGAGAGACCTTCGTTTACATACAATTGCGAATCGGTATCTTAAACGATTTCCAGCTGTTAAATGCTTGGCGCACGGCACACAATATCGAGCAACTCGACTAGAAAGCATCCCGCTTGCGGCTGAAATGTTTGAAAAAGGGGCTCTTTATCCCGAAGAACTTTTGCCTACAAATTTCACGACCTTTGCTGATTTGGGTTGCAATGTCGGTTACTTCACGTGCTGGTTGGTGGATATAGCTGAGAAAAGAAGGTTAAAAGGGTTGATGATTGATGCGAATCCCGATGCGGTGAAGGAAGCCAAGTGGCACGCGGGCATAAATGAGCTCAATGAGGTGTTCGCGCTGCACGGTGTAGTTGGCGAAGGCAAGGAGGGTGGTAATGCGGAGTTTTATTTGTACGAGTCTAACATTTGTTCAACCAGTCATTTGCCGGAAGAATTGAAAAGGAAACTCGAAGGGAAGTGGAAAAGAATTTCGGTGCCGTGTCTGGAAATCGAGAAACAATGGAAGCGACGGTTTGGCGAGATACGTTGTAATGTGCTCAAAATAGACGTTGAAGGCTCGGAACTGAGATTCCTGCAGTCTGAACAAAGGTTTCTTAAACTTTGCGACTCAGTATTTGTGGAGTGGCATAAATGGGAGGTAAAATTCGATGATCTAAAGGCGATTCTCGAAGCAAATGGCTTAAATTTAGTTAGGAAAATTGATGAAAGCGATTCGATGGGAACGGCTTTTTTCCGACGAAATGATAATAGCTAATTGCGTATCGTTTGAGAGATGCGGGGTAGCTTTTTGGCTCGAGCCTGTCATGCACTTTTGATAGTGAAGGTTTTAAGCATGAGCAGGACAAAGGCGAGCCAGTGATAGCCGCTCAAGGTGGCGGCCAACCGTTCGTAATCTCGTGCCAATCGCCGGAACCGCGCGGCCCAGCCAAAGGATCGTTCCACCACCCACCGTCGCGGCAGCAGCACGAACCCTTTCTTGGCTTCTTTCAACTTCACCACCTCAAGTTTGATTCCGTGTTCCCGGGCCGCTTCGCTGGCGCGCTGGCCCGTGTAGCCTTGATCCACGTACGCCAGTTGTACGTTCTCTCCGGTGACTTCCTGCACCGCTTGGGCCAGCGCTCCCACTTGCTCCCGGTCTTGTTCATTGGCAGCGGTGACTTTCAAGGCCAGCAAATGTCCCAGCGTGTCCACTGCCGCATGCACCTTGCTGCCTTTGCGTTTTTTCGCTCCATCATACCCGGCTCGCCCGCCGCTCTGCAGCGTGGATTGGATCGTGCGGCTGTCCACGATCAAGCGCTGGGCACAACGTCGCGCCCGGCCAGCGTGCGCAGAAGCGCGCGCAAATCTCCGGCCATCGCTTCAAAACATCTGACGCGCACCCACCGCCGGGTCTGTTGATACACCGCATGCCAAGGAGGCAGATCGTGTGCCATCAGCCGCCACGGACTGCCCGTGCGCACGAGCCAACGCAGACCATTGAAGAGTTCGCGCAACGAGTGTTCCCGTTGCGGCGCATCTTCTTTCATCAGCATCAAATACGGCACACAGAAGTTCCATTCCTCATCACTCACATCGCTGGGGTAAGGCTTGCGCTCGTTCGTCATCACCAGCGTATTGCCCATTTGTATTTACAATGTACAGATATTTCTTCGGAAAAAGTGAATTACAGGCTTTAAAGCAGGGTGTTAATGAAATGCCGGCAAAATAAAGCCCGTCCCGCGTATCTACTCGCCCATTTTTTGAGATGCGCCCAGCGCCGAAGCCACGGTTTCCTTGATCTTTTCTCCGCGAAGGTTGCGCGAGATGATTGTTCCGTCCGGTCCGATCAGCCAGATGGAAGGTATGGCTCCCACTTCGAAATCGCGGGTGACATGGTCCTGGCCCCAATCACCCAGGAATGCCTGCTTCCACTGGATATTTCTGGTTCGAATGAATTTTTGCGGCGCCTCAAGTTCCGGATCCAGGCTCAAGCTGATCATGACGAAACGAGGATCCGCGCCAAAGGCATCGTACGTTGCCTGAAGATTCGGAGTTTCGGCCACACATGGCGCGCACCACGTAGCCCAAAAATCCAGCAGCACATATTTTCTTCGAAAGTTGGATAGCTTGAGAGAATGTCCGTCGAGCGTTTTCACGTCGAAATCCGGCGCTCGGTCCCCAAGTTGCAATGCCGGTTTGAGAATAAGTTTGCCAATATCGGCCGGGATATCAGCCCCAGAGGCCCCGACCTCGGGAACGTCGACATACTGATCAATTTTAGCATTTTCTTATTATTCCGCAGGACGCTCCCGCTGACCCAATATCTCCCGAGTGCTACCATCTCCGCGGCGAAGTTTCCGTTCGATCGAACGTCCAGGACCTTTCCGCGTTGGTCCACTGGAGGAAAAAACCCAAGGCCCGTTTCGGATCGATACCAGTTCATCCACCATTGGGTTCTTTTCTCCCGAGTATCAAATTCCTCGGGTGTCGCCGGAATCATCCCGTGAGGGCCGTTCGCCGGAATCAGCTCCATCTCGCACGACGAGAAATCCAGGTTCGTTGACAATTCCTCATCCGGTTGTATTTGGCCAACGACCATCCGTCCCCGGGTGACAACATCAACCACCTTTGTTCCGCCCGGTTTGACGGCCGTTCGCAATGACCCGTCCCAAACTTCCCTGAATGTTCGACTTCGGATAATTCGAGACCGGCAGGGAGAACGCGGTCGAAAACAAAATGCCCTTTTGAGTCCGTGGTGGCGAAGGCGCGCATTCCGATGCGTCCGTTGGGATTCCGCGGGGTGTTATCGCCGATGCACCTGGAATCAAAGTCCAGCATGAGCCGTTGTCCCGCGTCCGGGCGCCCGAGATTCATCCTGACACCTTCGAGGCGTTCCCATCGTTCAACGATGAGCGTTGGCTTCTTCACAAGATCTCGTCCCATCGTCACGCCAAAGCCCGCTTCCGTGGCGACCAGGAAAACCGGATCCACCGGTGCTGCCTGAACGTGAACTTGCCGCCGGAATCGGTCTGCAATCGCCCGCTCCCGCGCTCGATGGTCGTCCCGTTCAGGACAGCATTCGTCGAGTCATCAACCCAAACCACCGTCACATTCGGGAGAGGGCGGCCATTCTCGCTTTCGACTTCGACCGTGAAAACCGGCGATTGTCGGGATTTGGGAGGAGGGCCGTCCGTTGGTTCACGGGCGCCGCCCCGGGAAATCACCATGAGAAAGAGTATCAGCGTCGTTCCCGAAACGATTATGAACTTGCAGGCTCGTCGGCTGATCACGGGTCAAAGATTGGTTGTACGTTGATTTCACATGTAATCCGACAAAGCCAATTCCATGACGTCACGGCTTGGGCGAGATATTGACCTCCGCGGCGCATCGATCACACGCGCTATTGTGAATGCGGCGACTCGTTGACCTTCGAGTTACCCTCCAATTTCCTTTTAATGATATTCAATCGTTTGTCCCAATCCTCCCAATCCAGCGCATGTGCCGGGCCGGAAAATTTTTTCCGCGCGTCCGGCAGGATTTGTTCCAGTTCATGCAATTGCCGCAACGCTTCATTGCGGTAATCCCATTTCAGGTAGCCTTCGATCAGTGTGATGTGATTATCCGGATAACCGGGGGCGAGTTCCACGGCTCTTTCCAAATGCTGCCGCGCCTTGGCCCGGCTGCCCACGCTGACGAACGCCGGCGCGTCGCGGTACAACGTGCCCAGGTTGCGGTCAGCGCCGGCTTCATCGAATTTTTCATCCAGCAACCGGGCGGCCTGGAATTCCCGCTCCACGTCCTTCACCATCCGCAGCGCCGACAGGCTGTGCTTTGTGCTGGCCAGTTCGGCGATGTTCATGCCCAGGTAATAGTGCGCCGGCGCCGAATTGGGAGCCAGCTCCACTGCGACCCGGCTCGCCGCCATGCCTTCCTCGGCATAAGCGGCCTCTTGCGATGACCGCTTCTGCAAATCTGCCATGTCAAAACAGGCCCGGGCAAATTGCCATGCCGCGTCGGCACTGTTCGTTTCGGCGTGGAATTTAGCGGCGGCTTGCTCGAATTCGTTGGTCACCCAGCCGGATGCTGTGTTGGTATCGGCTGCCGCCGCCTGCCTCGCATGAAGCATCAATAGGCACCCCATGACGCCACACACCCATCGGCGCAAAGGAATTTCCGGCATACGGAACATTCTCATAATGGGGAATTTGCCCCTTTTCCGTCTGGGTTGCACGTTCTATTAAATAAGGGGTTGCCAACGCGGCTTTCCGTCTTATACTGCCAGCTAAGTGAGTTTAAATGGCAAATTACTGCGGTTTGCATCATTTCTGGCCTTGCTACTGTTGGTAGCGGGTTGCAGCGGCATCAATGCGTCCAAGAGCATTTCGCCGCTGGACTTTTTCCTGCCAGGTTTGATCAAGGCTGATCTCCCACCCCCGGTTCACCCCGTTCCCGATCAGCCCACACCCGTGGTTCAACCTGTCACACAACTAGCGCAAATCTAAAAAATACGACTATGCGATTTCCTTTCGCGCTTTCGGCGAAAATCGCCGGCCATATTATTGGGCACAAGCTGCGGCGAACTCCCAAATTCGCCATGGTTCTGCAGCTTGAGCCTCTGCACACCTGTAATTTGACCTGCACCGGCTGCGGCCGCATCCGCGAGTATTCCACCAACCTCAAGGACATGGTGCCGCTGGAAAAATGCCTCGCCGTCGCCGAAGAATGCGACGCTCCGATGGTTTCCATCTGCGGCGGCGAACCGCTGATTTATCCGAAAATCGAGGAACTGGTGAACGGCCTGCTTGGTCAGGGCCGCATTGTTTACGTCTGCACGAACGGCATGTTCATGCGGAAAAAAATGAGAGACTACCTGGCCAGCATCTATGATGCGGAGGCCGAAACTAAAGTCAAGAAGTTGCTGGATGAAAAACTGATTTCCGAAAAGGACGCCGAGCAAATTCGCAAGGCGGACCCGGCGGCGCGCGCCAAGTCCGTCATCAAGCCTTCCCAGTGGATGTATTGGAACGTGCACGTGGACGGTTTGGAATTCACGCACGACCTCATCGTCGAGCGCGAAGGCGTGTTCAAGGAATGCATCGACGCCATCAAGATGGCGAAAATTCTCGGCTACCAAACGGCCACCAACACGACCGTTTACAAAGAGACCGACGTGCAGGAACTCGAGGATATGTTCAAGTTCCTTTCCTCGCTCGATGTCGATGGCCACACGATTTCGCCCGGCTATGAGTACGACGCCGCCAAGAAAGACATGGTGAAGCGTCTCAACAAACAGCCGGAGGATTTTTTCCTGACGCGCAAAATGACACGCCAGAAATTCGCGCGCATCGAGGAATGGGGCAAGCACTTCACCATCTTTGGCACGCCGGTTTACCAGGAATTTCTCGCCGGCAAGCGCGAATTGACCTGCACCGCCTGGGCCATTCCGACCTACAACATCAAGGGCTGGAAAGCGCCTTGCTACCTGATGACTGATGGCCATTACGGCGGATATCAGGAAATGTTGCAGAAGGTGGACTGGAACAAATACGGTGTGGTGAACGGCGTCGCGCGCGATCCGCGTTGCGAAAACTGCATGGTGCATTGCGGCTACGACCCCAGCGGCGCGCTCGGCACGAATTATCAGCGCGGCGACAACTGGAAAAATTTCAAATACAACTTCGGCTCCAAACCGAAGCCGTATGCCGCCAGCCCGGAATTGGCCAAACGCGCCTTCAACGGCATGTCCATCGGCAAAGGCCATCTCGCCGAAGCCAAGGCCGCCATCAATTCTCCGCGCGCCGCCATGAATGGCGCGCAAGCCGCTTTCCAGCGACCGGCAGAGCCGCAGGCCGGCGCCGGCAGTTGCGGCACCGGCGACACGACGCAACGGGATGAGTTGCTGGCGAAAATCAAGGGCAAGGCTGAGTAGCCGGAACTGAAACGGATTTCGCACGATTGAGAATCGATTTTGATAATTGACTGTACGTAAGAACCGTCCGCGCGCGGAAATACTGCAAACGTTGTAGCAGTTTCTCCCTCTCCTGGGGGAGAGGGCCGGGGTGAGGACGGGATCAAAGAACTGAAAAATATAGAATGAGCGCACTTTTCCTATCTCCACCGAGTTTTGACGGCTTTGACGGCGGCGCCGGCGCGCGTTACCAGGCCCGGCGTGAGGTCACCAGCTATTGGTATCCGACCTGGCTCGCCCAACCCGCCGCGCTCGTGCCCGGCGCGAAATTGCTCGATTGCCCCCCGCACAACATCGGCGTCGAGGAATGCCTGCGCATTGCGAAGGATTACGATCACGTCATCATCAACACCTCCACGCCATCGCTGAAAAACGATTGCAAGGTTGCCGAGGCCATCAAAGACCAGAAGCCGGCCACCAAAATCGGCTTCGTCGGCGCGCACGCGATGGTGTTGCCGACCGAAACCCTCAAGGCCTCGCGCGCGATTGATTGGGTTGGCCGCAAGGAATTCGATTTCACTTGCAAGGAAGTCGCCGAAGGCCGCGATTTCACGGCCATTGCCGGGCTCTCCTACAAGGACAAGGACGGAAAAATCAAGCACAACCCCGAGCGCGAGATGATCGCGAACATGGATTCGCTGCCGTGGGTCGCCGATGTCTACAAGCGCGATTTGCAGATCGAGAAATATTTCATCGGTTACCTGATGCATCCGTACGTGAGCCTCTACACCGGCCGCGGATGCCCCGCGCAATGCACGTTCTGCCTGTGGCCGCAAACCATCGGCGGACACAAATATCGCGTGCGTTCGCCCCAAAATGTCGCCGACGAAATGGCCTATATGAAGAAATTGTTCCCGCAAGTGCGCGAGTTTTTCTTCGATGACGACACCTTCACCGCGAATCTGCCGCGCGCGCGCGAAATCGCCAAAAGACTTGGCCCGCTGGGCCTCACCTGGAGCTGCAACAGCCGCGCCAACCTCGATTACGACACCATCAAAAGTTTCAAGGACAACGGCCTGCGCCTGTTCCTCGTCGGCTACGAAAGCGGCAACGACGAAACGCTCACGCGCATCAAGAAAGGCGTAACGACTGAGGAAATGCGCAAATTCACCAAGGCCTGCCATCAGGCCGGCGTGGTGATTCACGGCACCTTCATTCTCGGCCTGCCGGTGGAGACTCGCGAGACCGTCGAGCAGACCATCCGTTTCGCGCAGGAACTCGATGTGTTTTCGCTCCAGGTTTCTCTTGCCGCGCCTTATCCGGGCACGGAGCTGTACGACATGGCCAAGCAAAACGGCTGGTTCACGAAAAAGGACAAGACCGATCTCGTGGAAGGCGACGGCTTCCAGCAGAGCGCGCTCGAATATCCCGGCCTGAGCAAGGAGGAAATCTTCGAGAGCGTCGAACGCTTTTACCATCGCTATTACCTGCGCCCGAAGCCCATCCTGCGCATCATCAAGACGATGCTTGAGGACAAAGACGTCTGCGTGCGCCGATTGCGCGAAGGCTACGAATTCTTCAAGAGCATGTCCCAACGCCGCAGCGATCTTGCCGCCGCCAAAGCTGCCTCGGCCTAATCATCTTCAACAAAAACGCGAAGCGGCGACTGGTTGGTGTCGCTTCGCCGTTTTTAGAACGAGGCGCAGGGTCATCGGATAATGGGTCAGCAATTCTGAGGTTTTTCACTGTACGCGGCGTGCCTAATTTTGTGCCTTTGCGCCTCGATGCGTTTGCGTTAATAGTTTGTTCGAATGACCGTCGCCCAATCCAAGATCCGCCATGCCGAACTCGCCGATGAAATCCGCCGACACGACTACGCGTACTACGTCCAGGCGCAGCCGACGATCAGTGACCGCGATTATGACCGGCTTTATCACGAGTTGCTTGATCTGGAAAAAGAATTTCCCGAGCTGGTCACGCCCGATTCGCCGAGCCAGCGCGTCGGGGGGACGCCGCTGAAGGAGTTCAAGCCGGTCAGGCATCTGGTGCCGATGCTGAGTTTGGACAATACCTATTCGCAGCAGGAATTGCGGGATTTCGTGGCGCGGGTGCAACGGATTTTGCCGAATGAGACGCTCGACTGGATGGTGGAACCGAAGGTGGACGGCGTGGCGATCAGCTTGCGTTACGAAAACGGCAGTTTCACGGTCGGCGCGACCCGCGGGGATGGTTCGACGGGCGATGACATTACGCCGAATTTGCGCACGATCCGAGGCATTCCGCAGCGGCTGCATGGGAAACACGATTCCTGGCCGGCCATGTTGGAGGTGCGCGGGGAAGTTTTTTTGACCAAGGCCGGTTTTGAAAGGTTGAATGCGGAACGCAAGGCGGCTGGTGAAGAGACGTTTGCCAATCCGCGCAATGCGGCCGCGGGGTCGCTCAAGCAACTCGACGCGCGGTTGGTGGCGAAGCGACCGCTGGATATCGTGGTTTACGGCCTGGGCAGTGTGGAGGGTGCGAGTCAGCCGCAAACGCATGAGGGGCTATTGAGTTGGCTGAAAACGTTCGGGTTCAAAACGCCGGAATGGACGCGGCATTGCACGTCCGCTGACGAATTGGTTGCGGCGATCGATGATCTCGACAAGTTCCGAAAGAAATTTCCTTACGAAACGGACGGCGCGGTGATCAAGTTGAATTCCTACGCGCAACGCGAGCGGGCGGGTTACACGGCCAAGGCTCCGCGCTGGTCCATCGCCTACAAATACGCCGCCGAGCAAGCTGAGACCAAGGTGCAGGGCATTATGATCACGGTGGGCCGCACGGGCGCGATCACGCCCACGGCGGAGTTGGTGCCGGTGTTTCTTGCCGGAAGCACGATCAGCCGCGCGACGTTGCACAACGAAGATTACATCCGCAAAAAAGACGTGCGCATCGGTGATACGGTGACGATCGAAAAGGCCGGCGAAGTGATTCCAAAAGTGGTGGATGTCGTGCTGACCAAGCGCACGGGAAAAGAAGTGCCGTTTACGTATCCGAAAGTTTGCCCGGAATGCGGTTCCAAGCTGATGAAGGAAGTCACGGGCGGGAGCCAGGAAGGCGCGGCGTGGTATTGTCCGAATTCGGATTGTCCGGCGCAGGTGCGCGGGCATTTGGAGCATTGGTGCAGCCGCGGCGCGATGGATATCGAAGGCGGCGGCGAAGTGTTGGTGCGACAATTGGTCCAGAGCGGTTTGGTGCGCGATGCGGCGGAGATCTATTCGCTGAAACTCGCCGAGGTGGCCAATCTCGAACGGATGGGTGAAAAATCCGCGCAGAATTTTCTCGATGGCGTGGAAGCGAGCAAGTCCCGCGATGCGTGGCGCGTGCTTTACGGGTTGGGCATTTTGCACGTGGGCACCGGCGCGTCAAAATCGTTGTGCAAACACTTTCCGGCGTTGGATGATATTTTCGCCGCGAGCGCGGAGCAGTTGATGGAAGCCGAGGACGTGGGTGAAGTCATTGCCAAGAGCCTAACGAATTGGTTTTCCGATTCGCACAACAAGAGCCTGGTGGATCGCTTGCGCAAAGCGGGCGTGAATTTCAAATCGGAATTGTATCAGCCGCGCGCCGCAGCCGGTCCGTTAGCGGGGAAAACGTTTGTGCTCACCGGCACATTGCCAAACTTAAAGCGCGAGGAAGCGGCGGCGAAAATTGAGGCGGCGGGTGGGAAAGTCAGCGGCAGCGTGAGCAAGAAAACGGATTTTGTGGTCGCGGGCGAGGAGGCAGGCTCGAAATTGGACAAGGCCAACGCGCTGGGAATTAAAGTGATTGATGAGGCGGAGTTGCTGAAGATGCTGGGATGAGCAGCTATCGATTTTTGATTGAGCTCGCCCTCTCCCACGGGGAGAGGGGGAAACTTTGGAACCTCTTGAGAATATTCATAGTTTTGTGACTCAATCCAGTCCAAGGAATTGCTAATGATTGCTGGCTGGCTTTGCCGGCCCTACGTTGACGTCCCGCGTGGAAAAAAGAATACCGTTCTTCAGAACAACAGTATGACTCCGATCATTTGTGTCGCTGTAACTACCGACGCCTAATTCTGAATAGCCATCGCCGAAGGTGGAAGATGTGGAATAAATTTTCTTGTCGACATCGTAAACCATGAGCGCGTGGGTAATGGTGTCTCCGTAGAGATCCCAGACCTTGTAGCACCCGACCTTTTCGTCGTACGCCATGATTGAATCGATCGGCTGTTTGTACAATTCAGAGTTTAGTGTCGTGACAACGTAATTGCCCTGCACAGTCTTGCGGGATCCCGTCATCTCATCTTTAATCGTCCGGCCATCCGCATATTTCATATCCATGGTAATCGTCGCATTCGTCATTTTCTCCCAAATAGCGGCGAGCTTCGGATTCAGTGGCACGTTGTCTCCGGGACTCGACGCAATCTCACGGAATCGCTCCGCGGTCATTGTTTCCTGGGCGTGAAGCATTCGTCCAGAAGGATGCGCATCAAACAGCCTCAGCAGTTTTTTTCAGCATGGCTTCGGCAGACTGTTCCAAAAATTCGACGGCTTGCAGCCGGGAAACGGTGGGAAATTATTCCAAAAAATCGTCCAGAGATTCACCGGCTTCCAAGTAGTCCAAAAGATTGCGAATCGGAACGCGAGTACCCGCAAAGCAAGGCGCTCCGCTCATGATCTCGGGATCCACAACGACAATCGCCTTTGCCTTCATGGAAGCGATTTAACTCCCCACCGAGCTTGTGGTGACAACAGCCAAATGGTTGCCGTCAAATACCAATATCCTCATTCCCAAGCTCAGGCCGCGCTTTGATAAAATCCCGCATGAGTTGAATACAGGTCTGGTCCTGAAAAATTTCCAGCTTCACGCCTTGCGAGCGCATGTAGTCTTCCGGTCCTTGAACGTCGTGTTTTCACCAATGACGATCCGCGGGATTTTGTAAAGCAGCGCCGCGCCGCTGCACATCGGGCATGGCGACAGCGTGGAGTTAGAGGACACATCGCTGGTAAACCGAAGCTTTGAGGCGCCCGGCGTTCACGCTGCCGTGCTGCACGAGCTGGTTGTGACCGCGACCGATGATTTTGCAGTCGCAGACGAGCACCGAACCGATGGGAATTCCGCCCGAGGCCAAACCTTTCTTTGCCTCTTCAATCGCCGCCTGAAGGAACGAATCCATGCCTGCTTCTAGCGTCTGCCGACCGAGGTTGCCAGTGAAAAAGGTTTAGCCGGTTGTGCGTTTCCCCTTTTTCAGGCATTATTTTCTCGGAATGTTACTAAGTTATCCCTGCCGCGCATGAATTTGCCATCCGCCAAGTTGGTCCCGTCCGGAATGCCGAGGACAGAAAGTCCGTTGCAGGATTTGGAGGCCATGATCCGCTCGCGCATGCCCCTTATCGCCGTCGAAAGCAACGAAGAACCGCAAATCGTCCGCATGGTGCGGCAAATCGGCAATCGCCTGCAGACCAAAACGTACCGCTGGACGGTCACCGAGGGATTGCAGGCCTTTGATCCGTGCGACCAGCCCAGGCGGTCCGTCATGAAGTCCCAAGAACTGCTCGAGTATATCCGGACCGATGGCAATCATTGCCTTTTCGTGCTGCTGGATTTTCACCCGTATCTGAAGGACGCAGTGCACATGCGGCAATTAAAAGACATCGCACTGACTTACCAGCAACATTATTCCACCGTCGTGCTGGTGGGTTATTCGCTGCAATTTCCGGAGGAACTCAAGCCTTACATCGCGCATCTGCGTCTGCCTTTGCCAAATTTGCAGGAACTGCGCGCCATCGTCGTGGACGTGGCCGGAGAATGGGGCGAGCGGAACGGCCACCGCGATGTGCAAACCACCAACAAGGCGTTCGATTTGCTCGTGCGCAATCTCGCCGGCCTCACCGCCACGGACGCGCGGCGGCTCGCGATGAAAGCCGTCGAGGACGGTGTCATTTCGGAATCCGATATTCCCGAAGTCCTGCGCGCCAAATACGAATTGCTCGGCGGCGATTCGCTGCTTTCATTCGAGTACGACACCGCGAAGTTTTCCGACATCGGCGGCATGTTGCGGCTGCGGCATTGGCTGGAAACGCGCAGAAGCTTTTTGCTTGGCGAAGATCTCTCGCTCGATCCGCCGCGCGGCATGCTGTTGCTGGGCGTGCAAGGCTGCGGCAAGAGCCTCGCGGCGAAGGCGGCCGCGGGCATTTTTGGCGTGCCGTTGCTGCGCCTCGATTTTGGCGTGCTTTACAACAAATATTATGGCGAAACCGAACGCAATTTGCGCAAGGCGCTCGAAACTGCCGAGATCATGGCCCCTTGCGTGTTGTGGATGGACGAAATTGAAAAGGGCGTCGCCGTGAGCGCGGCGGATGACGACGGCGGCGTTTCGCGGCGCATCCTGGGCGCGTTGCTGACGTGGATGGCGGAGAAGAAGAAGCCCGTGTTTCTCGTGGCCACGGCCAACGATATCGAACGCCTCCCGCCCGAACTCATCCGCAAGGGGCGATTCGATGAAATCTTTTTCGTGGATTTGCCCTCCCAACCGCATCGGCGCGAAATCCTGGAAATTCATCTTCGCAAACGCCACTTGAAACCCGCGCAATTCGATCTCGATGCGCTTTCCGCGGCTACGGAGGGATTTTCCGGTTCCGAAATCGAGCAGGCAATCGTCTCGGCCACCTATGCCGCTCACGCCGAAGGCCGTGAAGTGGCGCAGGAGGATGTGCTCGCCGAAGTGAAGCAGACCCGCCCACTGTCCGTCATCATGTCCGAAAAAGTGGAAGCGCTCCGCGATTGGGCTTCTTCACGCACGGTGGGGAGTGATTGAGGGAAATTGGCACCAAAACTGCTTTTAATCACGATGCAATTTTGGTATGCAACAAGATGTAACTTCGGGAAAACGGATACTGATAGTCGATGACGACCCTTCCGCGCGGAACTCCATTAAACTGCTGCTCAGCATTGATCGGCATTTGGTTACCGAGGCACAGGACGGAATTGAGGCGCTGGCGCTGATCACTGAACAACCTTTCGATCTCGTGTTGTTGGATTTCTTCATGCCTGGAATGCACGGCGGAGAAGTCGCTCGCCGCATCAGGCAAATCGCCCCATCACTGCCGATTTTGATGGTGACCGCCTATGTCGAAAAGCTGACCGGTTCAGACGGTCGGGACAACACCAACGCCGTTCTCGCCAAGCCATTTGGAGTGAATGTGCTGCGAGGCGAAATCAGCAAACTCCTCCCGTCAGACAGCGAGTCGGACAAAGGGCGGAATTAAATCCATTCGAGCGGTTGGCGTGAATTTAGTGGCACGGGCATCTTGCCCGTGCGATTCAACATGCACGCACGGGCGTGGACGCCCGTGCCACTATTTTAAAGCGCAGCCGCGACCAAATCGCCCACTTCACGCGTGCCGTAACCCATCTTGCCCGCGGCGAGTGACTTGATCTTCGTGTTGACGACCTGGATCACCGCGTTCTCGATGGCGGCGCCGGCTTTCGCTTCGCCGAGGAAATCGAGCATCATTCCGCCGGCGTTGATTGCGGCCAGCGGATTGATCACGTTCTGGCCGGTGTATTTCGGCGCGCTGCCGCCCATTGGCTCAAACATCGAAGTGCCTTCCGGATTGATATTGCCGCCGGCGGCCACACCGAGGCCGCCCTGAATCATCGCGGCGAGGTCGGTGATGATGTCGCCGAATATGTTGTCCGTGACGATGACGTCGAACCACTCGGGATTTTTTACGAACCACATGCAGGTGGCGTCCACGTGCGCGTAATCGGTTTTGACCGTGGGATATTTCGGCGAGAGCTCGTGGAAAGCGCGCCACCACAAATCGAACGCGTAGGTAAGCACGTTGGTTTTGCCGCAAAGCATGAGCTGCGCCGTTTTGCCGGCGGCGGTGTCTTCGGCCTTGAGCCCCTTCCAGGGCTTGCCTTCGCGGCGTTTCTGCGCGAGGTCGAATGCGTATTTCAGGCAGCGCTCGACGCCAAAACGCGTGTTCACGCTTTCCTGAACCGCCACTTCCGCCGGCGTGCCTTTGTATTGAAAGCCACCCGCGCCCGCGTAAAGGCCTTCGTTGTTCTCGCGGATGACGACGAAATCGACATGCTCCGGCCCCTTGTCCTTGAGCGGACAATCCTCGGCGCGATACAAGCGCACCGGGCGGAGGTTAATGTATTGTTGGAGCTCGAAACGCAGCCGCAGCAAAATGCCTTTTTCCAGGATGCCCGGCTTGACTTGCGGATGCCCGACGGCGCCGAGATAAATCGCCTTGAACCTCCGCAATTCGTCGACCGCGCCGTCCGGCAACACTTCGCCGGTCTTCAGGTAGCGATCGCCGCCGAAGTCGTAGGGATGCCAATTGAGTTTGAAACCAAATTTCATGCCGGCGGCTTCGCAGACCTTGAGCGCTTCACGCGTGACTTCCGGACCTGTGCCGTCTCCGCCGATCACTGCAATATCGTAACTTTTCATGCGTATTCCTGGTCCCGCCTCGAAAATTCGAGGCGGGGAGTGGCGATGCTAGTATTTTTCAGGTAAGTGGCAAAGGGAATTTATCAGGTGACAAATCCGAAATCCGACTGACGGCGCAATCAGTATTCGGGATTCGGTTTTCGGATTTCTTTCGGCCTTCGGATTTCGGCGTTCGGATTTTATTTCCCGATTTGTTTCGCAAAGCTGTCCACCCGAATCACCGCGCGCTTGTGCAACCCGCGCGCAATCAATCGCCCTTGCTCGCGCGCTTCGATCTGAAAATCAACCTTCGTCTTGTCCACATGAAACACGCGCGCGGTGCAGGTCACTTCCGCGCCCAAAAGCGAGGGCGCGAGATGGCACAATTCGATTTCCATTCCCACGCTGCGTTCATCCGGTTCGAGAAAGGGTTCCAACGCCTTGCGCGCGGTGCGTTCGAGCAACCCGATCAAATTCGGCGTGCTCAACACGGCCGGCATCCCATCGGTCGCAAAATCAATCACATGCTTTTGCTCGACGATGAATTGCAATTCACCGGTGGTGCCGATTTTGGGGTGGGATTTCATGATTTATGCGGGCCAATTGTTTGTCCCGCAGGGACACCGGAAATTAGCCAGCCACGAAGTGGCTGGTACGAACAAACAAATAACTTCGTCCTGAAGGGACGGCGGAGTCGCGAAAAAATCCCTGGCAAAATCCGGTTTAAACTACCACAGATATTTTTCATCATATGTCACCTCATGCTTCTTAAGAAACGCCACATATTCTTCTTCAAACGTTTTAGTCCGATGGTGTTCCGGCTGTTTCGCAATATACTCCTTCCTCCGCCCCGCGATTGGAAACGCTCACGGTGAAAGCGGCATAACCTTGCTGCCATGCAAAATTTTTCATGCCGACACTTTCATGAATCCAGCGCGAAGAGGTTTGTTTAATATCTTGAACGAATTTGGCTAAGTTGTGTGTCGCGCGCAATCCAACCAGAAGATGCACATGGTTGGGCACACCCCCAATTGCCTCGGGGAAGGCGTCTGCCGCCTTAATCAAGCCGCCGAGATATTGATGCAGGCGGTCCGACCATTCCGCTTCAATATATGGGTATCGGTCTTTCGTGCTGAAGACGATGTGGTAGTGCAGGCTCAAGTGCGTCGCGGGCATAGGAGATCATCTACTGCATCATTATCATATTCTCCATCGTCCCTTCGGGACTTGGAATTTTCTGCCTGTATTCCAGCCACTTTGTGGCTGGCTAATTTCCGGGCGCCTCTTCGAGGCTAAAGCGGTGTGTTGGAATGTTCAGAGCAAAAGCGCAGTCAAAGCTGAACGATAGCCGTCGTCTGCAGCTCCGTTTCATCCCAGAGCCCTTCGCCACCGCTCCAATTGCTTGGCGACTTCTTTGGTGCCGGGCGCGCCGATGAGATTTCGGCGTTCCATGGCGCGTTTCAAATTGAAGACGCCGAGAGCGTCGCGGCCAAATTGATTATCCACGGATTGCAATTGCCCCAGCGTCAATTCATTCAGCGCCTTGTCCGATTTCTCGGCCAGCGCCACGACCGCGCCAACCGCGTGATGCGCCTGCCGGAACGGCACGCCTTTGCGCACGAGATAATCCGCCAAGTCCGTCGCGAGCAGCGCGGGATCGCTGGCAGCGGCCTGGCACGCGGCTCGATTCACTTTCGTGTTCTTCAGCATCGCGCCCATCTGGCGCACGGTGGCGCGCACGGTGTCCACCGTATCGAACAAGCGCTCCTTGTCCTCCTGCAAATCGCGGTTGTAAGTCATCGGCAACCCTTTCAGCAGCGTCAGCAGTGAAACCAGGTTGCCCACCACGCGCCCGGTTTTGCCGCGAGCGAGCTCGGCGATGTCCGGATTTTTCTTCTGCGGCATCAAGGATGAACCGGTCGTGTACGCGTCCGCAATTTTGATGAAGTTGAATTCCGCGCTGGTCCAGAGAATGACGTCCTCGGCGAGTCGCGAAAGATGCACCGCGATCAATGCCGCCGCGGCGCAAAACTCAATCGCGAAATCCCGATCGCTGACGGCGTCCATGGAATTCTGCGAAACCTTCGGCTTGCCCTTGCCGTCCACGAAGCCCAAAAGTTTGGCGACCATTTCGCGCTTCAGCGGCATGGTTGATCCCGCAATAGCGCCGCTGCCGAGCGGGCAGACGTTCACGCGCAGGAACGCATCTTCGAGCCGCGAGAAATCGCGATCGAACATCTCCACGTACGCGAGCAAATGATGCGCGAAATACACCGGCTGCGCCCGCTGCAAATGCGTGTAGCCGGGGATGATGACGTCGGCGTTTTTGGCGCCCAATTCCACCAATGCCTTTTGCAACGCGCGCAGTTCGGTCATCAGCTCGACCATTTCGTCGCGGAGCCACATCCGGACATCCAGCGCCACCTGATCGTTGCGCGAGCGGGCGGTGTGCAGCTTGGCGCCGGCGGGGACGCGCCGGGTCAATTCGGCCTCGATGTTCATGTGGACATCTTCCAGTTCCGCGCGCCAATGAAACCGGCCCAGTTGAATTTCCCGGGCGATGCCGTCGAACGCCTTCAGGATGGCGTTCAATTCCGCCTGGGTCAGCACGCCGATTTTTTGGAGCATGGTGGCGTGGACCATGGAGCCGAGAATGTCGTGCTTCCAAAGCCGCCAGTCGAAGGAAATGGATTCGGTGAATCTGGCGACGTCCGCCGACGGGCCGCTGGCGAAGCGCCCGCTGCGGGAAACTGGAGAATTCTTTTTCATCTATTTAACCGCAGATGAACGCAGATAAACGCGGATTTGGAAATTCAATTTTTGCGCGTGCGGAGCGCGGCTATGCTGCGAGCCAGCCGCAGCAGGAAACTCCATGCAGAAGGCGTGGATCATCTTGCGGTATCGCATCGCTGCGGCTGGTCTGCGACACAGCCGCGCTCCCGCAGTGGGCTGGCTACGCGACGTGCCTTCAATGCCGGAGAATGAACACCGACACAATTCCCAAGAGCAGCAAAAACAACACGATGACGAATAAAATAAACCGATTCCGCGCGACGCGCTTTTCGTAGCGCAAGGGGCGCAGGCCCTGGACGCCACCGGCGGCGAGATAATGCACGAGCTTGGGATTGTTCGTGGACGGGCCGCGGAAATGATTGCGGATGCGGCGCAGCAACGCCGGCAAATCGTATTTGCGCACGCCCAGTTCGTTGTAATGATCCGGCGTCGCGATTTCGCCGCGCGCTTTCAACCGGTCCTGGTCCACTTCCTCGAAGATCGGCTCGGGAGCGGCTGAAGGAGGAGTTTCGGGTTTCGGGTTTCGGGTTTCGGGTTTTGACCCTTCGGGTTTTGACCCTTCGGGTTCCGCAGCAGCGCGCTGGATCGTTTCGCCGTGCGGGATGGCCGTGGAGCGCAATTTCGCCGGAGGCGGCGCGTCCTGGAGTTTTGCGTCGAGGTTTTTGATCTTCGCTTCGAGCGCGGCGATCTCGTCGTTCAACGCGCGGGCGCGGTCGGAAATCGGATCTGGTTTTTTTCGTTTAAACCATGCCATGCAACACTGTTCACCGTCGCAACATCAAAATTGCGATAAATACACCCAGGGCGGTAAGCGCCACCAGCGCCAGCGGCCACGTCAACGCCAGGCCCAGCTTGCACAGCTCGCCAAAACTGCGATTGCTCACCGGCAACGCTTCCGGCGGCGCCGCCGGACCGGCGGCATTGCTCGCGGGCTTCTCGCCGGTCAAAATCGGAAACTTCAAACGCGCCGTGTTCCATTCCATGCGGCCATTTTCCACGGCGGTCAGCGCGCGGGTCAATTCCACGTTAAAATTGTCCTTGGTCCACGTTTCTTCGCGGACGGCTTCGATCTTGCCGAGGACATCGCGAAAATCCGCGATGGTCTTGGCCATTTGCTCGGCATCGCGGCGCGCGGCGAATTCGGCCTCTTCCAGCAAACCGAGGCCGCGGGTGAGATTGTGAATCATTTCCTGGCGACCGGTCTGGAATTCCATCTGGCGCCGGCGCGTTTCCTCGAGCGCGGAACGTTCCCGCTCGAGTTCCTCCTGGGCGCGCTTGAGCTCGATCAATTTCTGCTGCGTGTCCGCCACGCGGCTGTCCACTTCCTCGCGGGTGGGCGCGCGGGAGGGTTGCCCGGGCGCGGAAGAACCCGACGCCGCATGCATTTTGCGCGCCTGAAAATCGTCGTCCACGAAATCTGCCGGGTCAAAGTCGGACATAAGCCGAGTTTAGGCTTCGTGGCGGGAAGTGTAAAGCGGCGTTGTGAGCGAAAGACCGCGGAATTCATTCCGCGTCATTGACGTTGAATTGGGGAGCGCAGCCGCCTCGGCTGCAGTTCGGTGCGCCTCGCACCGAACGGTTGCGACGTGAGTAGGCAGCAAATCGTGAGGACTTTTGACGCGCAACGTGAGCCGCGAGGCAGCCCGCACCCTTAAACTGAAATCAGAAGGATTCGTTCCGCGTGTGGTCTCATTGAAGGCAAACGGAGGCTGTTTTGTGTTGCAGTTCCCGCGCGGGTGAGTTCTAGTCCTTAGGCCCGCATATGAAAATCTCGTCACGGCAATTTTGGCTTTTGGCGTTCGCCCAAGCCTGTCTCGTTGCCGCCGGGTTCGCATGGCGGTTTTACGCTGGCACGAAGGAATATCTGGCTCATCCGACGGATGGAGATTTATATGCACATCATTGGTCATTTCAGGCAGTCGTTTTCGCATTTTTTAAGGTTCCGTTGTTTTTAGTCGTCGTGGGCGTGCTGATTGGGTTGGAGCGTTTAGTTTGGCGTTGCTTTCAAGAAGCCGGCACAGAGTTGGGACACCACCAACCTAAGATCGCGCTGGAGCCAACGCCGGCTGTGGCTTGAGTTTATGGGCGGTTTCAGTTATACAACGATTAACGCCACTTGAGCCGCCCGCCCGTCGGAGTAGCTCAGCCAGGACATTGGGCGGCATCACACGACGATAACTTATGGATGATCCGATCGAGTTCACACCCAAAGAAAAGTTTCAGATCAGCCTATACAAAGATGTGAATGGGCTGTTCAAGCGCAGCGTCCTCCGGTCGCTCCGGTATCTCATTCCATCACTCGCTCTGATAGCATATTATTTTTATAGCGGCGATATGGCGGCCGGCATCTTGGGCTATGGCATATTGCTTTTTCAGGCGGTTTATCGATTGTCCATTTTGAAGCGTGGATTACTAACGACCGCCTCGATTCACCGGAAGTATGAAGCACAGTTGCAAAGAAAGCGGGATACCGCATAATACCTGTTAAGCCCGGTGAAAACATCACGCCTTCCAGCCATTGTTTTCGGATTGCTGCTGCTTGGTTACGTCGCTTTTCTAGCCTGCACGATTTCGCTGTTGCCCGAACACATGGCGACGCATTTTGGCGCCAATGGCCATCCAAATGGTTGGATGAGCCGTTCTTCTGCGGTCATTTTTCAGGGCGTGATCGGATTGATTTTGCCACTGATTATTGCAGTCGCCTTTTTCGCCATCCGGTTCGCATCGCCAGAAAAGATTAGAGTGCCGCGCCGGGATTTTTGGTTTGCGCCGGAGCGGCGCACCGAGACCTGCACCTATCTTTTACGGCAGGGTTTTTGGCTGGCGAGTTTGTTGGTTCTGTTTCAGGGCGCGGTTTGGTATCAGCTTATTCAAGCCAATGCCCGGAGCATCCCACATCTTTCATCATCAAGTTTTTTGGTTGCAATCGGTATTTTTGGCGCGGCGATGATAGCTTGGGTGATGAGTTTTTTTCGTCACTTTACCAAAGCCGCTTAACACCGCGCTGGACGCCAACACCGATTGGCCTTTATAGACGGTTTAGTTATAAGGAATGTGGGACTAGGCGTTAGACCATTGACCGTATACAAATTCGTCTGCCCTCGGTGTCTATATAGCGGCATGAAACAACGAATTCCTTGGATTCTCTCATTGGTGCTGGCCGGTGTCCTTGGCGCCGTGGTCACCTATCCAGTCGCCCGCCATCATGGTTACAAAAGTGGTTATAGCATCGGCCAGGATCGCGCCACTGGATGGGGTTGTTTTCACAAGACCGTTGCCTTTCTGGCGGCGTTGCAGAAGATTCGAGCGGGTGACACGCAGGGCGCCACAGACTCAATGGAGAAGACGTGTTTTGACTCGGCCCACACGTTTTTTAAAAATCCGACCCCGGGCTATCCTGATGCCGGAACCGTCAAGGAAATTGCGAAAGAATTATCCGAATATCGTGCCACGTATCGCACCAACACGGCCGATTGGGATGATATGGAGCGGAAATTGGACGCTGAATTGGCGAAGGTAAAATGACGATGCCGTTTAACAATACGATGCGAATGAGTTCCGCGCTCGGGCTCACTTTCCCAACTGCGGATTTTCCATGAAGGCGTAGCAGAGCATGTGGCAGATGGCCATTTGCGCATCTTCCACGCGGCCGTAATGCGTGTCGTTGATGACAATGAGATGATCGGCAAGTTCGGCCATGCGACCGCGTTTGGCGCCGACGAACGCCACGGTTTTCAGGCCATGTTTCCTCGCCCACTCCATCGCCTTCACGCAATTCGGCGAGTTCCCGCTCACGCTGATGCCCAGCACGATATCGCCCGGCTTGCCGTAATTCTGCAATTGCCCGACAAAGACGTCCTCGTAGGAATAATCATTCGCCAGCGCCGTCATCCAGCTCACATTGTCATTGAGGGCGAGGACGCGAAAGCGTTTGCCGACCTTGTCCGATGCGCCTTTGCCGAGATCGGTCGCGAAGTGCGATGAATTCATGGCGCTGCCGCCATTGCCGAAAACAAAAATATGCCGCTCCTCCTTCAACGCGACGCGCAACAGTTCAATCAATTGCGCCGTCTTGTCCGCGGGAATGGAATCCAACGCGGCCTTTTGCGCCTTGAGATAATCGCTGATCCACTGGTTCATGATTCGAATGCAGAATTGAGAATGAAGAATGCGGAACAATGCGGTTTAAAGCCAACTCATTCTACATTCTGCCTTCTTCTTCCGCCTTCAAAAATAGTCCGGTTCGTTGCCGGTTTTCCATTTGATGTTGCAGCCGATGCTGGGTTTTTGCGTGGCGACAGGCACTTTTCCGCCCAGCACAACGTCAAGGGCCGCGCGAAGGTCCTTGCCAGTCACAGGCATCCCCTTGCCGGGGCTGCTGTCGTCGAATTGCCCTCGGTAAACCAGGCGATGATCCTTGTCGAAGAGATAAAAATCCGGAGTGCAGGCGGCGCGATAATTTTTGGCGACGGCCTGGGTCGCGTCGTAAAGATAAGGAAAATTGTAGCCGGCCGCCTTGGCTTCCTCTTTCATCTTGTCCGGCCCGTCCTGCGGATAATTCTCCACGTCATTCGAGCTGATGGCAATAATCGCCGCGCCGCACGGCACATAATCATTGCCGAGCTGCGCCAGCCCGGAGCGGATGTGCTTCACGTACGGACAATGATTACAGATGAACATCACGAGCAGCGGCTTGCCCTTAAAATCCCCAAGCGAGACGATTTTCCCGCTGACATCGGGCAACGTGAAATCAGGAGCCGCCGTGCCGAGCGGCAACATTGTGGAATTGACAGCAACCATGGAGTTAATGTGAAACGTCGCTGCGCGATTGTCGAATGAAATTCTGTTTATGGGACGACGCGCCGCTTTGCGCGCGCAAGCGCGGCCATCCGGTTGGAGCCGCATTTAACAGCCGCGCGATGGCCTACGGATGCTGCAGGCGGAAATACCCGCCTTCGCCAGCCATTGGCAAAGTCAGGGTTATATTCGACCCGTTCGTTTGGGCCGTATAAACAACGTTTGTCCACGGATGGGTGAGATCGTCCGTGGCCAGCAAGTTGAATCCGGTGCCCCACGCGGGCCATGATAACGCTGCGTTCGTTCCATTAATGCTGGCGCTCAATGTTGGCGGCGGGTTCACCGTTAGGACACTGTTGGTGTAAATCGCCGGCAATTCATTCGCCGCCGGATCGGAAATTGCCAGCAACACCGGTCCATTCAACAGCGTAACGTTGGCGTTGGTCGTTGCATCCAGAGCGTTGAACGTTAATCTCGCAATTTCCGCTTGAGTGCCGTTCGTGAAAGTGTTCCCCGCTTGCAATGCAAGCAGCACGCCCAGCGTGCCTGAAGCCGCTTGATTCGTGTTGACGAGCAGCGTAGCCGACCCGGCGGCACTCCCTTTCGTGGCGCTGACGTACTTCAACAGCATGGGATCGAAATTGACGCTGAATCCAACGCCATTTTCATTGCCTTGGGATTGCAGAATCACCGGCACGGTTACGTTCAATCCTTCAACGCCAATTCCACCAGCGACAGTGATGGTTCGAGGCCCGCCGCTGAGCGTAAT
Source organism: Candidatus Angelobacter sp. (assembly GCA_035606845.1). Taxonomy (GTDB): domain Bacteria; phylum Verrucomicrobiota; class Verrucomicrobiia; order Limisphaerales; family DASXHY01; genus DASXHY01. Next base: position 3,345 of record DATNEA010000073.1, on the reverse strand, counting down.
CGGCGCAACCGGAGCCGTGGGACCGCCCACTGCCACCGGTAAATCAACCGCTGCCGCGTAGCGTCCAGACTGCACCCAGTCGGTCACTTTCAACTGGCCATCGCCGCTTGTGGATTTGGGCGCGCAATCGGCCCGCTGAAACTCAGAGGCATTGCTTATCGAATCGAGGCCCGCAACGAACCGGCCCTCTTGCGTAAAATCGAAGATATCCAGGCTATGGTCACCGGCCGCCCGTGGATTCACGTCGCCTTCAAAATCGCTCACGCCCAACGTGACACTGCCATTTACGAAATTTGTCGCCAGTTTATTTCCCTGCACATCAAACACGAATTGATTGATTGGCTGATTTGTAAAGTTAACCGGCGTCACAACGGGCGCGTTCGAGATGGTGGTTGAAAGGAACGTGACCCGCACAATTTCTTGCGTGCCGGCAATGAACGTTTCACCGGGCGGAAGCTGCATCGTTACGCCTAGTCTGCCGTCGACAGCCTGGCTGGTATTGGGCAGCAGCGCGGCATCTGCTGCGCCGCTTCCCAGTTCGATGCCGGCGTAAGTCAATCTTTGCGTATTGAAATTCATGCTGAAGCTCACCGCGTTCTCATTGCCGTTGGCGACCAGGAACACGGGAATACTAAATGAATTACCCCCCGAAATATTCGTGCTGCCGATCAGCACATTGACCGGCGGATAACTCATGGTCAATACAGCGTACGCACTGTTCGTCACTCCGTACGCATTCGAGACCACGACCGAGTAGGTGCCTGACTGATTGTACTGAATATTGGTCAAGTCGAGTGACGAATTGGTTGCTCCGATCAGAAGCGTGTTCGTGTTGTAGAACCACTGATACGAGAGCGGCAATGAGCCGCCGGCCGAAACCGAAAAAGTGAAATCAGCTCCGACAATCCCACTGTGATTTATAGGTTGCGACGTGATGAGAGGCGGATCAGTCGTGACCGTCAGAACGGCGTTTGAGCTGAGTGTCGCGCCATACGCATTCGTGGCCTGCACAAAATAAGTTCCGGCTTGACCCGACTCTGTATTAGTCAGGTTGAGTGACGCATTCGTTGCTCCCGCAATCGGATTGTTCATATCGCTGAAGAACCACTGATACGAAATCGGCACATCAGATGCGGCAGCAATCTGGAGCGTGCTTGACCCTCCCGCCGTCACAGAGAGATTCGTTGGCTGAGAGGTGATGATTGGGGCGATATCGGCTGAACCATAAATAATGCGGATTGCTTCGCCTGCAGTGTCTCCCCCCGACGCTGTCGTTGCGCTGGCACTACCATTTACAATGCGGGAAGCGGCGTCAGTCCTTGTGGTGAGCGCGGCAGTGTAAAGAGGCGCGGAACCTCCTGAAAAATTTCGCACATCAAGCAGCAGATTGCCTTTTGAGGAATCGTAAAGGAATGGGGTTTGCAGTTGAAGGGAGATATCGAACGCCTTTGTGCCGTTGTTCAACGTGACAAACGAAGTTGAAAGAGTCGCCGCTCCGCTATAGACCACCGTGTTGTCTGACCCGACATTGTTTGCAAACGTGAAGTCCATCTGGTCCACGCTTATCTCTGTGGTCGAAAGATTGATTTGAATATCTGGTATGTTATCTGTGAGCGGCCCGCCCACGGAGGTATCCGGCCGCCACCGCAATTCCCTGATGATAATCGGAAAGCTGGGAAATTCAGACGCGCCGTAAATAGTCTGTATCCGTAAGCCGTTCGCAAACGTGTTTTCATAGTTGTCGTTTGCTTGGTAGTTCAAAGCGTAATTTGGGATGACAAGCTGCACGCTCAGGGCAGCACTGGAACTCATGACCGAACCATACACGTTGCTAACCTGAACAGAATAAAAGCCCTCCAGACCCGTTTCGAGGTTGGTCAAAATCAGAGAAGCGTTTGTCGCACCCGCAATCGAATTGGTACCATCAAAGAACCATTGATACGTCACTGGAACGCCGCTGCTAACGGCGACGGAAAACGCCGCCGTGCCGCCTATCAACCCTATCTGATCAGTTGGTTGCGAACTGATCACCGGCGAAGCGGTCACCGTAAGTTGAGCATTGGAACTGAGCGCAGGACCGAAACTATTGGTTATTTGGACGAAGTAAATCCCAGCCTGGTCGGTCTGCACATCCAAAAGAATCAGCGAATCGTTGGTTGCCCCGTCAATCGGATGGTTGAGGTCATTGAAAAACCATTGATAGATCGGCCTTGGGGCGCCAATTGCAGAAACCGTGAATGTGGCGTTACTGTTGATTGGAACGGTTTGGTTGGTCGGCTGAGAAATGATCATGGGTGGCGCAGATGCCGTCGCGTACGTAATTTGTATTGCGCCGCCACCGGTATCGCGTGCGTTGGCCGATGTGGCGTTTGCATCTACCGTTGAAAATACTCTTGAAACAGTATCTGAACTGCTGCTCGTGCTATTGTCATAAATATTCGCAGAAGCACCGCTGAAATTCCGCAAATCTAACAGCAAATTTCCTTTTGACGGGTCGTAAAAGAAGGGGGTTTGGAGGGGTACGTCGATGTCAAATGCTGTCGTTCCATTACTCAGTGTGGTAAGCGAGGTGCTCAAAACCAAAGGGCCGCTGAACACTACTGTTTCATCCGCACCGGTGTTCTCCGAAAAGGTTAAACTTAACTGATCAGCATTACTAGTCGTTGTCGAGAGATTGATCTGAATGTTTGAGATCGTTGCATTCGTAACCGGCCCCCCAGTATAGACGTCCGGTCGCCACTGAATTTGACTGATTACGATGGGATACGAAGGAAATTCCGACGCACCAAAAACGATTTGATGTCGAGTAACGGTACTGAAAATACCTTCTGCATTGTTTGGCACTTCCGAATTGGTGGCGTAATTCGGTACTACCAATAGGTCGGCCCGGGTTCTTTCAATGCCAAGCAGAAAGACGCTGGTGAGGAATGCGATGATAAAGGGAAATGTTCTTAGCTTGAGCGGCTTCCTTGTCATAACCAATAGTTTCAAATGATTTGTCCTTCTCGAACGGCGAATAACGAGTACACGTTTTTCCAGACCCGTCAATATATTTTGTTTGTAAATTACTGAAATTGCCACGTTTACAAATCCCATGACTTCGGCCTCAGTCATGCGGACGAATGGGCCACCGCGCAAGCGAGTCACCAGGTCAATTGCGAAACGGGTTTTCTATTGCGTTGCATTAGAACTCGGAAATTTTGTTCACAGCCATCCCATAGGAATAAGAAAAAGCTGGAACGATTTGTTTTGCCCTGCCACACGGCAGGGGTGAAAAAGAAAAACAGAACCGTTCCAGCCGCGTCGAAACTGAATCTGTTGCGCCAGATTTGCAACTTCATTCCC
>DATNEA010000053.1:0-76079 GCA_035606845.1 Candidatus Angelobacter sp. | reverse complement strand
CGCTATTTCCTTCGCGGTGATGACGGTGTTTTCCTCAGGTGTTTCGATGTATGCTCTGGCGCGATTGTTGGAGGTGCTGCTCCATTGGAATTACAACTTCAGCATCGCCATTTCGGCCATCATCGTGCTGGTCTACATTTTCCTCGGCGGTTTGACTTCCGCGATCTACAACGAAGTGCTTCAGTTTTTCATGATTGTTTTGGGTTTTTCACCGCTGGTGATTCTCGCGATGAAAGATGTGGGCGGGTGGCATGCGCTGGTCCAAAAATTAAGCGTGGTGGCGACGGATCAGCATTTCGCCCCGGGGACGTGGACGGAATCCTGGAAGCACATGGGCAGTTATGCGCAAAACCCGATGGGCGCGGACTGGTTCAGCATGGTTGCAGGGCTGGGATTTGTGCTGTCGTTCGGCTATTGGTGCACGGACTTCCTCGTGGTGCAACGCGCCATGGCCGCCGACTCGATGTCTTCGGCACGCCGCACGCCGCTGATTGCGGCGATTCCGAAAATGCTCTTTCCCGCGCTGGTGATTCTGCCGGGCATGATCGCCATTGCGTTGCATTATTCCAGCGGCAAGACCTTTTTGCCGATTGGCGCTGATGGCACGCCGGATTACAACATGACCATACCGGTGATGCTGGCGAAGTACCTGCCCACGGGGCTGCTGGGGGTCGGGTTTACGGCGCTGATGGCGTCGTTCATGTCGGGCATGGCGGGCAACGTGACGGCGTTTAACACGGTTTGGACTTATGACATTTACCAGAGCTACATCGCGCCGACCAAATCGGACAAGCACTACTTGTGGATGGGCCGCTGGGCGACGGTGTTCGGCATCCTGATCAGCATCGGCTGCGCCTATCTCGCGCGGCAGTTCAACAGCATCATGGACATGCTGCAACTGGTGTTCAGCTTCGTCAACGCGCCCTTGTTCGCGACGTTCCTGCTGGGCATGTTCTGGAGACGCGCGACGGGCCACGGCGCGTTTTGGGGATTGCTGGGCGGCACCGCCGGCGCGGCGGTCTTTCACGGGATGTCGATGACCCATGGCCAGCCGGTGGGCATCAAAGGCGGCTGGCTCGCGCAAATGCTGGGATCGCACGCGCTGACTTATAACAGCGAAATGGGCCAGACGTTGTGGATCGCGATTGTGGCGTGGACGTCGTGCTTCGTGCTGACGATTCTGATTTCGCTCGTAACGGAGCGAAACAAGACGGATGAACAGTTGAAAGGGCTGGTTTATTCGCTGACACCCAAGCCGGAAACGGCGCACGAGCCGTGGTATAAACGGCCGGTGACTGTGGGCATTATCGTGCTGGCTTGCACGGTGTTGCTGAACATCATTTTCTGGTAAACCTTGATTCGGAGACAACATTATGAACTTTGACCTGCGACTCCCGATTGGAATCATGTTCAGTCTGTTCGGCGCGATTCTGACGATCTTTGGCCTGGCGACCAACGGCGGGCAGATTTACAAAGACCATTCTTTGGGCATCAATATCAACCTGGGCTGGGGCATCGTGCTGCTGGTTTTTGGTTTGTTCATGCTGACGCTGGCCTTGCGGGGCGGAAAAAAGAAACCCGGGCCTCCTCCTCCAAAACCCTAATGCCGGCAAAAATCAGCAAGTCGAATTTCGGCCACTTGCCGGACGGCACTCCAGTTGAGCAATACACGCTCACCAACAGCCAGGGGGCGTTCTGCAAGATCATCACGCTCGGCGGCGTCATCACTGAACTACAGGTGCCGGAGAGGAACGGCAAGCTGGGCGATGTCGTTGTCGGCTTCGATAATCTCGAACAATATCTCGGGCCGCATCCTTATTTCGGCGCGATTTGCGGACGTTACTCCAACCGCATTGCAAAGGGGAAGTTCACGCTCGAGGGCAAAGCGTATTCGTTGGCGATTAACAATGGGCCGAATCATTTGCATGGCGGGTTGAAGGGGTTTGACAAGGTGGCTTGGAAGGCCACACCGGGAGAATCGAAGGATGGCGCGACATTGAAGCTGACGTATACGAGCGCGGATGGCGAGGAGGGTTATCCTGGGAATTTGAAGGTCGCGGTCACGTACACTTGGACAGAGAAGAATGAATTGCGGATTGATTACGAGGCGGTGACGGACAAGACGACGCCAATCAATTTGACCAATCATAGTTATTTCAATCTGGCCGGAGGCGGCGATGCGCTGGGTCATGAACTGACGCTGATGGCGGCGAGTTTTACGCCGACGGATGACACGCTGATTCCGACCGGTGAAATCAAATCGGTGAAAGACACGCCGTTCGATTTCATGGTGAAGAAAACGATCGGGAAGGATATGGAAAAATTAACCGCGCTGCCGCATCGCGGTTATGACCATAATTTTGTTTTGGATAACTATGGGAAGGGACTCGCGCTGGCGGGACAGGTGCGTGAGCCGAAATCCGGGCGGGTGATGGAGGTGATGACGGACCAGCCGGGCGTGCAGCTTTACACGGCGAATTATTTGGAGGACACGCGCTGCAAGGAAGGCAGGGTTTTTGGCCGCAACGGCGCTTTTTGCCTCGAAACGCAGCATTTTCCCGATTCGGTGAATCACTCTAATTTTCCTTCGACGATTCTTCGACCCGGCGAGACGTATCGGACGACGACGATTTACCGGTTTTTGGTTGGCTAAAGCGATCAGGAGATCGGCGCTCCATTCCAAATCAACTGCTTGCGTATTAGTTCATCCAGTTTCTCCCTCGTTTCTGCGTAGTTCCGCTACTTAGACAGGCTTCGGGTCGTGGCGTAGATTGGTGCATGGTTTCGACGTTGGAAAACCTTAAAGGCACGGAGCGAAAAATCGCGTTGCCCAAAGCCAAGAGCTACAAGAGCTACAAGGGCGAGGTGGTTTATATTTATGCCTTTGATGTGGCTTATGATATGGTGCGGCGACCCGTGCGGGAATTGCTCGGCCAGCCGGTGGCGCAATTTGTGGTGGATTCGAGCAAGCGCAGTCCGCGTCATCTGTTTTTTTATCGGCCGCAAATGGTGCGGCTGCCGCCGCACGAGCGAATCGGCCCCCACGGCCCGGTGCGGATACAGCGCGTGGTGAAGCTGCTGCCCGTGGGCGCCATCAGCATCACGATCCGCGTGCCGTTTGAAGTGGAGCGCATTGAGGATTTGGTGGGATATCATGATCTGCAATTCAGCAATGGCTCCTTGAACGAGGAAGTGCGCCACCTGGCGGATGACGTGCGACGCGAACTCAGCCAGTATTACATCCGGCCGCTCGGACAGCTTTCGGATGAAGAAGCGTACACGGTGTTCTGCATCGAGTCGCCATTGATCACTGGTGAAGGAACGGCGTTGAACGCGGAGCAGTGGTGGCGGGCGAACCGGCGGCCGGTCGCGTCGCTGCTGACGCAGGAGCCGGACATCGATCATCTTTCCAAGCAGGAAGCCAACGAATCCACGGGCCGATATCTGACGTATTACGAGCACGACCTGGTGGTGATGGACTGGGACGCGGCGCTGATCATTGACGAGCGGCAGAATTTTGACGAGACGCTGTACGTGATGGAATTGGCGAACCTGCAGCTCGCGGAGTTGGAGGCTTACGACCGCATTTTGGACGGCGCGCTGGAGCGTTCCTATAGGGATTTGACGACGCGCGGGGGCAAGGGGCGCGTGAATATCCTGCGCGAATTGCGCGAGTTGCGCATCGACCTGGCGCGGTTCAATGATGAGTTGTCAAACATCTCGAAATTTTTCGGCGATTGGCACCTGGCGCGCATCTACGAAAACATCTCGGCGCGTTTTCATTTGACGGACTGGCACAAGACGCTGGATGGGAAATTGAAAACCCTGGATGATCTTTATGAGTTGTTGAATCACGACCGGACGAATCGTTACATGCTGATTTTGGAAGTGACGATCGTGCTGTTGTTCGTGATTGATTTGATCATTTTGTTTGTGAAGTAGATTTGTCCGCGGGGTTGAAAGCCCGCCCTGTGATAGCCCGGGCTGGAGGCCCGGGAAATCCGGTCACATCAAATTATCCAGCCCTGTAAGGGCGGAACTATTTGTCTCATTTCGAAATCACACGTTTTGTGACGCCCTTTCAGGGCTGGGATTTTTCGGGCCGTTTACCTGGGTCTTCGCTCGTCGGACTCGCTTCAGCCCAGGCTATAACATGGCGGGCTTTCAGCCCTGGAATGTTGCGATCGCGAATGCCGAGGTAAAAAGATCACGATAGGGCTCCGCCCGCTAGTACGCGGGCGGGGACGCCGTAGCACGGCGTCCTTACCTGACCGGTTGGCCGACGCCGCTGAGTTCGAGGACCAGGCCTTCGCGGGCGGCTTCCACTTGCAATTTTCCGTTTTGGGCTTTCACGAGCTGGCGCGCGTGCTCGGTCATTTCGGAAATTTTAGCGTCGTCGTGGTCGGGGTCGTGATGGAAAAGGAACAGTTTTTTGACTTCCGCTTTCAGAGCGAGGGCGACGACGTCATCCAGGCAGCCGTGGCCCCAGCCTTTGTGCTGCTCGTATTCGGTGCGGTCATATTGGGCATCCATGATGAGGATGTCCACGCCGCGGAGGAAGGCAACCATCCGGCGGTCCTGGCCCTGGGAGTATTCGAGCGCGGCTTTGGGGTCGGTGCCGTTGGCGATGAATTGCGGCTCGTTATCCGGAAAATAGGCGATGGAAGCTTCGCCGGTGGAGAGCCGGTAGCCGACGCAGATGCCGGGATGATTGGCGAAACAGGCGTCCACCCGCACGCGGCCAATCGTGAATTTCATTTCCTTCAATTCCTCGATTTGCAGGTTCGCCGGCAATTCGCGGAGGGTGATGGGAAAGAAGGGATTCTCCATCTGGCTGGAGAGGACGTTGCTCAGGCCGTGGCGCGCGCCTTCATAGCCAAGAATGCGGACGCGATTCTGGGGCTCGTAGATGGGCTGGAAAAATGGCAAACCCTGAATGTGATCCCAATGCGTGTGGGTCAGCAGCAGTGTCATGTGGAGCGGCTGATCCTTGAATTCTTCGGACAACTGGCGGCCAAGCAAACGCAGGCCGGTGCCGGCGTCGAGGATGATCAGTTCGCCCTTGGCGCGGATTTCGATGCAAGACGTGTTGCCGCCGTATTTGACGGTGTCCGGCCCGGGTGCGGGAGTTGAGCCGCGGACGCCCCAGAATTTCAATCGCGGGGTTCCCGATATCCGGGTCGGCATTTCGAGCGGTTTTTCGGGCGCGGGCGGGATGTTGTTTATATCAAAGCGCGCCAACGCGGCGACGAGTTGCGTAGGCTGGACGGGCTTGGGAAGAAAATCATCGGCGCCGGCTTCGAGGGCGGCGCGGCGGTCGGCTTCGAAGTTGCGGCCGGAGGTGACGACGATGCCGGTGTGGCGCAGGGCGTTGTCGGCGCGGAGTTCGAGGCAGACCTTGAAGCCGTTGACGCGCGGCATCAAGAGATCGCAGAGAACGACATTGGGGCGATGCTGGCGGGCGAGTTCGATTCCTTCATCGCCATTTCCGGCGTGGTAAACCTGCCAGCCGTTTTGATTGAGCACCGCGGCCAACACGCGTCGACAGTCCGCGTCGTCGTCAATAATCAGAACGGTTTTCATCGGGGTGTATCGATCGTTCCTGCGCGTCACAGCCGGCAGTTGATTTCCAACTGGCAGACTCATCAGCGCGGCAATTCTTCCGAGTCGGCATCCTCTTCGACGGGCGCTTCGGTTCCATCGGGCAGTTCCAATGAGGCATAATGAACGCCGAGATTGTGCTGGGCGGTTTTATCGCCTTGCCGGGCCGCGCGAATGAACCATTTGATGGCGTCGGGAGTGCTCTGGGGAACTCCGCGGCCGGTCTGGTAACAGAGGCCGAGGTTGCATTGCGCGGGAGCGACTTCCTGTTCGGCGGCGAGGCGATACCATTTGACCGCTTCCGGATAATTTTGCGGAACGACGTGCCCTTGCTCGTAGAAGACGCCGAGGTTGAATTGCGCCTGGGGTTCGCCCTGTTCGGCGGCGGCATGATACCATTTGACGGCTTCGGCGTAATTTTGCGGGACGCCCTGGCCGGTTTCGTAGAGGACGCCGAGATTGAATTGGGCGGCGGGATCGCCTTGTTCAGCGGCTTCGCGAAACCACTTGGCCGCCTGGCCGTATTCCTGCGGGACGCCCAGGCCGGATTGATAGCAAACGCCGAGATAACATTGGGCAACGGAATCGTTTTGATCGGCCGATTTTCGGAACCATTTGACCGACTCGTTGTAGTCCTGCTTGATGCCCTGGCCGTTCTGATAGGAAACGCCGAGGTAACATTGCGCCTGAGGGTCGCCGCTCTCGGCGGCTTTGCGCATGTCATCGAATGAATTCCAGGTGCGGCGGCCTTTTTGCATTGACCATGGTAGCATAGAACGGGCCGGGGGAAATTCAAGCAGGGATTCGCCGGACCGTTTTAACCACGGATGCACACAGATGAACACCGATTGGGAGGCGAATTGGGATTGGGTGGCCGGGCTGGTTCGTGTCTTGTCAAAGGGCTTCGGGGCACCTACCGTGTGCGCGGTTGGGCGCTTGGCGCAGTGGTTAGCGCGTCTCGTTTACACCGAGTAGGTCGGGGGTTCGAATCCCTCAGCGCCCAGTCTTCGCTTCGCGAAGAAGCTCCAAATCCCAAATGCGGTTTTCGTGCGCACTTTAGGTGCTTGATGTTTGGTGCTTCTCTGGGGCCTGGTGCTTGGACGCTTGGAGCTTTCTCCGCGGAGATCGGAATTTGGAACTTTAATTCGTTCATATTTTTCTTCCCGCCAAGGCTAATGTTCTTAAAATCACGGCGATGAAAAATTCCGGATCCGTTGTCCTGAACCAGTTGATGTCGCCGTCGAGCGTGAATTTGAAGCTGAAGAGCACCGAGCGCGATGGGGTGTTGGAAGAGTTGGTGAACCAGGTGGGCGAGATTGCCAAGCAGCCGGAGGCGCGGCAGACGTTACTGCGGGCGTTGCATGAGCGCGAACAGCTTCATAGCACCGGCATTGGCGATGGCGTGGCGCTGCCGCACGCGCGCAATGCATTAGTGGGGTTGGTCGACAAACCGGTGATTGTCTTTGGGCGCAGCGCGCAAGGGGTGGCCTTTGGGGCGATTGATGGCGCGCCTTCGAAGCTGTTTTTTTTGCTGGTGGCGCGGACGGTGACGGAGCATCTGGCGATGCTGGCGCGTTTAAGCCGGTTGTTGCGCGATCCGCGGTTGCGGCAGGAGTTACTGGCGGTGGATAGCGTCAGCCAGGCGCTGGCGCTGATTCGGGATGCGGAGGAGAAGTTGTAGGCGATTATGGAAGCCGTTCGCAAGGAGCGCTTCCCGCGAACAGTTTGTGACGCCCTTTCAGGGCTTGAAGCGTTAGTTGTATCGATGACCCAGGGGGTTGCCCTGGGCTTTCATATTTCGGGCTTTCAGCCCTGCGCGTAAAAGGACAACCGAAAAAAAACCATTTCACGCCATTCAAGAGCGGCGGAGTGCGCCAGACCTTTGTCGCTTTTCTTCGGACTCGGGAGGTTCATTTCAGGTCCAGGACGGTGCAGGAGGGTTAACCGTTTCGCGCCGATCAGGAGATCGGCGTTCCGAATAAAAACGCCCTCTTGAATATCGTTCAAGAGGGCGGGATTGGAATAACTCCCGGTTATTGGTGGGCGAGATCGCCTTTCACGCCTTTGACGTCGTGAGGCAGGACGAGCTCGCCATCGGCCTCTGTTTTCTCCTCCGGGATGCGCATGGAGTAGAAGGAGCGATAGACGAATATCAGCGCCACGACGAGGAAGAAAACGGCAATGCCGGTCTTCAATTTTAATTCCTGTTTTTGGATCATGGTCACGGCGATTTCGGTGGCGAGGAGGCCGAACAACGTCGTGAATTTAATCACGGGGTTCAACGCGACTGAAGAGGTGTCTTTGAACGGATCGCCCACGGTGTCGCCGACGACCGTTGCGGCGTGCAATTCCGTGCCTTTCTGGCGGAGATCGACTTCGACGATTTTCTTGGCGTTATCCCACGCGCCGCCGGCGTTGGCCATGAAGATGGCCTGGAACAATCCGAAGAAGGCAATCGCGATCAGGTAGCCGATGAAGAAGTAGGGATTGAAGAATGCCAGCGCGATGGCCATGCAGAAGATGACGATGAAGATGTTCCACATGCCTTTCTGCGCGTAAACGGTGCAAATGCGGACGACTTCCTTGCTGTCTTTTTCGGAAGCGGTCTCGGCATCGAGTTTCATGTGTTCCTTGATGTAAACCACGGCGCGATAGGCGCCGGTGACGACGGCCTGGGTGGAAGCGCCGGTGAACCAATAAATCACCGCGCCGCCCGCGAGCAGGCCCAGGATGATTTCCGGCCGGACCAAACTGAGATGTGCGACGACCCCGCCGAAAAGATTTTCGAGCAGGATGATGATGCTGAAGACCATGGTGGTTGCGCCAACGACCGCGGTGCCGATGAGCACGGGTTTGGCGGTGGCTTTGAAGGTGTTGCCGGCGCCGTCGCCTTTTTCGAGTTGATACTTGGCGTTTTCAAAATCGGCATCGAAACCGAATTTTGATTTGATGTCCTGCTTGATATTGGGACGGGCTTCGATTTGGCTCAGTTCATAGACGGACTGGGCGTTATCGGTGACGGGGCCGTAGCTATCGACGGCGATGGTGACTGGGCCCATGCCGAGAAAGCCGAACGCCACGAGGCCGAAGGCAAAGATGGGCGCGGCGAAGTCGAATTCCTTGGGCATGAGGGCCAAAATCGGCGAGCCGTCGTAAGTGCCGAGGACGGCCGCAATGAGCATCAGCACCAGGATGCAGAGGCCCATCCAAAAGGCTGAAAAGTTTCCGGCGACGAAACCGGACAGGATGTTCAGTGAAGCGCCGCCGTGCTTGGAGCAGTTGGTCACTTCACGAACATGCTTCGAACTCGTGCTGACGAATACCTTGGTAAATTCCGGAATGACGGCGCCGGCGACGGTGCCGCAGGAGACAATGGCCGAGAGCACCCACCACAAACCGGAAAGTCCCGGGCCGAGATCCTGTTTGGCCAGCAGGAAATAACTCGCGATGAAGGTGATCGCGATGGAAACGGCGGAAGTGATCCAAACCAGGTGCGTCAAGGGCGCTTCGAAATCGAAATCCTTTTTGTTGCCATATTTGGCTTTGCTGAAGATTTCGTTCACGAAATAAGACACGAGCGAGGTCACAATCATCAGCGCGCGCATGACGAACAGCCAGATGATGAGCGTCGCGGAGAGGATTCGTTTATCGGGCGCTTCCAGCGCGAGCGCGAGGAACGTAATCAGCGCCACGCCGGTCACGCCGTAAGTTTCGAAACCGTCCGCCGTGGGCCCGACGGAGTCGCCGGCGTTGTCACCGGTGCAATCGGCAATGACGCCCGGGTTTTTCGGATCATCTTCGGGCAGTTTGAAGACGATTTTCATCAAGTCGGAGCCGATGTCGGCGATTTTGGTGAAGATGCCGCCGCAGATGCGAAGCGCGCTGGCGCCGAGCGATTCGCCGATGGCAAAGCCGATGAATGAGGGGCCGACGAGGTCGGGAGAAATTTTCGCCAGAAAGACAAGGATGCAGATCATGAAGAACAATTCCACGCAGACGAGCAGGAGGCCGACGCTCATGCCGGAGCGGAGCGGGATGCCGAGCGTGGCGAAGGGATTGCCTCTCAACGCCGAGAAGGCGGTGCGGGAATTCGCGGTGGTGTTGATGCGAATGCCAAACCACGCGACGCCGTAGCTGCCGAGAATCCCGAGAATCGAGGCGAGCAAAATGACGATGACGTTGCGGATCAGTTCGCCGTGACTGAGGTGGTTATTGGGATCATTCCAGGGCAGGCCGACGAAATAATAAAGGATGCAAATGGCAATCAATATCCAGAGAATCGCCAAAAACCTTCCTTGCTGGATGAGGTAGGTCTTGCACGTTTCCCAGATCGTGTTGGAAACGTTCCCCATTGATTCGTGGACGGGCAGCGCCTTGGTTTGCATGTATTGCACGAGGCCGAAGGCCGCGCCGATGAAGCACATCACGATGCCGAAATACATCAGCGCAATGCCGCTGACGCCGCCCAGCCCGGAAAACTTCACGGTGGTGAGGTCGGGGATATTAATGTCCGCTTCGCCGGCAAAGGCGCTGGAGGCCAGGACGAGCCAGCAGATGGGGAGAAACAACGGCAGTAGTCTTTTAGATTTTCTCATACGTTGATTTAGGCGGTGAGACTAAACAAAGGGGATTCGCGCCGCCACATTTTTTGGTCAAGTTCTTACTGATTTAACTGTACACCGGCGATTTTTGTCGCGGTTTCCTCGCGTACACCGCACCGAAAGCCGCATATCAGCCGCTCGCAATATCGCAGGGTTCCTTGAGAAGACGGACGTTCCACCAACGCTCCCAGTGTCTTGAAAGCAGGGGGGTGGGTCAATTCGTAAATTGGCGCTCTGGTTGGGTCCACGGCAGAAATCATCGCAGGAATTTCCCTTGTCGCATTTGGGGTGTTTCCCCATCTTGGGACGGATGCCTGAACGACCGATTTCCGATGTCCTGACCAAGCCGGATGCCGCGCTGGAGATGACGCTGCGGCCCTCCATTTTCTCCGATTTTACGGGCCAGGCGAAGGTCAAGGAACGGCTGGAAATCACGGTCGCCGCCGCCAGGCAACGCGGGGAAGCGGTGGACCATGTGCTGCTCAGCGGGCCGCCGGGCCTCGGCAAAACCACGATTGCGAACATCATCGCCAAGGCGATGGGCGCGACTATCAAGAGCACCAGCGGGCCGACGATTGAAAAGGCCGCGGATTTGGCCGGGCTTTTGACGAATCTTGAGGAAGGGGACGTGCTCTTCATCGACGAAATCCATCGCCTGCAAAAAACCATCGAGGAATATCTGTATCCGGCGATGGAGGATTTCAAACTGGACATCATCATTGACCAGGGGCCGAACGCGCGCAGCGTGCGGCTGAACCTGCCGCGGTTTACGTTGATCGGCGCGACGACGCGGAGCGGGTTGCTGACGGCGCCGCTGCTGACGCGGTTTCCGATTCGTGAGCGGCTGGATTATTACCAGTCCGAGCAACTGGAAAAAATCGTGATGCGCTCGGCGCGGTTGCTGGACATCGAGATTGAGGAACGCGGCGCGAGTGAAATCGCACGGCGCAGCCGAGGCACGCCGCGCATCGCCAACAATTTGCTGCGGCGCGTCCGGGACTTTGCGCAGGTCAAAGGCGAGGGGCGCATCACGGCGACGATCGCGGACAAGGCGCTGGCGATGCTGGAAATTGACGAGAACGGGCTGGATGAAATGGACAAGCGCATTCTGGAAACGATGATAGTCAAGTTCGGCGGCGGGCCGGTGGGCGTGGGATCGCTCGCGGTGGCAGTGGGTGAGGAGCCGGACACATTGGAGGAGGTTTACGAGCCGTATTTGATCATGGAGGGTTATCTCCAGCGCACGCCGCAAGGCCGCGTGGCGACGGAGTTGAGTTACAAGAAGCTGGGGTTAAAGGCGGCGAGTGGGAATCAGCAGAAGTTATTTTAGAATCTTGTTTTGGGCTCGTGCCACTAGGAGCGCCGATCAGGAGATCGGCGTTCCGCAGTCTCTATTGCAATTCAGCCGGCAATCTGCCGATGGAGACGTAGTAGTGGGCCAGCGTATCCGAGAGGTCCTGGGCGCGGAGGCTTTGGCCGAGGCGGAAGGTGGAGCTGGAGCCGAAGTTGCGGACGACGAGGCAATAGGAATCATTGGCCATGATGCCGAGCAATTCGCCGGTGCGGCTGAAGACCAAATCGCCGCGCGAAGGATTGAATTTTCCGAACAGGCCTTTAATCACGCTGCGGTCGAGCTTCACGTAATTGGGATTGCGCACATCGATCTGGAATTTGCATTCGCCGTAATAACCCTCCTGCGCGCCGACGAGGACGGCGTCCTGGAATTTGAATGGATCGGACGAGGTGCGATAGACTTTGGCGCCGAGACGTTTCGCGTCGGCGCTGTTGATCTGCATCAACACGACGCGCGGGTCCGGTTGCGAGAAGGACAGCGTGGACAGCGGAACCTGGCCGCCGTCTCGCTGCAAGGTGACGGTCAACGCGTCCCAATCCGCGGGCGGTATCCAGAAGGTGAGGGGAGTGTCCTGCACGTGGCACATGGCGAACGTGTTGGTGCCATCGGTGACGAGGACGGTCTTGGTGGCCTTTTCCTTGGTGGCCTGACCGCCGAACATGCCGGGCCGCGTGGCGGTAAATTGCACATCGACGGCATTGGTGACGAACTCGTTGAAAATGGTGTTCGACGCGAGGGGGCGGTTCTCGCGGATTTCCTGGGCAAGCGCGCTGGAATTGGTGGCTAGGCTTTTCACGCCTTCCGCGAGCTTGACGTTGGCCTGTTCGAGGCGCGCTTTTTCTTCGCGCTCATATTGCACCTGTTGCTGGGCCTGGGCGGCCATTTCGGTGGCGTGGCGCCGTTCCAAATCCGCCAACTGGAGCTGGTTCGTTAATCTGTCGCGTTCCGCCAATGCGGCCTGGTTTTGCTTCTGCAATTCATCCAGTTGCTTTTTCAAGGCGGCGGCCTGGTCCTGCTGTTTCTGCATTTCAGCCTGGGCGGCGGCGAGCTGTTCCTTCGTGAGAGTGGATTCCGTTGAGCGCGCGTGCAATTGCTCGTTCAGCGCGGCCATGTTGGTTTGCGCGGCGGCGATTTGCTGCTGCAGCGCGGCCTGTTGCTGTTGTGACGCCTGGGCGAGCTTTTCTTTTTCGGTCAGTTGACGTTCCTTTTGCTCGGCGGTGCGCTGGGCCTTTTGCAATTCGCTTTGCAATTGCAGGCGCTTTTGCTGTTCCTCGGTCAACGCGGTTTGCATGACGGCGGCGAGATCGCGGCCGCTGCTGGGCGCATTGGTGGCTTGCGCGGCCGGCACGGCGGTTTCGCCGCTGCCGCCGGTCACTTTGCTCAGGTCCGGCGTCGAAAAAATCAGCAGGCTGACGAGCAAAAAGTCGCAGATGACGATCAGGATGCTCCGGTTCATGACGCAGGTGAAGGAACGGGAGCCGCGACGGGCGTGGGCGAAGTCGGCGATTCGGCCTCGGCTTCCAGCAACAATCTCCGGCGCACGGGCCGCAGGTTGAAGATCTTGAAGAGAGACACGAACAGGATGCCGAACGAGGTCGAGGAGTAGGCCACCATCAGGTCAAAATGATGCTGACTGCTGACCGAGTAAATGATGAACGCCACGATCGTGCCGAGGAAGCCCAGGTACAGGCCGCCGTCGAAGAGGTGTTCCTCATTTTCGAGCAGGCGCAATTTGATGCGCGGGCCGACGCGTTGCCGGCGAATTTCGGCGAGCTTGATCAGGCAGGCCGTGTAGAGCAGCCCCTGCAATACGAAAAACAGGAGCATGGGTATCAATTTTGATTTATCCATAAGTGATGTGTGGAGGTTGACGGTTCCTGACGGGACTACGTCGCCCACCGTGGGCACGTGGAGTCGAAACGGCAATGGCGTTGCGGCGCTTTCCGGGGCGAGAAACGGCTCGCTCAGGAGCAGCACAACCAGCAGAAAACCGAGGCCAAACAAAATCTCGCGCGCAATGTGAAACCCGCGCACTTGCAGCGGCCTTTCCAGGGCCGGCACCGGCGGCCTCAGGACATGAAAGGCGAACGCCAGGAAAAATCCGGCGGCGAGGTACAAAAGCCATTTAATGATCAGAGTCAGTTCGGGTGAACGCGCGGAATAATTTGCGGAAAAGGCGATGAAGCTCGCGAAGGGTTCAGTGCGGGCCGCCGCGTCGTGCGTATCGGAGACATAAATCCGCTGCTGGGTGGTCAACAATTCGCGCACGCCGCCGGCGCCGAAAGCAAGCGCCGTGGTCAGGTCCTTTATTCCGCTTTTCGGAAATGTTTTCAGATATTGCGCGACGGCTTGCGGATTTTCAGACAGTTCCACGGCGGAATATAATTCAGGAAGCTGATCACCGTGATTGCGGACGAGATCGGCCTGGCTGTGCAAGGTGGCGGCGGAATCGGTTTTGCCGACAAAGGATTCAAGCTGGCCCCAGTTGAAGCGTTGCCCGAGCGACAGGAAATCGAGGAGGATGGGTTCCAGTGCCGCGGGATTCCCGGCTTGATTGGCCTGCGAAATGGCGGCGTCAATATCGCTGCTCAGGCTGGGAGTCAATTTGTGCTCGACCCGCAAAATTCCGGTGATGATGATGGCGGCATCGAAGGCCGCGCCCGCCGCGGATTGCGAGGGAGCGAAAATGGTGGTGTTGGTCAGGTCGCGTGTTTGGAGCAAGGCCTTCACGGACGGGTCCGCCGATTTGCCCAGAACGGCCAGCGCTTTCGTGCGGTTTTCTTCGCGCACGACGAAATCGGTAAATGACAGTTCGTTCGTGCCGGTTGCTTTCGGCGCTCTCGGGAAATAGGCGCGGGCGGCGCGACCGTTGATGCCCCAGGCTTCCCAGCCGGGATATTTTTTAACGGTGGTGGCGATGCTGGACGCGAGGTCGTCGGCATCGGAAGCGTGGGCGTTTTGAGCCGCGCGCAAAAGCATCTCGGCGGCGCCCACCTGGCCGATGTGGAGCAGGCTCGTGCCCCGGCCGGTGAGGCTGGAGGTATTACGCCCTGCTTGCGCGAGCACGGATGGTTCGAGGGCGCGCAAATGCGCGGGAATCAGCCAGCCGCAAAGCAGCATCAGCAATCCCAGCAAAACGCAGACTGTAAACCATATCCGGCGGTTCATTGGCGAATTTTCATTAAAATCAAAGCAATTGGCTTGCCAGTAGTGGCTACTTTACCCGGCCCCAGGTATGGGGCTTTCTACTACATTATGCCGCAAACGGTAAGAATATCAAAGAGTGGTGGGTGGGGCTGCCGGCATTTTCCGGGGTGGTCAAACCCTGCTGGATGTTGCTGCTGTTCGTCATCTTTTTTTGCTGGTTGCGCTGGTTGCATGTCACTCGCGTTTTCAAAAATAGCATACGCCGAAGCCTCGCCAAAACGCAAAAAATTATCGAGCCGATTGGCTGCGGAATTTTTCAAACTTCTACCACAGACTGGTTCGCCGCGAGGTTGGTTCAACATTTGTTTTTATTTTTGCTTGGGCCGGAGCGTTTCGGGGTTGAGCGCCGTAGGCGCGGCATCTTTGTAGAAATCATCAGAAAGCAATTCGAGCTCCGTCAGGAGCGGCATATTCAGATGAGGTCGCTCTTGACGGAGCTTGGTTGATATCCGTGCGGCAATCTACAAAGATGACGCGCCTACGGCGCTCGCAAATCGCGCGACGCCGAGCGTCCAGCTTGTAGCGGCCACGTTCGCGTGATAGAGTTCCGCGTCCCGAATGGATGCAAATGCTTCGGCTGATGGAACCTGAACTTGCAATGATGTTTTAATGGAATGAGCGCGCCAAAGACAATAGCCGAACACGAACGCCTGGCTCAGGCCCATGCGGGCCAAAAACGTTGGAAACGGTGGGGGCCGTATCTTTCCGAGCGGCAATGGGGCACAGTGCGCGAGGATTATTCGCCGGGGGGAACCGCCTGGGAATATCTGCCGCACGATCACGCGCGCCGCCAGGCGTATCGCTGGGGCGAAGATGGGTTGGCGGGGTTCAGTGATCATCAGAGCCGGCTCTGTCTGGCGCCGGCGCTGTGGAACGGGAAAGATCCCATCCTGAAGGAGCGTTTGTTTGGGCTCACCAACGCGGAGGGAAATCACGGCGAGGATGTGAAGGAAGTTTATTATTATCTCGATTCCACGCCGACGCATTCCTACGCGAAAATGCTTTACAAATATCCGCAACGGGAATTTCCGTATTGCGATTTGGTCGGGGAAAATCAACGGCGAAAAACGGACGCCTGCCAGCCGGAATACGAACTGCTCGATACGGGGATTTTTGATGACGACCGGTACTGGGATGTTTTCGTGGAGTATGCCAAGGCGGAAGTGGCGGATATTTTGATGCGGATCACGATCCATAATCGCGGGCCGGAGGAAGCGACGATTCATGTGCTGCCGCAATTGTGGTTTCGCAACACGTGGTCGTGGGACAATTCCGAGCGGCCGATATTGCGCGCGGGGAAGGACGGCAGTGTCAGCGGGCAGCACGCGGCTTTCGGTGATTTTCAGTTTTATTGCGAGGGGAAACCGGAGCTGCTGTTCTGCGATAATGACACCAACGTGCGCCGGCTTTATGGCATGACGGGAGCGAAGGGTTTTTTCAAGGATGCCTTTCATGAATACGTGGTGAACGGAAACAAAGGCGCGGTCAATCCGCAGCAAATGGGCACGAAGATGGCGGCGCATTATACCATTACGGTGCCGGCGGGAGGCTCGGCGCAGGTGCGGGTGCGGGTGGCGGGGGATGGATTGGCTTCGAATAACACTTCCGGTTCGCCAAAGAACACGAGACTGGAAAGTCCCGTGAACCCGCAGGCTGGAAAGCCTGCGCTACAGTCATTTGCGGATTTCGATTCAATTTTTTCGCAACGGTTGCGCGAGGCGGATGAATTTTATGGCGAGTTGCAGAAGGAAATAGCCGATGAAGACGCGCGGCGGGTGCAGCGTCAGGCGTTTGCAGGCATGATGTGGTCGAAGCAGTTTTATTATTATGACATTCCGGTCTGGCTCAAGGGCGACCCGGCCATGCCGCCGCCGCCGGCCGAACGCAAGCACGGCCGGAACTCCGATTGGAAGCATCTCAACAATGCCGACATCATTTCCATGCCCGATACGTGGGAATATCCGTGGTACGCGGCCTGGGACCTGGGATTTCATTGCATTGCGCTGGCATTGGTGGACGCGGAATTTGCGAAGCATCAACTCGTGCTGCTGACGCGTGAATGGTACATGCATCCGAATGGGCAGTTGCCGGCCTACGAATGGGCGTTCGATGATGTGAATCCGCCGGTGCACGGGTGGGCGGCATGGCGCGTGTTTCAAATCGACCGCAAACAGCGTCGCGCGGCCAATCCGGGCGATCAAGGCGACCTCGCCTTTCTCGAGCGCGTGTTTCACAAACTAATGCTCAATTTCACGTGGTGGGTGAACCGCAAGGATGCGCAGGGGAGAAACATTTTTCAGGGCGGTTTTTTGGGCCTGGATAATATCGGGGTGTTTGACCGCAGCCGGCCCTTGCCGACCGGCGGGTTCATCAATCAAGCCGACGGCACGAGCTGGATGGCGATGTATTCGCTGAACCTGATGCGTATTGCGCTGGAATTGGCGACGCACGACAAGGTCTACGAAGACATCGCCACGAAATTCTTCGAGCATTTTCTCGCCATTGCGGCGGCGATCAACGGGGAGGAAGACGGCATGGGGCTTTGGGATGACCAGGATGAATTTTATTACGACCAATTGCGCACGCCGGACGGTAAAGAGATTTCGCTCAAGGTGCATTCCTTGGTGGGTTTGATTCCGTTGTTCGCGGTGGAAACGCTGGAGCCGGAGCTGATGAAAAAACTGCCCGAATTCGCCGGTCGCCTCAAATGGGTCCTGGCGCATCGGCCGGAACTGGCCGCCCTGGTGTCGCACTGGGAAGTGGGCGGCCTGGGCGAGCGCCGCCTGCTTTCATTGCTGCGCGGGCATCGCATGAAATGTTTGCTGCGGCGCATGCTCGCCGAGACGGAGTTTTTGAGCGATTACGGCGTGCGCGCGCTTTCCAAAATTCACAAGGCCGATCCGTTCCGGCTCGATATTTGCGGGGAGGAACGCACGGTTTGTTATTGGCCGGGCGAATCGGAGAACCATATTTTTGGCGGCAATTCCAATTGGCGCGGGCCGGTTTGGATGCCGGTGAATTATCTCGTCATCGAGTCGCTGCAGAAATTCCATCATTACTACGGCGACGACTTCAAAGTGGAATGCCCGGCGGGATCGGGAAAATTCATGACCATCAATGAGGTGGCCAATGAACTGACGCGGCGCATCTGCAAACTGTTTCTGAAAGGCGCGGATGGCCAGCGGCCGGTGTTGAAATATCACCCGAAGCTTTCAGGCGATCCGCATTTCCGGGATTATATATTGTTCCACGAATATTTTCATGGAGATACCGGCCGGGGCGTGGGCGCGTCGCATCAAACCGGCTGGACGGGGCTGGTGGCGAAGCTGTTGCAGCCGCGGCGAAGCAATCGGCGGGGTCGCTAGGCAAGCCGTGCCTGGACGAGCTTAGACGGCTGCTTTGCGGCTCTGTTTGCGGGCGAGATGCCTCCGGGCGCGCTTTTTCAAGAGCTTCTTGTGATGCTTAACGACAGTGTGATGCTTCGCTTTGGCGGGCGCGGCATTTGCCTGCGACACCATAAGGGGAGACATCAACAGTCCCAACGCCGCGAGGATGACCAGTGCTCTTTTCATATTGTGAATGTTGCCGCAATTTTCTTCTTAGACGAAACTTTGCCCGCTTAGTTACACGTTCTATTTGCGGCTGCCAAGCGCCATTAAATCGCACCAAAGGAGGATTTCCAGGCGGGGAGACGCCGCCGGAACTCGCAGTCGGGACGACTGCGCTACGTGCGCGGTTGCTCGGTGTGGGCTTTTTCGAACAACTCCGGTTGATTCATTTTTTCGGGCAGCGATTCGCCGCTGTTGGCCAGCAGCTTATCAATGAGTTCCTCGACGCCGGCGCCGTGAGTGGCTTTGGTGACGTAATGCACTTCTTTCTTGAGGAAACCGAGGGCATTTCCGACGGCGGCGGAATAGCCGCAGAGCGTGAGGAAGGCGTGATCGTTTTCGGCATCGCCCACGCCGGCGATGTCGGACAAGGCCAGGTTCATTGCTTTCGCGGCCTCCATCAGACCGGTGGCTTTGTCCACGCCGGTGGGAAGCACCATGACCGCGCCTTTGTTGAGAATGACTTTGAGCTTGAAACCAAGCTCTTCGATGACTTCGAGCACGACCCCGCGATAGGTCTCCCGCGTGGCAACGATGACCTCGCCGAAGGACAACGGCGAAACTCCCTGCGCGCGCAGGCATTGGATGAATTCGGCGGGTGGAGGATCGGCGAGAATCTTTTTTTGTCCGCTCGCGGGCCAATACAGCAGCGCGCCGTTTTCGCCGACGATGCAATCGAACGAATTTGTGAACGGACATACTTTCTGTATATCCGGGAGCTCGCGGCCGGTGACCAGGATCAATTTTCGGCCGGCGTCCTTCCAGCGGAGCAGCGCGGCATGGGTGGATTTGGTCACGTCGCCGTGCTGGGCGATGGTGCCGTCGTAGTCCGTGGCGAGGGCGGAGTATTTTGGTTTCGCATTCACGCCAGCGCCGCTTTCATTGCATGATGGGCCGCGCCGATGGCGACCGCGTGAGAGCCGAGTTTGGCCGGTTTGACACGCAGCGCTTTGCCGACTTCGGGAGTGAGATATTCCCGCAAGCCGGCTTCGATTTCCTCGCGCACCAGCTCGGCCATCTGATCGACCAGTCCGCCGCCCAGGACGATCATTTCGGGATTCATGAAATTGACGACGTTGGACAGCGCGATGCCCACCACGCGCATGCGGGCGCGGAGCATTTCTTCAATGCGATGATCGCCATGTTTGATCGCCCGTTCGAGGATGCCCCAGGTGATTCTCGATAGATCTGTGCCAACTTCGTGATGGAGGTAGGGCGCCCAACTTTTGATCGCCATGACGAGCGCTTCGCTCGCGATGGCCGATTTGCTGGCGATGCGGTCAATGATGCCGTGGCTCAACGCGGCTTCCGGCCCGCCCACCGGTTGCGCCACCAATCCGCCGACCTGGCCGCCGAAGCCGGAAGCCCCGGTATATAATTTGTTATTGATGATGGCCGCGCCGCCTACGCCGGTCCCGAAGAAAACACCGAGCACGTGCGAGCATCCTTTCGCCGCGCCCAATTCATGTTCGGCGTGGATGCCGCAATGGACGTCATTGCAAATGGTCACCTTTGCCTTGACCACTTTGCGGAGATATTTGCCGATGGGATAATGCTCCAATTCGAGCAGATTGGGGGAAGTGTTGATGCGGATTTCCTCCTGGTTCACGGTGCCCGCGCAGCCGACTCCGACGGCGACAACATCGAGCTTTTTTGCGCGAGCACTGGTGACCAGCGAGCCCACGGAATCCCGCAACTTGTGCGTGAACCGGTTGCGTCCCTCGTCCGGCGCGGTCTTGAATTTGACTTCCTCCAATTTTTTGAAATGCCGGTCGACCAGCACGCAAAGCGTTTTGGTGCCTCCCACATCAATGCCAACCGCCGCGGGTTTCATAAAGATACGGATGGAAACTAATGGCGATCAATCGGCGGGCAAATGGGGTGAAATCCATGGGCGAGTAGTGGCACGGGCGTCTCGCCCGGTGCGAAGGAAAACTCACGGGCGAGACGCCCGTGCCACTATGGGGATTTGATGGCCCAGCGGAGCTTGGCTGGCGAGGAACGCGGGTTGGCGTGTCGTTCTTCGGGCGAGGGGCGAATGACTTCGCCAGCGATGTGGGAATAGACGCCCTCGCGCAAGCCGGCTTCGAACGATTTTTTCACGCGGCGATCTTCGCCGGAATGAAACGTGAGAATGGCCGCGCGTCCGCCGGGATTCAGGCACGCGGGCAAATAGCGCAAAAACATATCGAGCGCGGAAAATTCGTCGTTGACCGCGATGCGCAAGGCCTGGAACACGCGGCGGATAGCGAGATCGATTTCATCCTTGCCGAGGTTGTGGACGGCGGCGCGGATTCCTGCGGCGAGGGCTTTAGTCGTGGGAAAACTTCTGCGGGCGAGCGCGTTCGCCAGATCGTGCGCGCGCGGTTCGTCGGCGTTTTGTTCCAGCAACCGGGCGAGATCGGCCGGCGCAGTTTTTTCCAGCAGGACGGATGCGGGAAAACCGCGCTGCGGGTTCATGCGCATGTCCAGCGGACCATCGAATTTTACGGAGAAGCCGCGCGTCGGATCGTCGAGTTGCATCGAGGAGACGCCGAGATCGGCGAGGATGCAATCAGCGCCGGTGAGGTTCGCATTCGCGAGCGCCTGCGGCAGGCCGGCGAAGTTGGTACGGACGGCCATGAAGGTTTCGGGACCGTAACCGGCGGCGCGCAGCCGCGCTTCCGTGCGGGGCAACTCGATCGGGTCGGCATCGAGCGCGAGCAATCGTCCGCCGGGTTGCAGGCGCGCCAGAATTTCGCGCGCGTGCCCGCCGAAACCGAGCGTGCAATCCACGGCCAGTTCGCCGGGCTTGGGCGCGAGCGCTTCCAGGACCTCCGCGACCATGATGGGGCGATGGGTTCCGGCGGGAGTTTTGCCGGAGGCGAGTACTTTGGCTACGGTGCCGGAGTAGCGCTCCGGATCACGCTCCTTGTATTTCTCTTCGAACCGGCGGGGATATTTGCCGGAATACCGCACGCGACGCCGGTGCGGCGTGGGAGCGGGAGTCTCGCCGGGTGATGGAGTGATGTCCTCGCTCATGAGTACCACGCGCGGGCGTATTGGACCGGGGGCGGAAGTTTATCTTTGTGGCCAAGCTCTTGGGCGGCGTGCGCGGGCCAGTAGGGATCGCGGAGCAATTCGCGCGCGAGCAGCACGAGATCCGCCTGGCCATGGCGGATGATGTCGTCGGCTTGCTTTGGCTCCGTGATGAAACCGACGGCGGCGGTGGCGATATTCGCTTCGCGGCGGATTTTTTCGGCGAAGGGGACCTGGTAGCCGGGGCCAACGGCAATTTTCGCGTGTGGCGCCGAGCCGCCGGAACTGCAATCGATCAAATCCACGCCTTCAGCCTTGAGCCGACGCGCGAGTTCCACGCTTTGGTCGATGTCCCAGCCGCCATCCACCCAATCGGAGCAGGAAAGCCGGACGGTGAACGGAAATTCTTCCGGCCAGGTGGCGCGGACAGCGCGCGTGGTTTCCAGCGCGAAACGAATGCGATTTTCGAAACTGCCGCCGTAACGGTCGGTGCGCTGATTGCTGAGCGGCGAAAGAAATTCGTGCGCGAGATAGCCATGCGCGAAATGCAATTCGAGCCACTCATTGCCGGCGGCAAGCGCGCGTTGGGCGGCGGCCACGAAATCGTTCTGCACCTTGGCAATGTCAGTTTCGGTCATGGCGCGCGGGATTTTGTCCAAGCCATCGCCGAAGGGGATGGCGCTGGGCGCAACCGGCGTCCAACCGCCTTGATTGTCCGGAAGGTGATCGCCGCCTTCCCAGGGACGTGCCGCCGAGGCTTTGCGGCCGGCGTGCGCGATTTGAATTCCAGGCACGGCGCCGTGCTGCTTGATAAAACGATTGATGCGCGCGATGGGTTCGATGTGTTTTTCAGCCCAGATGCCCGCGTCGCCGGGAGAGATGCGTCCTTCGGGCGAAACGGCGGTGGCTTCCGCGATGACGAGGCCGGCGCCGCCAATGGCCCGAGAGCCGAGGTGCACGAAATGCCAATCCGTCGCGACGCCGTCCTCGGAGGAATACTGGCACATTGGCGAGACGCCGATGCGGTTGCGCAGTGTCACCGAACGGATGGTGAACGATTCAAACAGGTGCGGTCGAGGGGCCGATTTTGTTTCCATTGCGTCTTTTGATAAACGCGGTTGGCGTGGGGCGCAAGTGGGGATGGTAATGATTATACATTTGCGGCGGTCGCAGACCGCCGCTACAAATGGCGGCGTGATTCCCGGCCTGAAAGGACCAACCATGATTACCCGCATGTTTTATAGCGCCGCGTTGATTGCCGTAGCCTTGAATTTGAGCGCGGGTTGGGCGAATGCTCAAAGGACAAACGCTGCTGCAAAACGTCCCAGGCCGCCGACGCGCGATCCCCATACGCCCGGGTTTGTGAAGGCAAAGGAATTGCCGGATGGCGCGGCGCCGCTGCCGACCGAGGACGGGAATTTCATCATCGGGCCGACGCACACACGCGCGCCGGAAATGGTGGTGCGGACGAATGTGCCGCACGGGAAGATTTACAATTTCACAATGGATTCGGCGGAAAGCAAAATTTACCCGGGCATCGCGCGCGACGCGGGAACTTTCGGCAAGCCGGATCCCAACGATCCCGCGAAGTTGATCGTGACGACGAGCCATCCGGCGCCGTACACGCGCAAGGTGGCGGTTTATGTGCCGGAGCAGTATGTGCCGGGCACGGCCGCGCCGTTCATTGTGGGCGCGGATGGGCCGGATACGATGTTGTTCACGGCGCTGGATAATTTGATCGCGCAGGACAAGGTGCCGGTGATGATCGCGATCTCGATCGGCAACGGCAGCGGCGACGCGCAGGGGAGCGAGCGCGGGTTGGAGTACGACACGATGTCCGGGCGATACGCGGAGTTCGTGGAGACGGAGGTATTGCCGCGCGTGGAAAAGGAGTGCGGCGTGAAATTGACAAAGGACCCGGACGGGCGCGCGACGACGGGCGGGAGTTCGGGCGGTTCGTGCGCGTTGATCATGGCGTGGTATCATCCGGAGCTGTATCATTGCGTGCTGACGTATTCGGGCACGTATGTGAACCAGCAGTGGCCGTCAAATCCCGAGACCCCGCATGGCGCCTGGGAATTTCATGAGCACTTGATTCGGACCAACGCGCCGAAGCCCATTCGCATCTGGATGGAGGTTGGTGATCGCGATCTTTTCAATCCCAATGCCATGCGCGACAACATGCACGATTGGGTGGTGGCGAACGAAAACATGGCGCAGGCGCTGGCGGAGAAGGGCTATGATTATCAATTTGTTTTCGCGCGCAACGCGGGCCACGTCGACCGCAATGTGAAGCAGCAGACGTTGCCGGAGGCGTTGGAGTGGCTGTGGCAGGGGTATAAGTAATTAAAAATTCAAAATGAAAAATTAAAAATGGCTCCTACAGGGACTGGTTTGGGCCGGGGTTGGTCAGGCGGAATTTTCCGGAAGCGGAGGGGAGCAAGACATCCATCGATTGCGTTCCGATTTTGGTGCGCAGGTTCAGCAAAGCGGTGACTTGGCTGGTGATGCGATGGAGAGTTGTTTTGGCGGGGCCGGAATGCTCGGGGATGTAGCAGAGGAGAAGATTGCCGTTTGAATATTGGCGGAGTTCGTAATGGGCGATGCCGTTGGTGTCGGTGAAACATTGATCGATGTCCCAGGTGGTGAGGCGCCGGCCGGTGGTCGAGGTGAGCGCGGCGGCGGCGCGGCCGTGAACGAGGTAATGCGTTCCGTAAGGTTGTTCGCGGCGTTCAGCGAGGTCGCCGATGCGATAACGGAGCAGGGGCATGTAGTCGTTGCTCAAGGTGGTGACTGCCAGAGCGCCGATGCCGCGCGCGCCGGGTTCCACGATTTCGAGGAAGGCGGTGTCGAGGCTGGCTTTCATTTCGCCGCGCTCGTTTTCGATCAGCAAATGGCCGGTCTCGGTGGAACCGTAGAGATTGAAGACGGGAACGCCGAAAACGCGCTGGAGAATTCGCCGATGCACGACGCTGGGGAATTCGTAGCTGCACAGAACGAATTTCAGCGAGGGAAATTGGATGCCGTGGCGTTCGCAATAAAGCGCGAACCACGCGCCATGAACGGGATCGACGTCCAGAAATTGCGGGGACCATTCCTCAATTTCCGAAGCCATGCGCGCGAGCTCGGTTTCGCTGAGCAGAAACGGGATGCGGGCGAGATTGGCGAAAAGCGTGTTGCCAAGCGTGCGTTCTTCGCGCGACATCCAGCCCCGCGGGCAGGTGAGGCCATTGCAATTGGGCGCGGTGATGGTGACGCGGCGAGCGTGGGGATGTTCCTCGAGAATTTTTGCGACGAAAGCATTGAGCCGGAGAGCGCGTTGTTCCTGGGCATCCCACCAGCCGCGTGGAAAGATGACTGGCAGGCGTTCTTCGGTCGTGCCGGAGGTGTGTTCGAGTTCGAGGAGGTGGTTTTCCACGAGATTCTCCAGCGGCGGCGCGTCGGGCAAAAAATTGTGCGGGAAGCCGGTGCGCATTTCGCGTTTGCCGAGCAGGGGCAGGCGCGAGAAATCGGCGCGAAGGTTCGGCGCGGAAAGCCGGCAGTTGGCGCGGGCGAGGGAATCGCGGTAGAGCGGAACCCGCCGCCAACGGGGCAGCAATTCGGCCAGGCGCGAGAATTGAGCGTTCTCGCGGATCAATTCCGGAGTGGCGAGCATGGGCGCAATATACACGCTTTTCAATGGGGGCAAGTCAGAATCCACGGTCCAATGTCCCAGGTCCAAGGTCCACAGTTGAAAGCCGTCCTTATTCGGCTACTCTGCCGGACATGCGACTTCTCCAAGCATTCATCCCGGTGGCTTTCCTCGTGTTTGGCGGCCTTCCTTCGCGGGGCGATTCATTGTCCGACACGAATTTCCTGACAACGGATTTTTCGGCGATTCGCGGCGTGAATTATTGCGCGCCGGAGGGACATCATTTGGAGCATTGGCTGCATTACGACCCCAAGGAGACGGAACGCAATCTGGATTTCGCGAAACGAATCAACGTGAACCAAATCCGGGTCTTTCTGAGTTATTCGGCTTACCTGACAAACAAGGAGGCCTTCCGGAGGAATTTGAAGCACCTGGCGCACGCGTGCGAGGAACGGGGAATCGGGCTGATGCCGGTGGTCAGTTACAAGGCGGAAATGTTCAACGAGGCGGCGCCGTATCCGCAATCGCGGGCGTGGGCGGCGGAATTGATTTCAACGATCGGGCAGGAGCCGGCGCTGGCGTTTTGGGATGTTTTCAATGAACCGGATTATCCGCCGAACGCGACGAACAAGGCGGCGCGGATTGCCTATGCGCGGGCGATGGCGGGAATTTTCCGCGAATTGGACACGCGCCGGCCACGGACGCCGGTGACGATCGGGTTCACGTTCGAAAAAACGATGGAGGAAAATGCGGATGCGGTGGATGTGATGTCATTTCACGATTACAGCCCGACGCGGGCGGAGATTCGAAAAAATATCGAAGCGGCGAAGGCGTTTTCCGAGAAGATTCACAAGGCGGCCATCAATACGGAAATGTGTTGCACAGCGCGGGCGAATCCCTACGACGTGGCGATCGAGGAATATTCGAACGCGCATTTTGGTTTTTATGTTTGGGAGTTGATGGTGACGAAGTATTGGGGCGATGTGCACGGGATTTTTTATGCGGACGGCACGGTGCGGAATCCGTCGATTCCGGCGGCGATGCTCGGGTTTTATCGGAATCGCGGCACGAATGCGGTGTTGGAAAATCCGGATCGTGAGGGGTGGGTGACCCGCACGGTGGCGAGCGGCCGGAAATGGCTGGCGGATACGAATGCGCCGTACGCGGAGGGGTTGAGACAGGCGGAAATCGCGGCGAATTTGCTGGAGGCGAATGAATTGGTGCCGATGCGGGATTTGCCATCGCGGCGGGTGGCGTGGTTGCGGGAGAATCCGGATGCGAAGGCGTTGAGGGAGTTGGTGGTGGAGTTTGTTGGGGAATTGGAGCCTTACCGGAAGGCAGAGGCGCGGTGAAATATTTGCCACAGAGGCGCAGAGGGCACAGAGAGGGCCCGAATTTTTAACCGCAGATGAACGCGGATGGACGCAGATTGGGAGCGACTCGGAACTTGCCAGAGGAGGAAGAGTTCCGGATAGTTCGGGCCAAGGTTATGGAACAATTCGCCACTCCGAAAACGTTTCAGGCAAATCCCTCAAATCTCAAAAAGAAGATCGCGCTCGTGGCGTTCATCGCCGGGGCGATTTCATTCGCGCTGGCTATGGCGAAGGTCATTGAGCCGGGGAATGGGATGTTCTTCTTCATTGGCGGGTTGTTGGCGATGGTGTTTTCCTTCCGTTTCTGGCTCATGCAGGTGAGAAAAGGGCCGCTGGAATTAGCATTCGATTCAAACGGTATCACCATTGGCAACAAAGCTTCGGTGGAGATCATCGCGTGGGGCGACCTGGTATCCATCAAATATATCGCCTCGAGTTGCCATTACTGGGAATTTCGGCAGAAAGGCACCGACAGGCCCGTGTGCTATTTTGTGGACGGATTGAGTTCGGCGCACCAAAACGAGCTGATGCAAACGATCACTTCGATCAAATTGCTGGGCGTGCTCATCCAACCGGTTTATGAGCCGTTGGGAATGTTGAGTGCGGATGATTAAAAGCGAGATTTACGCGGATGAACGCGAATTTTTTTAGCCACAGATGGACACGGATGGACACAGATTGGGCGCAACTCCTTAGGGGTCAGGAATTTTTTTGGGGGGTGGTTTTGGGTGGTTTTCCAAGGGTAGGCGCTGCGCGCCAACCGCTAGGCTGGAGGGCGGAATCCCGTTGGGATTCAAGGATAGGATAGTGTAATTGTAACGATTATTGGAGCTTGCATCTAAAGAAGCCATTTATAGCATGCGCCGATGGCCATGCGGAAATGTTTAACTCCGTGGACAGGCACCACTCATGCAAATCAACGAATTCATCATTCATCGAATAGACAAAGAGCAACACAGAGATCCAACGATTTATCTTCGTAGAACTCCACTGAGAGTGACGGATGCCCGGGTGTTGAAGTTTACCGAAATCGCTGTTGGAGTATTTAAAAACAACGAAGAAAAGCCATCGAGTGTTTTTGCGGACTTTAATGTGGATACAACGATATATCCTTTTTCAGATTGGTGTTTGAGGTATTTTAATGGAACAACAAATTTTGCTGCCTTAACTAGAGACTGCACAAAGCGCTTAGCTCATTGCATGAAGCAACAACACGCTTCTACTGGCGGATTTGTTGTTTTTGCGAATATTGTGGTCGATGGAATGAATAAGCTTTTCGTCATCATGCTTCATCCTCAAGACGGGCTGTCGATTGATGAAAAGCTGCAATTTAAGGACGTAACACACCTCGAATTAAAGCACATTGACAAAGCGGCTCTAATTACGGCTCCAGCCAATGGAGCATTCGGTAACAAGCCAGTCGCGTACGCAGGCTTTCGCAAAGCGATGTCTCAGTATTTTCAGGAATTTATCGGTCCTGATGCGTTTCGGAACCCTTCGAAAGACAGTGCTGAATTAATTGATAAGCTTGAGGACTACGCAAGAGGAAACAATTTTGATGAGGCTCAGCTTGATGCGGCGCGCGTTGGGATTCGGCAATATGCGCAGCAGTGCGTAGCTGGTGCAACAGAACTGGATTTGACGATAATTTCCGGGCTTGTGGACCCGGTTCATCCGGCAGCATTCGCCGCCTATGCAGCTAATTTGGGAATTAGCGCCTTCATTAAACCCGACCCTGGGGTGTTTAGGAGGTGGCGAACAATCAAGCATACGAGCGCCGACGGTCTTGTTTTGCAATTTAAGGCTGAGCTAGTAGGCCAACCTGGTACAAATCACCGATTGGAATTAAATAGCGTCAATAAGACCCTCTTGATCAAGAATGTTGAGGACGAACTGATCGAAAAAATCGAAGCCGCAAAAACGTGAGTTGCGGTTTAGGATATGTTAGACAAGTTCTACGCAATCCGATGCTCGTTGCGGGATTCCGTTTTTATCCGGAAGCCAAGACGGATCCGGGGCGCAGTTAGTATTACCGATCGAAACCTAGCCGACCTTGTTTCTCTTCAAAACAGCGGCTGCGTAGAGAGTTGTACTGTTGGTGGCAAAAGCCGTTCTCACCTTCCAGACGTTGTGGGGCAGGTTGTTGACATTGTCCTGAACCCACAATCACTCGACTACTATGAGGATCTTACAGATTTGGTTTCCTATACAGCAGAGGAACCAAAAATCTATTATGTTTGCGGAATCGGAGAAGTGCGGTCCGAAGCCGACGGCGGGAATCAAATAAAACACGACATAATCGAGTCCTATCGCCGATTGCTTCATGCGCGAAAGCTTCTGCGCTCGACGGCGGATTTTGAAGACACCGGTAGAGTGATCTTTTTAACCCCAGAAAAAATAGAAATTCCGTTGGGATACTATTCAGCCGACATACCGCCGCTGAAACATCTGACGGATCTCGAAGAGCAATTTCGAAAGCGCCCGGAGAAAGACCCTGCTGACTATGATCAGCGGCTTGTGCTTTTTCGAAGGAATATAAAGGAGTACCTCAAAACTCAGCCGCCACAGGATCGATTTGCTCTATTTTTAAGAAATTTTGAAACTCTTTATGATAATTACGTCCGGGATTATCAACTTTGGATTGGCAATACATTTGGAGAACTGGAAAAATCTTTTGAAGAGAAAAGACTTAAGTTTGTTTCCGATCTGAACGGGATTCTCGCCGGAGTCCAGGCGTCGCTGCTTTCGGTGCCAATCGCGGCGGTGTTGCTTGGAGATAAATATGATTTGGCGAACCCCTTGAAGGATTTCCTGCTCGCGGCAGGAGTTCTCGCGGTTGGAATCATTGCGTTTAGACTCCTTCAAAACCAAGAAGTTACTCTGGACGCAACTCGAAGCGCGATCAACGCCACTAAGGCAGATTTCGAGAAAAAACACATAAATCGCCGAGCCGAATTTAAAACAAGACTTCAGAACTTGGATACCCAGGAACAGCAGGTTAGAACCCTGTTGTCATTTATCAGGAACGCTCTGGTTCTAATAGTTATTGCTGCGTTTGGCGGGGCGCTCTTCGCTTTTTACCACTCTTATAATTTAAATTTGTCCAAGCCGGCATCGAAGGCTCCTGTTTTTACCACCTCGACTAATGTAAACAAGAACGTTAAACCATAATCTTCTTTTTGCGGTGCAGAATTTAATGATCTGCCTTAGTTCTTTGTCGCCGAAAGCTCCTCTTCAAAATCCACAATCTCCTTGATCTGCACCAGGAACCATTTATCGATTTTGGTGAGGTTGAAGATTTCGTCGATGGTGAAGCCGGCGCGGAGCGCGTGGCGGATGAAGAAGATGCGTTCGGCGTTGGGGACGCTCAGTTTGCGGCTGATCACGTCGCGGGGGAGGATGTCGCGGTCGCCGTAGACTTCGGTGCCGAGGCGCCAGGGTTTGCCGTCGCCGCCGAGGCCGCTGCGGCCAATTTCCAGCGAGCGCAGGCATTTTTGCAGGCTTTCCTTGAAGGTGCGGCCAATGGCCATGGCTTCGCCGACGCTTTTCATTTGCGTGGTCAAGGTGGGGTCGGCTTGCGCGAATTTTTCGAAGGCGAACCGCGGAATTTTGGTGACGACGTAATCGATGGTGGGCTCGAAGCTCGCGGGGGTTTCGCGGGTGATGTCGTTTTTGATTTCGTCGAGGAGATAGCCGACGGCGAGTTTGGCGGCGATTTTGGCGATGGGAAAGCCAGTGGCTTTGGACGCAAGCGCGGAGCTGCGGCTGACGCGCGGGTTCATTTCAATGATCACCATGCGGCCGTTGTCCGGGTTGACGCCGAATTGAATATTCGAGCCGCCAGTTTCCACGCCGACGGCGCGGATGACGGCGAATGAGGCGTCGCGCATGATTTGGTATTCCTTGTCCGTGAGGGTCTGGATGGGTGCGACGGTGATGCTGTCGCCGGTGTGGACGCCCATGGGGTCGAAGTTTTCGATGGAGCAGATGATGACGCAGTTGTCGGCTTTGTCGCGCATGACTTCCATTTCGTATTCCTTCCAGCCGAGGAGCGATTCCTCGATGAGGACTTCGGAAACGGGCGACAGTTCGATGCCGCGCTTGGCGATTTCTTCAAATTCGTCGCGGTTATAGGCGATGCCGCCGCCAGTGCCGCCGAGGGTGTAGGCGGGGCGAATGATGAGCGGGAACCGGCCGATTTTGTCGGCGACGGCGCGGGCTTCCTCCATGTTGTGGGCGGTGCCGGAAACGGGGACGTCGAGGCCGATGGTGAGCATGAGGTCTTTGAAGACCTGGCGGTCTTCGCCTTTTTCAATGGCTTCGGCTTTGGCGCCGATCATTTCCACGCCGTGTTTTTGGAGGACACCGCTGTTGTGGAGTTTCATGGCGGTGTTCAGCGCGGTTTGGCCGCCGAGGGTGGGGAGCAGGGCTAATTTATTGGGAACTGCCGGCGAGACGCCGTCAGCACGTTGATCGACGGGCACGCCCATTTTTTTGATTTCATCCAGTTCGCGGATGATGATTTTTTCGACGGCTTCGGGCGTGATGGGCTCGATGTAGGTGCGGTCGGCGAACTCCGGATCGGTCATGATGGTGGCCGGGTTGGAGTTGACGAGGATGACGCGGTAGCCTTCTTCGCGGAGGGCTTTGCACGCCTGGGTGCCGGAATAATCAAACTCGCACGCCTGGCCGATGATGATGGGCCCGGCGCCAATAATGAGGACGGAATGAATGTCAGTGCGCTTTGGCATCGTAAAAATCTATTAGTCGCCCGGGGCCATCACGTTGCTGCGGCTCACAGAGCCGCGCTCCGTCGCGAGGGCGTAGTTAAACGCGCAGATTGAACACGGATTGGAGATGGAGCGAAAGGAAAAAGCGGTTGGAAAAGCGCCGACGACCAAGCGTCCAAGCACCAGAGAAGCGCCAAATTCCAAGCGCCAAAACGGCCCGCCGGTGAATTGGAGCTTGATGTTTGGATTTTCTCTGGAGCTTGGACGCTTGAGGTTTGGAGCTTCTGCCGATACGCCGCGAGCGGAGTCTCGCCGCATCATCGCCGCACGACCGTAGCTGTCAATTTACTTCCCGACGGTACTGTATTGTTGCAGGTAGCCCAGGTCTGAAGGATTTCCGGGCGGAAGACGGACGAAGCCGGGGTTGCCGGGTTGAATTGTCGGCGGGGCCCAGCCTTTGAGGACGGTGGAATCGACCCAACGTTTGATGGTGGCGTGGCCGTCAGCGAAGGAGATGCCGCCGGCGTTGTCGTGATAGGACGCGGGGCAATCGATCCATTCATTGATTTGCGGGCTGCAGATGAACGAGCCGTCGTTGATGCTGATGGGGTTCTCGTCAATGAAGACCCATAGATTGGCGGCGCCGGGCCGGACCAGGTCGGATTCCTTGTAATAGGAAACGACGGTGGTGATGTTGGCGTAGGGCGCGATGTCGCCGAGCCAGGTGTTCATGGACATGCTGCGGACGTGCGGATATTGCTTGCCGAAGAAGTTGACGCTGCTTTGGTCGGCCGGACATTTGTAGACGTCGACGCTGTTTACGTAGGGATAAAGCAGACCCATTTTTATCCATTGCTGGCCGATGTTGGGCCCAGTGGCGTTGGCGGCGCTGAGTTTGTTTTGATCGTCCTGGCGGCCGGGGCACCATTGGGCGAGCGGGCCGCCGGACAGGCCGGCGGTGTCGGTGGGGCTGGAGGGTTGATGGGTTTCATCGCCATTCGGGACGAGCTTGCCGCCATTGTCATCGGGATACATTTTCCAGGCGATGGTCAATTGGCGAAGATTGTTCATGCAGTGCGCGCCCTGGGCTTTTTGCTTCGCTTTGGCCAGCGCCGGCAATAACATCGCGGCCAGGATGGCGATGATGGCGATGACGGCGAGCAGTTCGATGAGTGTGAAGGCGCGAGTGGCCGGGGCGGACTGGCTTTTGGCGCGGTGAATCAATTTTTCTGGACGCGCCATCCTGAGGTGATCAGGAGAATAGGGGGTCTCTTTCATAAGTCGCTGGCCTACGGTGAGACCCTACTGTACCGTGGGGCGCTAACCATCCCTCTTTGGAGGGGTTATAGTGGGCTTTGGATTCATGGAAATGGAGAAACTTTGCAACCGTTCGGAAGGTCCGCTGATTGGTGGTTTAATTCAGCGCAGGTCAAGCGTGTCACATATCGCGGAGTTTTGAAGGAAATCGGCATAGCTGTGGTCAAATTCTAAAACATGAAACAACCTGCTTTTTCGAGGATTCCTGCATTGGGCTTGGCGACGATGTTCGCGGCGTTTGCGGCGAACGCAGCTCAGTATCCGGTGGCGCCGAAGCATCCGGTGACGAATACGTATTGGGGCACGAGCGTGGTGGATGATTATCAATGGCTGGAGAATTTCGATGATCCGGCGGTGAAGGCGTGGAATGCGGTGGAGAACAGAATCAGCCGCGCGTATCTGGATAACTTGCCGGCGCGCGAGAAAGTGGCGGAGCGGTTGAAGGAGCTTTATTCCGCAACTTCGGCGAATTACTCCGATTTGGTGGATCGTCCGGGGATTATTTTCGCGATGAAGTTCAAGCCGCCGGCACAACAGCCGTGGTTGATTACGCTCAAATCGCTCGATGACCCGGATTCCGAGCGCGTGGTGCTGGATCCGAACAAGCTCAATCCGAAGGGAACGACGGCGATGGATTTTTGGGTGCCATCGCACGACGGAAAGAAAGTGGCCGTGTCCTTGTCCGAGAACGGGAGCGAGGACGGCACGTTGTATATTTATGATGTGGAAACGGGAAAGGCGTTGCCGGACAAAATTTCGCGCGTCCAATTTCCGACCGCCGGCGGCAGCGTGGCCTGGAATGCCGACGACACGGGAATTTATTACACGCGGTATCCGCATCCCGGGGAACGGCCGGCGGAGGATCTAAATTTTTTCCAGCAGATTTATTTTCATCGGCTGGGCACGCCGGTGGAGCAGGATCGTTATGAGTTGGGCAAGGAGTTTCCGCGGATTGCGGAAATTGTTTTGGAATCAAGCCGGGATGGCCGTTACGTGCTGGCGACTGTCGCGAACGGGGACGGTGGAGATTACGCGTTTTATTTGCTCGGGCCGGAAAATCACTGGACGCAGATCAGCCGTTTTGAAGATGGCATCAAACAGGGCGGGTTCAGCCGTGACGGCAACGCGCTTTATTTAGTTTCGCGCAAGGATGCGCCGCGCGGGAAGATTTTGCGATTGCCGTTGGATGCTGCTGAAAAAGGTTCAGCGAATTTCACTGTCACTGCCACCGGGACCCCGGCATTAAGTTACCAATGGTTTAAAGGGTCCAACGATGCACCGGCGGCGTTTGCCTCAGCCGAGGTGGTGGTTCCCCAAAGCGAGGCGGTGATTGAAGGCTTTTGCGCGTCAGCGAGCGGATTATATGTGGCGGATTTGATCGGTGGGCCGTCGCAAATTCGATTTTTTGATTTGAAAGAGCACAAGACCGCCGTGGTGCCGACGCAGCCGGTTTCCGCGGTGCAGGGGATGCTTTGCCCCGATGGAGACAAGCTGTTCTACCGCGATATCACCTTCATCGAACCTTACAAGTGGATGGCATATGATCCGGCGAGCGGCAAAACGACAGAGACGGCGCTGGCGGGGAGTTCGCCGGCGGATTTCAGCGACATGGAAGTCGTGCGCGAGTTTGCGACCTCGAAGGACGGGACGAAAATCCCGATGAATATCATTCGCAAGAAGGGAATCAAGCTCGATGGCAACAATCCGACGCTACTTTATGGCTATGGCGGTTATGGGATCAGTTTGGCGCCGAACTTCAATGTGGCGCGGCGGGTTTGGTTCGATCAAGGCGGCGTCTACGTGGTCGCGAACCTGCGCGGCGGCGGCGAGTTCGGTGAGGAATGGCATCGGGCGGGAAACCTGACACGGAAACAAAATGTGTTTGATGATTTCGCGGCGTGCGCGGAATACCTGATCAAGGCGGGCTACACGCGGCGTGAAAAATTGGCGGTGGAAGGCGCGAGCAATGGCGGGCTGCTGATGGGCGCTTTCCTGACGCAGCATCCGGATTTGGTGCGCGCGGTGGTGTCGCACGTGGGCATTTATGATTCGTTGCGCACGGAACTCGAGCCGAACGGGGCGTTCAACGTGACGGAATTTGGCACGGTGAAAAATCGCGAGCAGTTCAAGGCGCTGTATGCGTATTCGCCGTATCATCATGTGGTGGATGGAACGCGCTACCCGGCGGTGCTGTTTCTGACGGGCGATCACGACGGGCGGGTGAATCCTTACAATTCGCGCAAAATGACAGCGCGATTGCAGGCGGCGAATAAATCGAAATATCCCATTCTATTGCGCACCACGGCGAACGCGGGCCATGGGATCGGGACGGCCTTGGATGAACGCATTGCGGAGGAGGCGGATGTGTATGCGTTTTTGTTTGATCAGTTGGGGATCAAGTTCAGGCCGGGGAAATAAATTTAAAGCTCCAAGCTCCGGCGTAATGTTCGTAACGCAAACGTAACAAGCACGCCAAGGAAACGTCACGGCGGGAAATTAGCGTCACGACCGATGCTAAATCCCAACTCTAAAAACTACAAAAAATCTTCCCGTAAACAAAGCATCCGGATGGCGGCTTTCGCAACCATTATCGCCGGCGTCGCAGCCGGCACAGCGAAGGCCGCTGAGACGCCGGACCCATTGCTCGACCTATTCGTCAAAAAAGGCCTCGTCACTCAGCAGGAGGCTGATCAGGTCAAAGCCGAAGCTGACGCCATGCGGACCAACGAAGTCGCGGCCATGGAGGCGGCTTCGCGCTGGAAGATCAGCAAAGGAATCAAAGATATTGGATTGTATGGCGATCTGCGGTTGCGATACGAAGACCGCACGGCGCAAACCCTGGCGAACGGAAAAATTGATTTGAATCGTTTGCGCACTGCGGTCCGGCTGGGTTTGAAAGGTGATGCGTTCGATAATTTTTACTACGGCGTTCGCCTGGATACTTCGAGCAATCCGCGCTCATCCTGGGTGACCCTTGGTTCCTCGAGCAGCGGCGCGCCGTTCAATGGGCCGTTCGGCAAATCGACTTTCGGTGTGGATGTCGGACAGGTTTATCTCGGCTGGAAACCGACCTCATGGCTCGATTTGACCGCCGGCAAAATGCCGATGCCGCTCTATACCACACCGATGGTATGGGACTCCGACTTCTACCCTGAAGGTTTGGCGGAACACCTGACCTATACGGTCGGCCATGCGGACCTGTGGGGAAATTTCGGCCAATTTGTTTATGAAGACGTGAATCCGACCACAGCGACGGGCGGACTGGGAATTAATGGCCTGACAGGACAGAATTCAGAGAATGTGTTCCAGTTCGCCTGGCAGGGTGGCGTGACTTATCACATCACGACGAACGTTACGGCCAAGGTGGGCGCCACCATATATAAATACGTGGGGATGAAACGGAGCGATGCGAAGCACCCGTTCTCGCCGGGATTGGGAGATCCGTTCGTGGGCGAGGGGTCGTATCTTGGGCCTGGCACTGGCACAACGCCGGGAGCGAGCGGCTACCCGACTTCCGGAGTCACTCCAGGTTTTGAGAGCGCGAATTTCCCGAATAACCAGGTGGGATTGGATCATTTGACGATTTTGGAAGTGCCGTTCGAGTTCAACTTTCCGGTTTCCAAATTCGACGCGCGGCTGTTCGGCGATTTCGCGTATAACTTCGATGGGAAAGCGCGCGCGGAAGCGGCGGCGAATGCGTATCAGGCATATTTGACGCGCAACTCGGCCACGATTTCCGGCTTCAAGCCGCAAACGGACGAGAATAAGGCGTACCAAATCGGATTGGCGATCGGCAGCCACAATAATCTCGGCATGGTCTACGGTTCCACGTCCCGTCGGCACGCGTGGGAAGCGCGATTTTATTATCAGCATACCGAGCAATACGCACTGGATCCCAACCTCATTGACTCGGACTTCTTTGAAGGCCGCGGCAACCTCGAGGGTTTTTATTCATCCATCGCGTACGGCTTGAGTGATAACCTCATTGCGACGCTGCGCTATGGTTATGCGACGCGCATTAACAGCAAGCTGGGCACGGGCGGTGACAACCAGGATATTCCGCAGGTGAATCCGGTCACCCAATATAATCTACTGCAATTGGATTTGACGCTGCGATTCTAAAAATCCAGTTGTCCTCCATGCCACCGATGAAGTTCCAGTTCTTCATCGGTGGTTTTTTTGCGCGCTGAAACGATGGCGGCAGCGTCGCCGGACGCGGTCCGAAACGAAAGGAGCGCGGGTCTGCGACCCGCAGCAACGTTGGAAGTCCAAAACGTCTGAGGAGATTCGGTGATCCGAAAAATCGGAACGTTGCTGCGGCTCACAGAGCCGCGCTCCAGCGCGGCGCGTGCGGCACCGACTCGGAGTGACATTTCATGGGCGCGCGAGCTTATCCCCAGAATTGGGGATGCACTTTTCGAGCGGTCGCAGGTTGTTTTTCATTGCCTCAATTGTGGGCCTGCTGATAAATAATATAGGGTCGACAAGCAGTAACCAGACTTCGACGCAGCACTCATCCCGTGTGATTACTCTGGTGGGTGAAGTGTCGTCACAGACGGCGGTCGGCTGAATTAACTATGATTAAAGATACGAAACTACCCGGTTTGAGCGTGATCTCCCTAGGCAAAACCCTGCGATTCGTTGCGCTTGGCGCGTTGTTGGCCGCCGCCAGCGCGGTTCGCGGCAGCACCATTCAGAAAGCCAATAACAGTGACGATTTGGACCTGACAACGTCCTGGGTTGGCGGCGTGGTTCCCACAAATTCGGATGTGGCCACGTGGGACAGCACGGTCAGCGCGGCCAACACGACCTTGCTGGCGACCGACGCGAGCTGGGCGGGTTTGAAGATTTTGAATCCGGGCGGATTGGTCACAATCAATTCAACTTCCACCAACGCCATCGCCGGCGCGACGTTGACGCTCGGCGCATCGGGGCTGGATATGTCGGCGGCCTCGCAGGATCTGACGCTGGGCGGGCCGCTCGCGTTGCTCGGCGACACGACCCAGAACTGGATTTTGGGCGCCGGCCACACGCTGACATTGAATGGCGGGCTGGTCCGCAACGCGGCGGCGATGCTGAGCATCGACAACACCTCGGGCGGCATCATGGTTGATCCCATCGGTACGGCTTTGGCCGGTTTCCCTTATATCACTTTGAATGGAACGGATTTTGGCGCGCTGGATTCCTCGCTGACCCTCGTTCCGGCGACTTCGGCGATTGCCTTCACGCCGAATCCTTCCACGTCCACGGCCAACGGGGCCAGCCTGAGTGGCACGCAACAGTGGATTGATATCGTCAGTTCGAATCCGCTCAATGGGCCTTCCGCGTTTCGTTTGAGCAGCACGCTGACCACTTCCGGTGGTGTTCGTTTCAACATGCCCAATTCGCTGGGCGTGGACTGGGTAATGGACGCCAATTCGCGCAACTTCAATTTGAACCACGCTTGCATTCTCATCACGTCCAACGTCGGCCCGCAAAACGTCGTTTTCCGGGACAGCGCCACGGGCATGCGCATTTCTGCGGGTGGGGAGGTAATGTTTTCGCAGCGAAATCCATTTGGCGATTTCATTATCACCGGCCACATCAGCCAGCCCAGCGGTTCGGGAGCGAATGTGATGAAGAACGGCGTGGGAAGGGTGATTTACGCCCCGAGCAGCGGCATCAGCTATGGCGGCTTGACCGATATCGAAGAAGGCACGCTGCTGGTGGACAGCTCGATTTCGAGCA
Source organism: Candidatus Angelobacter sp. (assembly GCA_035606845.1). GTDB lineage: Bacteria > Verrucomicrobiota > Verrucomicrobiia > Limisphaerales > DASXHY01 > DASXHY01. Next base: position 37,912 of record DATNEA010000053.1, on the reverse strand, counting down.
GCCAGGTCAACGTGAATGGCGGCGCGACGCTCGGCGGCATTGGCCGCGTGAATGCGGTGACGGTGGCAGCCGCTGGCGTCATTGCTCCCGGCGATACGAACGGCGTGGGCTCGCTCACGATCGGCGGCAACCTGATTCTTAACGCCGGCAGCGCGCTGAATTTCTATGCTCCCACCGTTCCGACCACGAACACCGTGGCGTTGTTGAACCTGACCAACAGCCTCACCGTGAACGGCACGGTCAACGTTTCGATTCTTTCCGGTTCGGCCGTGGCCGGACAATATCCGCTCGTCAAATGGACGAACGCGATCGACGGCGCGACGTTCGCGCAGTTCAAGCTGGCGTTTTTGCCGCCGCATTCGGGCGGTTACCTGAGCAACAACGTCGACAACAGCTCGATTGATTTGGTCATTACCAACGTGAACGAGCCGATTACCTGGGCGACCGGCAACGGAGTTTGGGATATTAATACTTCCGTGAACTGGCGCGACGCTGGCGGCAATCCGAGCGTATTCCAGCAGAACGGCTCGCTCGCGGATTCGGTGGTTTTTGAAGACACGCTCAGCGGCACGTCGCCCATCACGGTCACGCTGAATGCGAACGTGGCGCCGCCGACGACGCTGGTGAACGCTTCCAAGAACTACACCATTTCCGGCACGGGCGGCATCGGCGGAGTGGGTTCGCTGACGAAAGCGGGTTCCGGCACGTTGACGCTCGCGACGGCGAATACCTTCAGCGGCGGAATCAATCTGAATGGCGGCACAACCGTATTTTCAAGCCTGGCCAATCTCGGCAACGGCGACATTAACTTCGGCGGCGGCGCGCTGCAATATGCGTCCGGCAATGTCGAGGACCTTTCCACGCGCACGGTGACATTCGGCGCGGGCGGCGGCACGATCAACGATGGCGGCAACACGCTCTTTTTCGTCAATCCGATTGGCAATGGCGGCATTGGCGGCTTCACGAAATCCGGCAGCGGCAATCTCACGCTCAATGGCACGAATGGTTATTCGGGCAACACGATCATCAGCCAGGGCACGTTGACGCTGGCGTTTTCATCCTACATTTCGAACAGTACGGCAATCATCATTGATAGCGGCGCAACGCTGGACGACAGCCAGAACGCCGGGCTTGTCTTGGGCACCACGGTTGGTCAAACCGTGTTTGGCGCCGGTACGGTCAGCGGCGGGTTGATGATTCCAGCCGGCACGACGATTTCCCCCGCCACCAATGGCGTAATTGGCGCGCTGAACGAAGCGAACGGCGATGTCACCTTCACGGGCGGCACATACGTGTGCGATATGGGTTCGGTCGCGCACGATAAGATTGAAATCAACGGAAATTTGACGCTGACCAGCGGCAAGCTCCAGTTGAATGAGTTGGCAACACTGCCCAATGGAAGTTACACGCTGATCCATTACACCGGCGCGCTTTTGAGCGGCACTGGTTCGTCCGCCAATCTGACCGTCACCGGTTTCTCCGAGGCCGGCAAGTCGGCGACTCTGAGCGACGACGTCCCGGGTCAAATTAATCTGATCATTTCCGACACCGCCAACGACGCGTTGACCTGGAGCGGTAGTGCGGGTTCCACGTGGGATTTGACGAGCAGCTTGAACTGGTTGAACGGCGCGAATCCGTGGTCGTTCACCAACGGTGACGCGGTCACCTTCGACGATTCGAGCGCGAATAATTTTGTTTCGCTGCAAACCGCGGTCAAGCCGGGCTCGGTGACGGTGAATAACACCACCACCACTTACACGCTGGCGGACGGCACCGGCACCGGCGCTGGAAAAATCAGCGGTCCGGCCACCTTGACGAAAAACGGCTCCGGCACGCTGGTCCTGGATGTCCTGAACGACAACACCGGTGGAGTTACCATCAATAATGGCACCGTGCAGGTCGGCGACTTGTCCAGCAGCGGCAATATCGGCAGCGGCAATGTCACCGACAACGCCTCGCTGGTCTTCATGCAGCCGGACAATCGCAGCGTGAACGGCGCCATCAGCGGCAGCGGCACGTTGACCCAGCAGGGCAACGGAACGCTCACGCTCGCGCAGAACAACACGTATGCCGGCGCGACCACGATTGCTTCCGGAACGCTCCAGGTGGGCACCGGCACCGGCGTCGGCACCCTCGGACCGGCAGCCGTCACGAACAATGGCACGCTGGTCTTTGATCGCTCCGGTTCATTCGCCGTCAACAACGGCATCACCGGTTCCGGCAATCTGACCTTCAACGGCACCGCGACCGTCACGCTCGGCGGCGCGAACAGCTACACCGGCGCGACCACGGTCGGCGCGGGCACCACGGTCAAGCTGGCCGCTGCGGGAGTGATCCCGGACACCGGCGCGGGCAACAACAACGTCAGCGTCAGCGGCAAGCTCGACCTCAACGGTTTCGACCTCGCAGTCAGCCGGCTGAATGGCGGCTCGGGCGAAATCGTGAATGACGCCGGAACCGGGACGAATAACCTCATCATCGATTACGACGGAACCGGCAGCGCCGATACGTCCGTGATCATGGCCGACAACGACGGCACTGGCGGCAAACTGGCGGTGGTGAAAACCGGCGCCGGTTCGCAAATCGTTCGCGGCGCCAGCACCTATACCGGCGGCACGATCATCAGCAACGGCACGCTCAACGTCCGCGGCTCGTCGGCTCTCGGCACGGGCCCGGTGATATTCCGCGGGGGCAATTTGAGCCTGGCGGCTGTGACGCTGGCAAACCCAATCATCGCTGAAACGAACGCGACCTTCGACAGTCCGGGCAGCGAAAATCTGACGATCACGGGCGACCTCACCACCTCCAGCAACCTGACGGTGGTCATCGATAACAATGAAACCTGGTCGTGGGGCAGCGCGACGCAGCTCTACGGTGACACCGGGACCATCTTTATCTCGACCGGTCCGGGCTTCTTCCGATTCGCGGGCAGCCAGGGCAGCCCGAACACGACCTTCGACATGACCGGCAGCGGTGCGACCATCACCAGCAAGAGCGCAGGCACTTTCGAATTGGGTGCGCTCGTGGGCGATTTCTCGCCCTTCATCGGCGCCTCTGGCGGCAGCACGTTTGTCATCGGTGGCAAGAACCTCAGCACCGAGTTCGATGGAACATTCAACTCGACCAGCAACAACCTGACCAAGGTTGGCACCGGCACATTCACTATCGGCGGTTCGATGGGCTTCACCGGCGATACCACCGTCAGCAACGGCGTGCTGGCCCTGACCAACAGCGCCACGCTGGACAGCAATTTCCAAATTGCGATTCGCAACGGCAGCAAACTGGACATGAGCGGCATCGGCGGCACGCTGAACCTCGGCGCTATCGGACAGCAAACACTGACCGGCGCGGGGACCATCCTCGGCTCCGTCACCGCCATCGGTGGCGGCGAGGCCGATATCAATCCCGGCGACGGCATTGGCGCATTGAACATTACGAACGCGCTGACGCTCGCCGCGAACAGCGTTGTGACCATGGAATTGAACCGCACCAACGCGGGCGCGACGAACGACATGATCGTCGCCGGTTCGATTGTTCCCAACGGCGCGACGTTGAATGTGACGAACCTGGGCTCCGACCTCATCGACAACGACACATTCAAGCTGTTCAACCAACCGGTGAGCGGCTTCGCGACGATCGTGCTGCCCTCGACCGATTCGACCGGCGCGAGCACCTACGTCTGGAAGACGAACCTCGATGTGGACGGCTCGATCACGCTCGTGAGCGGCGGCGCGAGCCCCGTGAACACGACGCCCGCGAACCTGGCCTTCCAGGTCTCCGGCGGCCAGATCACGCTGTCCTGGCCGGCGGACCACACCGGCTGGCGTTTGCAAGCGCAGACCAACGCGCCGGGCGTGGGCCTCAATTCGACCAACTGGTATGATGTGGTCGGCGCCAGCAGCACCGACACGGTGACCATCCCGATCAACCCGACCAACGGGCCGGTGTTCTACCGCATGATTTATCCCTAAGCGAACTTGACGGCGGGCGCGGACGGTTTCCGCTGCGCTCGTCATCAATTTCTGTCGCACACGCGCCGAAGCAACATTCGGCGCGTTTTTGCGTTTATGGGATCGGTTCCCGAAAAGAAGTTGCTCACTGCTCGGGAAATCCATTAAAGGAATAGCATGCGAATTCTCCCAAATGCTCTGCTTGCCGCCAGTGTGATTGGCGCGATGGCGTTGTTCGATGTTTCCGCCAGGGCCGCCTCCGGCGGTGGTTACCAGATTTTTGTTTCGAATGAAAAATCCGGCGATGTGACGGTCATCGATGGCGGCGATTTCAAAGTCACGGCCACGATTCCGGTGGGCAAGCGTCCGCGCGGCATTCATGCCAGCCCGGATGGCCGATTGGTTTATGTGGCGTTGAGCGGGACGCCGATCGAGCCGCCGCCGAAATTGGACGCCCATGGCAATCCGATTTTTGCCAAGGGGCACGATGACGATGATGACAATGCGAAGGCAGACAAGGCCGCGGACGGTTTGGGCATCGTGGATGTGGCGCAAAAAAAGTTCCTGCGCAAAATCCCGGCCGGTTCGGATCCGGAACAGTTCGCGGTGAGCAAGGACGGCAAACGCATTTACATTTCCAATGAAGACACCGGCACGGCAACGGTCCTGGATGCCGTGACGGGAAAAATTGTGACGTTCGTGCCGGTGGGGCGCGAACCGGAGGGCGCGGGTGTTCGTCCCGACGGCAAAATTTTTTACATCACTTGCGAGACGGCGGGGGACGTTTTTGCGATCGATGCGGAATCAGCCAAGGTGATCGGGCATTTCCGGGTGCATCCGCGTCCGCGCAGCATTGATTTTTTGCCGGACGGTTCGCGGGCGTTTGTTTCGTCGGAATCGGTCGGTGAATTGAACGTGATCGATTCAGTGAACCAATCGTTGCTCAAGGTGATCACGCTGCCCAAAGGTTCGCGGCCAATGACGGTCAAAGTGTCGCCGGATGGCAGCAAGGTTTATGTGAGCACGGGGCGCGGCGGGACGGTTTGCGCGGTCGATGCCAAGACGTATCAGGTGTTGAATACGATCAAGGTCGGCACGCGGCCGTGGGGCATCGATATTTCGCCGGATGGAAAATATCTGTTCGCTGCCAATGGGCCATCGGATGACGTTTCAGTGGTGGATCTGGCGGCGGAAAAGGAAATCGCGCGTGTCAAATCGCCGGGGAGCCCGTGGGGTGTGGTGGTCGTGCCGAACGCGAAATGATTTTCAAGCTGGAAAGATTCAGTTGGTTGCACGCTCGTCCTCACCCGACCCCCCCGGCTGGAACGATGAAGATGAATTTCGCGGGGAGCGCAGCCGCCTCGGCTGCTGGTCGGCGCCCCGCTCTTTTGGGCCTCGCCGTGGGCTACGGTGCCGATTGGGCAAAAAAGAGCGGGGTCGACCTATTGTGGCGTTCGCAGGGCCCAAACGGTGAGACATTTTCACCCGCAACGGTGAGCCGCGAGGGCGCGGCTCACCGCACTCGGGGCGGGCGCGCTCCCCAAAATCAATCAGCCGCCGTTGATGATAAAAATGTCCTGCGAGGTGATGCTTTTGGTGAAGCCGGATTTGAAGGCTTTGGCGCGGAGAATGGTGGGGCCGCTCAGATGCAGGGGCTTTTCATAAAGCAAATCGGAACTGGTCGGCACGGTGCCATCCAATGTATAGCGGATGGTCGCGCCGGCTTCGGCTTTCAAAGTGACGTCGGTCGGTTTGTCGAAATTGCCGCCGGCGGGCGAGATTTCCGGCGGCGGCAAAACGGGCGGCCCGGGCATGCTTTCAATCCATTGCCGCAGCAAGGCCGTTCCTTCCTGGTCGATGGTGTTGCGCGCCAGCGGAGGCATTTTAAAGGGTTCGGTGGTGTTCACGCGCATGAAGAGGATCGAGCGCCAGATGTCGTTGGGCGCGATGATGCGGGAATCATCGATGCGCTCGTCAATCAACGGGTGGCTGCCGATGAGATTCTGCCGAGCCAGCGGCGTGTCGTAGCGGGCATCGAAATAGGCCACGGTGCCGTGAGGGCGATGGCATTGGGCGCAGTTCGCATCGAGATACGAGCGGGCGCGATCTTCCAGGCTGCGCGTGGTGTCGGAGAGATCGGCAAGGCGGGGCAGGTGGGACAGTTCCGTTTCATTCAAATTAGTGTCGAAGAGACCGAGGTGGTTCCACGCGCGCAATTGGTTGTCGATGACGCCCGAGGCGTAGCGAAAATCGCGATTCATTTGCCGGGTTTTGACGCCCAACACTCCGCCCGCGAGTGGCGTGTGACAGGTCAGACAATCCGCGCGGCTGGGGTAATACCATGTTTGCATCCGCGTTCCCGTGGCGGTTTTGATCGCGATCGATTCCGTCAAATTGGTTTCGAGCAAATCCGCATCGCTGTTGTCGTCGCGCCATTTGTAAGTGACGCCGTAAACGCCGCCGTCGGCGTCGCGGACGATCAGGCGGGTTTCCAGGCGTTTTTTGAATTGCGGCTCCAAGTCGTTGGTTGCGATTTCGAAATTTTTGACGAACGCCGTGCTGGCGGGAAACGTCCATTCGCCCGTCGCGGTGAAATGAATTTTGCCGCTTGGCACGGAGACCCAGCGCGATTTGATTGCGCCATCGGACCAGAAGGAAACGATGACGTCGTAGGGAATCAAAGCGTCGCTGGGCACCAGGTTGGGAGTGTCCTTGAAGGCGCCGGTTTGGGAAAGCAACCGCGGAATCGGTCCGCTGGCGCGTGCGGGCATTTGCAAAGGAGCGTTCGCGGGCGGGCGGATGTTTATTCCATACGGCTGGGATGAGGCAGTTGCCGGGCTGGAAAACTGCACTGCGAACAGGGCTGCGAGCAACATGTAAGCGAAACGGCGAACTTCACCGAACATAGGCAAGAACATGGCGTTGAACGGCGGGCACAGCAATCCGAAAGATTGAAGCTGAGATCTCCGAGAGTTTCGCACCGGCAAGATGCCGGTGGCACTGTTCCCGCCAATCCCCCGGATTTGCGGGATGTGCGGAGCGCGGGTCTGCGACCCGCGGCAACTGAGCAAATCGAAAGCCTCAGATTTCGCAAGACGTTCCGCCCTTGAAACACGCTGCGGCTCACAGAGCCGCGCTCCGTTCAAATCAGGGCAGTGCCCACTTTCACTACGCCTTGACGGGCATGCATGGCAGGGTTTAAAAGATATACGGTCCATGCAAAGCGCGCCTGCAATTTCATTCCGGTGTCCGAGGTGCGGTCATTTAGAGCATTTCCATCAAAGCTGTAGCGATGAGCTGAAGACGACAAATCAGCGGTCTTTTTGGATTTTGGCTTCGTTTCGGCTCAGTCACAGGGTTTTCAAACCTGCTCCTTCGCCAAAGCCTCGCCAAAATCCAAAAATCCTCGCTGCTCATCGCTACATCTTTTCTGTCAATGCTCTGATCCCAGCAAGGTTGTGAAATTCATCTTCGTTTTCGTGTTTGCGGCCGCGTCGGCTTTTGCCCAGACCAACTCATCGTCGGCTCCCACGAGCACCTCGACGAATGAGAATCTCGCCGTTTTGCAGCACGTGGAGGAATTGCGGGCGCAATGCATTCAAAATCGCCGCATCATCTGCGGCAAGATCGTGAAGCTATTCCCGGAGGGAATCGTGGTCGACAGCGGTTACACGAACCTGATGCGGGCGCCGTTGAATCAATCGTGGCTGATTTCGGGGACGGCGGCGGCTGAACGGGCGAAGAATTTCGTCGAAAAGCAGGGGCCGGATTCCATTTGCGTTGGACTGGTCTTCGTGACGGATTTGCCGAGGCCGCCACGGGGGATGAAGCCGAAGGTGTTTGATTACGTGATTCTCGACGGATTTCCGGTGGGCAACTACACGTATCATTCGGTGGGAAACGTTCGGCACTCGATTCGGAAATTTTCCAACAAGGTGACGACGGCGGTTCGCTGGATGTACGGGCGGGAGGTCGAGGAGCAGGAGAAAGGGACCCTGCCACCGGACATTTAGAATGCTAACGGCGAGTGCCTTTAATCATTCAATTTAAGGTGAGAATTTTCCGAACTATTCGCGCGCTGAACTCCCGACCGGAGCGCGGAGCATTGCTCCGCGCGATGGTTTGGGCGCAACTGGCGGAGCAATGCTCCGCGCTTCGTTCGGCAGGGAGAATGGCAAAACTAAATCGAGCGATGCTGGCGTGGCTTTTCCTGCTCGGTGGAGTGGCCGTTATCAGGGCGGGACAAGCGACGTGGAACGGGACGCTCAGTCCGACCTGGGCGACGGCGGGAAATTGGAGTGGCAGTGTGGTAGTGCCCGGCGTCAATGATGCGGCGATTTTCAACAACGCAGGCAATGGGCGCACCACGATTTCATTGGGTGCGACCGGCACACGGGTCGATGCGGTCATTTTTGATACGGAGAATGCGGCGCCCTACACGATTGGTTCCGGGGTGATTGGCAGTCAGACGTTGAACGTGAACGGTTCGGGCGGGTTCGACCTGAATTCCACAGTCACAAATGTGCAGACCTTCAATGCGGCCTTGATCCTCAGCACGGCCAACGGCAATCGGACTCTCGGTTTTACCAACAACAGCCCGATTCCGGGGCCAAGCCTGATTTTTAACGGCGGCATGGCGACAACGAATACCGGCACAAAAACGGTGTTCATCCTGGGGACGGGAAACGTGGCGATCAATGGCAACATGACCGATGGCACCGCTGGCGGAAATCTGGCGTTGACGAAGAACAATACCGGCACGTTGACCCTCGCGGGCGTGAATACGTACAGCGGACCGACGGTCGTGAATGCCGGAACAATGGTGAACTCCAGCTCGGGCGGAAGCGCCGCGGGCAGCGCGACGTTGACGGTGGGTAATCTTGCCGGGAGCGCGGCGGTGCTGGATATCGTGCCGGGCGCTAATTTCACGAATTACTCGATAGCCATTGGGGAGAATTCGTCCGTGCCGGGCGCGATTTTCCAGAGTGGCGGCACGTTCACACAGGTTCAAGGCGCGAGCATTGCTGATTTCCGCATCGGCGACGGCAGTTCCAGTTATGGCTATTATCAGCTTTCCGCCGGGACGTTGAACGCAAATGAGGTCGGCGTGGGCGGTGGCAATGGCGGCAATGGAACGATGGGCGTGATGGATATTACCGGCGGCACATTCAACGACGCTGGTTGGATCACGGTTGGGCGCGGCGGCACGATGAGTTCCGGCGTTCTCAATGTGTCGGGCGGCGGTTCGATAATTTGCGCGGGAGCGGTCGGCGGTTCCAAAATCAGTTTCAACTGGGGCTCGGCTCCCGGGCTTGCGGTGATCAATCTTTTCAACGGCGGCTCCATCATCGGCCCGGCGAGCACGGCTTACGTGCTGGATTTGGCCACGGTCAATAATGCCGGCACGCTCAACGTGATGAACCTGGATAGCTATGGGAGTCTCGCGATTGGTGGCGTGACGGCGGTGAATGCCGGTCCGGTGTCGTTGCTGAATTTCAACGGCGGCGCGTTGCGCGCCACGGTTGATAATCCGAATTTCATGACCAGCGGCAATGTTCATGGTGTGTTTATTTACCCGGGCGGCGCAACGATCAATGACGGCGGCTTCAGCATTGTGGACAGCATTCCGTTGCAATCACCGGCGGGTTACGGAGTCAGTTCGATTGCGATTGCGAATGGAGGCTCGGGCTACGTTGGCGCGCCGCTGGTTTCCATCGCCGGCGGCAGCGGCAGCGGAGCGACGGCGATTGCGCGGATGGATTTTACGAGCGGGACGGTCACGAACATTTTGATCACTAATCCGGGCAGCGGCTATGCGAGCGGTGATGCGTTGACGGTCACGTTCATCGGCGGCGGTGGCGGCGGGGCGGTTGCGGGCACGCCGATTCTGGCTGCGAACGGCAGCGGGGCGTTGACGAAAACCGGAGTCGGCACGCTGACTCTCTCGGGCGCAAACACCTACACGGGCGGAACGACCATCGCGGGCGGCACGCTGGCGCTGGGCTTCGGCGGATCGCTCGCCAGCACGAATATCAATGTGGACGCCGGAACCGTTTTCGATGTTTCGGCAATTGGTTTTGTTCTTGGCGGGAACCAAAGTTTGATGGGCAACGGGACGGTCAATGGTTCGATGAGCACGGCGGCGGGTGCGAAAATTTTCGCGAGCACGGATGGCGGAATTGGGACGAACACGTTCAAGGGCAACCTGACATTGGTTTCCGGCGCGTCGTGCAATTTCGACCTGGGCAGCGCGGCGAGCGGGGCCAATGATGAAATCATTTTGAATGGCGCGAATGCGGTGCTGAGTTGCGACGGGGCGACGATTGGAATCGGCTGCGGCGCCAGCTTGGATCAGGCGAATGATTACACATTGTTCAATCTGACCGGGTCCGGGGCGACCGTTGCGGGCAATTTCAATCCCACGCCGGTTTGGACGCGCACGACTCCGGCGAATGCGGGCGGGTTTTCGATTGTGACGGTCGGGAACAAAGTGGTTCTTCATTATAACGGAGGCGCCACGAACCTGCCGGTGGTGACGAACTTGCCGGCAACGGCGGTTCAGCCGAGGTCCGCGACATTGAACGGGCAGGTGCTTTCGACGGGCGGCGAATTTCCCACAGTCACGATTTATTATGGGCCGGCGGATGGCGGACAAAATCCAGCCGCGTGGATGGCGAGTGTGCCATTGGGCTTGCAGATCGGTTCGTTCGCCGCGGCCGTTTCCAACCTGACGGGAAATACGACCTATTATTTTGCTGCTTCGGCTTCGAATTCCGCGGGAACGGGATGGGCGACGCCTTCGAAATCGTTTACCACGCTGCCGCCGAACCTGGCGGTGATCACGAATCTTGCGGCGACGGCGGTGCAGGGGAATTCGGCGATTTTGAACGGCCAGGTAGTTTCGATTGGAAGCCACACGCCGGCGGTGACGTTGTATTATGGGCCGAGCGAGGGCGGGACGAATGCGAGCGCGTGGGCGAACAGTGTTTATCTGGGGCAAGAAGGCGGCAGTTATTCATATGCGATTTCCGGCCTGACGACGAACACGGCTTATTATTTCACGGCGGCGGCGGTGAACGACAGCGGCACGGCCTGGGCGGCGCCTTCGTTTTCGTTCGCGACGTTGCCGACGGGTTCAGCCATCTCGGTGCTGACGTATCATTACGACAATAGCCGCGACGGCGCGAATACGAACGAAACCGTGCTGACGCCAGCGATTGTCAACACGAACAACTTTGGACTTCTGACGAAATACACGGTGGACGGGTATGTGTACACCGAACCGTTGATCGTGCCGAACGTGACGATTCCAGGACAGGGCACGCATAATATAGTTATTGTCGCCACCGAACACGACAGCGTTTACGCCTTTGATGCGGATGGAAATCTGGGGACGAACGGCGGCCTATTGTGGCACACGAATCTGGGTGTGTCGGCGTTGTCGGCCAATCAAAATGAATTCGGCGCGCGGTATTGCGGGAATTGTTATCCGGACATCGTGCCGGAAGTGGGCGTGACCGGCACGCCGGTCATTGATCCGGCCACCGGCACGCTCTACCTGGATGTGTTCACGCGCGAAGTCACGAGCACGACGAATTTTTATCATCGCATTCACGCGCTAAATATCACGAATGGCCTGGAGCAGCCTTACAGTCCGGTGGTGGTGACGGCGTCGGTGCCGGGGAAGGGCAGGGACAGTGTCGGCGGCGTGATGACGTTCAACCCGGCGCGATGCAACGAGCGCCCGGCGCTGACCTTGGCGGGAGGCGTGTTGTATGTGGCTTATGCGGGATATGCGGACACGGATCCGTATCACGGCTGGGTCATCGGCTATAATGCAACGAACCTGGTCCAGTTGACTGACTACGTTTTCAACAGCACGCCGAACGCGACCACCGCGGCTTTTGGCCCGAACGCGGCGGAAGGCGGCGTCTGGATGGGCGGGAATGGATTGTGCGTGGACGCCAACACGAACCTTTATTTTGAAACGGGCAACGGCAGCTTTTCGGCCAATACCAATGGCGGAGATTACGCGGACAGCTTTATTCGATTATCGACGACGAACAAGCTGGCGCTCACGGATTATTTCACGCCCTACAATCAATTGGCGCTGGCCAATGCGGATTTGGATTTGGGGGCGTGCGGGCCGATTCTGCTGCCGGACGCGGTGGGGAGCGTGGCGCACCCGCATCTGCTGGCGGGGACGGGCAAGAGCGGGAAATTGTATATCGTGGATCGGGACAACATGGGCCACTACAACGGCACCGGCGGGAATGACAATAATATCGTGCAGTCCTATGGAGCCACCGGGCAGACATGGAGTTCGCCGACGTATTTCAATAACCAGCTTTATTTGCAGCCAAGCGGCGGACCGATGGAGGCTTACACAATCACCAATGCGCAGGTTGCGACGCCTGCAGCTTCGACGGCGCCGGTATCCTTCGGAGCCATGAATGGCGCGCCGGTGATTTCCGCCAACGGCACGAGCAACGGGATTGTGTGGGTGGTGAATGGGGCCGGCGGGACGGGCACGGAAGTTTTGTATGCTTTGGCGGCGACAAATCTGTCGCAGCAATTATACAACAGCAGCCAGCTTTCGCGCGATGTGCCCGGCAACGGCATCAAAATGATCACACCCACGGTGGCCAACGGAAAGGTATATATCGGAGCGCAATACACGCTCTCGATTTACGGGCTGACAGCGTTTCTGGCGGCGCCGGTGATTTCGCCGAACGGAGGTTTATTTACCAATTCCGTAATGGTGACGCTGACGGATTCCACGCCCGGCGCGGCGATTTATTACACGCTTGACGGCACTGCGCCGACCGCGGGCGCGACGCTCTATACGGGTCCGTTCATGGTGACGAACACGGTCAACCTGCAGGCAATCGCGGTGAAATCCGGCGCGGTGAACAGCGGCGTGGCTTCGGCATCGTTTATCAACAGCGCGGCGGTGGGTAACGGCACTGGATTGCTCGGGCAATACTGGACGAACACAAGCAGCAGCGTATTCACCAATGAGTCGTTCAGCGTGCCGCCGACGCTGGCGCGCACGGATGCGATGGTGAATTTCGATTGGAGCACGGTCGGCCCCGACCCGAGCATCGGCCAGACGAATTTTGCCACGCGCTGGACCGGGGCGGTGCAGCCGCCATTTGGCGAAACGTACACGTTCACGGTCATGGCGAACGATGGCGTGCGATTGTGGGTCAATGATCAATTGCTGATTGACGATTGGCACGCGCATTCGGCGACGGTGACGAATAGCGGCAGCATCTTGCTGAACGCCCAGCAGCTTTACAACCTGCGGCTGGATTATTTTCAGCAAACGGGAAATGCGATGGCGACGCTGCTGTGGAGCAGTCCGTCCACGGCGCAGGCGATTGTGCCGCAGACGCAGCTTTATCCCTACACGAACCCGCCGCCGGCGGTGATCATGGCGGGGCCGGCGGACGGCTCGGCTTACACGGCGGCTGCGAGTGTGACGGTGTCGGCGGAGGCGGACGCGCAGTATAATGCGATTGCGAGCGTGGACTTTTATGCCAATGGAACGTTGCTTGGCAGTTTGACCAATAGTTCGGATGCGCCGCTTTACACGTTGACGGCAACGGGTCTCCCTCCCGGGAGCTATGCTTTGACGGCGGTTGCCACCGATGGCAGCGGGCTTGGCAGCACGTCGGCGCCGGTCAACATCACGGTGAGCGCGGGCAGCGGGTTGGCGTATGGCTTGACGACGAACGCACCGGTGCGGGCGTTCCTGAACATGCCGGCGACGTTCAACGGCGCGCTGCCGTTATTGCTCTCGGGCACCGGCGCATTCAGCGACACGCCCAATCGAATCGCGGCGGGCGGATTGGTTCCTTACCAGCCGAACACGCCGTTGTGGTCGGATGCGGCGGTGAAGAGCCGTTATATGGCGGTGCCGAACAATGGCGGGCCGATCACACCGGATGAACAAATCGGATTTTTGCCGACGAATTCGTGGACGTTCCCGGCGGGAACGGTTTTTGTGAAAAATTTCGACCTGGTGGTCAATGAAACGAACGCGAGCGTGCCGTTGCGCCGATTGGAAACTCGGTTGCTCGTGCGCGACATCAACGGCGCGGTCTATGGCGTGACTTATAAGTGGCGGCCGGACGACAGCGACGCCGATTTGCTTACCGGCGCATTGAATGAGGACATTCTCATCACGAACGCGTTCGGCGTGCGCACGCAGACGTGGTATTATCCGAGCCCGGCGGATTGCCTGACGTGCCATACGCCGCTGGCGGGATATGTGCTGGGCGTCAGCACGCGGCAGATCAATGGCAATTTGCTTTATGCGGCGACGGGCAACACGGACAACCAGTTGCGGACGTTGAATCGGCTGGGGCTGTTCAACCCGGCGATCAACGAGGCGAACATCACCAATTACGAGCATCTGTCGGCGCTGACGAATCTGAGCGCATCACTGGAGGAACGGGCGCGCTCATATCTGGACGCCAATTGCGCCCAGTGCCATCGCCCGGGCAATTCGATCGAGGCGAATTTTGACGCGCGATACGACACGCCGCTCGCGGGCCAGAACATCATGAATTACCCGGCGCAGCATTCGCTCGGCATCGACGGCGCATGTATCGTGAAGGCCAAAGACGTGTGGCGTTCGGTGTTGCTGGGGCGGATCAATACGAACGCGCCGGCGATCAAGATGCCGCCGCTCGCGCGCAATGTCATCGACACGAATGCCGTGCAGGTGTTCACGGATTGGATCAACAGCCTGCCGGGCGTTCCGGCGCTCGCGCCGCCGGGCATTATTCCGAACGGCGGCTCGTTTGTCAGAATCGCGAATGTGGCCTTGCAATCGCCGGACCCCAATGCGTCGATTTATTACACGCTCGACGGGTCGCTTCCGACCACCAACTCGCTTCTTTATACCGGCGCGTTCAATTTGTTCACGAATGCGACGGTATCGGCCAGCGCGTTCGAAACGAATTATATGAACAGCGCTGAGGCGAGCGCGGCGTTTTTGATCCAGCCGCTTTATTTCACCTACGAAGGTTTTTCCAACAGTGTGTTTCGGTTGAGAATCGCGGGGATGACCGGCAGCAATTACGTGCTGGAGGCGTCCACGAATTTGCAGGATTGGACGCCGCTTTTAACGAACACGGCGGTCACAAATATCGTTGACTTGATGGACCCGCAGGCGACGAACTTCCCATATCGGTTCTATCGCATTCTGCAGCGGTGATGACGTGAATTCCGGCTAGGGCGTCGTTTCTTTGTTCGCTTCCGCTCGGTTGATTTCGTCCCATGATGGCGCGCGCCAGAGACTCAAAATTCCGTCACCGCTCATCGCCCCGATGGTGTTGCTGTCGGGAGAAAAGGCAGTGCGATTATTTTGCGAACCTGAACTTTTGAGCGTGAGCACTTCCTGCCAACTGGCCGTATCCCAAAGCTTGACCGCATCATCGGCGTTGCTGCCGCTGGTGGCCAGGCGCTGGCCATCGGGCGAAAAAACCGCCTGGTCTACGGCGTTGAGAACTCCCCGCAGCGTCGCTTCCTCCCGCCAGGTGGCCGTGTTCCACACCCGCGCATAACCCAGCGCGCTGGAAATCACGAACCGCTTCCCATCGGACGAAGCGTCGACTGTCCAACCTTCCAACGCGTCGATGGGCAAATTCGTGCTGGAGTGTTCGATGAGATTTCGGGCGGTGACGTTCCCCTCCCAGCCAACGGCAATTCCCAGCCCTGCATCCGGGGATACGCCGAATCCGTGGAAATCCACCGGCGCCACCCACGATTGGATTTCTCGATTTGCGTCCAAGTCCCATTCCGAGAGGCGATTGTCGTGAGGGAGCCAAACCACCACTTGGTTGCCCTGCCCGAGAAAAGCTTCGGGTCTCTCTCGTCCACTGCCGGCTTTGAATTTGCATTGCAAAATTCTCCGTGACAGGTCCCAAACGGAAATTTCCCCGCCAGGTGAGCTCGTTGCCAGGAAGTGACCTCCGGACGAGAACAGGTTGTAGCCGGTTCTCGCAACAAAGCTTTTTTCAACAGGGTTTGTGCCGAGATCCAGCAGCATTTCCTTCTGTTGGAAATCGGCGCCGCTCCACCGCGCCACTTGTCCTTGCGAGTCCTGCGTTAAGACCGAGCTGCTGTCCGGAGCAAAACTCCAGTTTATCACTGAGTCGGGAATAGCGATGCGGTCCTGCCGCGGATGAGTGACTGACGCATCCCACACGCAGACCTCGCCATCTTTGCTCCCGCTGGCCAGGGTTTTATTGTCCGGTAATAACGTCAGGCGCCACACTTCGAGCCGATGGCCGCGCAGCACGTCCAGGCATTTGCGACTGGCAAGGTCCCAAATCCGAATCGTTTGATCGGCGCTGCATGAGGCGAGCTTTTTGCCGTCGGGCCAGAACACTATGGAGCCGACCCAGCGATGGTGGCCTTGCAACGACCCGATTTCCTTGCCAGTCGCCGCTTCCCACAGGCGGATGTCTGATTCGCCAAACCCGGCGGCGGACGCCAGCGTTTTGCCATCAGGTGAAAACGCGAGCGCCGTAATGAAATCATCAGAAATCGGCGCGGTCCAAAGCTCCTTGCCGGTTCGCAGGTCCATGACGGCAATCTGTCCGGAGGATTTTGCGCAGGCTGCCAGACTCAAATCCGGAGTCGCGGCAAATCCGCTGGCTGGATCAGGAGTTGCTCGTTGTTCATGACGATAAGTGGCGAGTTTGACACCGTCGGCGATGCGCCAAAGGGTGATGTTTCCACCGTCCGGCAATTGTGTGGAAGTCGCAAGTTTCTTTCCGTCCTTATCGAACGCGAGACCCAGCCCAATGCCGTCCAGAGGGAATTCAGCAGCCATTTGTTTGGTCGCGGCATTCCAAAGATGCAAGGTAGCGACCTGTTTTCCAGACTGCAAATAGGTCAAGGTCGTGAATGCCAGGAGCGGTTCGGTCGGTGAAAAAACCGCGCGCACCTTGGTCGCCCCGGGCGAGAGGTGGGCAACGGGTTGCCGCGTTTGAACGTCATAGACCACCAACCCATCCCGGTGATCCGCACCTACCGCGAGCCAGCGGCCGTCTGCCGAAGCGGTGAGCGATTCGATTTCGCCGGAATTCTGGCAAAGCGTAAACAAGGCATCGCTGCGCGTCTGCTGCCAGAGATAACGCCATTCCCAGCCGCGCAAATCCTTCTGGCCGGGCAAAGGCCGCTGGCGGTTTAACAAATCCAGCGCGCGGCCAAGATTGTTCCCGTCCAGCGCCTGTGCGGCGACGTTCATGCCCGAGGCATAGGCGCGCTGGCGGGCGGCGAGTTCATCCGCCTGTGCTTGCTGGCGCAATTTGGTTTCGCTGGCTTGCGCGGCGACGGCCTCCTTCTCGTTGGCTTCGGCCTCCTGCCGCGACGCCAGCGCGTCGCGCTTCGCGCGCGTGGCGCGCAGTGATTGGACCGTTGTGGCAATGATGCCGAGACACAGTGCCGTGAATACCGCCGTTGCAGCGCCGAAAAGCAGCTTGTTCCGCCGAACCAGTTTCTGAAAGCGATAGGCCGAACTGGGCGGGCGCGCCATCACGGTCTCATTATTCAAATGCCGCTTGAGATCCACTGCGAGTCCATTGGCCGTCTCGTAGCGGCGCGTTCGGTCCTTCTCCAGGCACTTCATCACGATCCAGTCCAGATCGCCGCGCAACAAATTGGCCAGGCGCGAGGAATCGACTGAACGCCGTTTGGCAGTCGTGGTGAGTTCATCGCCCTGCAAGGTCGCCAGCTTCGTGCTTGGCCGCACCGGATCCTTCTCGCGAATCGTCTTGCGCATCGCGTCGATGCCTTGCGACATCAGCTCCTGCGCATCGAATGGCGTTCTGCCCGTCAGCAATTCGTAAAGCAAGACGCCCAGCGAGTAAATGTCGCTGCGCGTATCAATGTCCAACCCGCTCATTTCCGCCTGTTCCGGGCTCATGTACGCCGGCGTGCCGATGAACTGATGCAACTGCGTGTAAACCGTCGCCTCCGTCAGTTTTCCTTCCGTCGCTTTGGCGATGCCGAAATCGATGACCTTCGGCACCGGCACACCGTCGTGCAACGTGACGAGAATATTCGACGGCTTGATGTCGCGATGGATGATGCCCTTCTGGTGCGCGTGCTGAATCGCCTGGCAGATTTTGACAAAAAGGTCGAGGCGCTCGTTCGTGGCTAATTTATTCTGGTCGCAGTAGTCCGTAATCCTGATGCCGCGCACCAGTTCCATGATGAAATAGGGGCGGCCGGTCTCCGTGGCGCCTGCATCGAGCACTTTGGCAATGTTCGGATGATCCATCATGGCGAGCGCCTGGCGCTCCGCTTCAAAGCGGGCCACGACCTGCTTCGTGTCCATGCCGAGCTTGATGACTTTTAAAGCGACGCGGCGGCGGACGGGTTCGGTTTGCTCGGCGACATAGACCACGCCGCAACCGCCTTCGCCCACTTTTTCCAAGATTTTGTAACGGTCGATTTTTTGGCCGATGGTTTCGTCGGGCGTTTCAGCGAAATCGATTTTCATCGTCGCTTTCGCCGCCGGCGCGGGTTCAGCCAGGGCGCCGTCGGGTTGTTCGTGCGCGGCCAGCAAGGCTTCCAGGCGCTGGCGCAGGGCGGATTTGCCACTGCAGGCATTTTCCAAAAACGACGCGCGAGCGCTGCCAGTGAGTTGAACCGCGGCTTGGAACAAGGCACCCTCGCGTTGCGAGTCGGGCTGCATGTTGGGATTGGTGGCATTCATCTAGCAGATAAAGCGCGGTTTGTCGGCAAAAAGTATGGAAGAATTTCGGGATATGTTCCAAAAGGACGCAAGGTGTGGCGAAGGCCGATGTGAATGTTCAGGGGCGTGAGCTCGGAACAGTTTTGTTCGCGGATGTTTGGGCGATTTCGACACGCAGCCACGCGCGCGAATAAGCCCACCATTCTTTTGCCGTGGGCACGGCGATGTCCAGGGCATCGGCGGTTTCCTCGAAGGTCATGCCGACGAAATAACGGAGTTTCACGAGTTCCGCCTTGCGGGTTTCCACCTGGGCAAATTTTTCCAAGGCCTCACTCACGGCGAGCAATTGATCATCTGGCGCCGGGGCGGGGATTTCCAACTCGTTGGCATCCATGGCAGCTTCGCCTGCGCCTCGTTTGGCGGCGAGCTTGCGGCGGGCGCGGTCCACGAGGATGCGCCGCATGGCTTCCGCGGCGGCGGCAAAGAAGTGCCGGCGGCCATTCCATTGCCGGGCGGGGTCGGGTGAGAGCTTTAGCCAGGCCTCGTGAACGAGTGCCGTGGGCTGAAGTGTTTGATTCTGGCGCTCACCGGCCAGTCGATGCGCGGCCAGGCGCCGCAGTTCGCCATAGACCAGGGGCAATAATTCTCCGGCCGCTTTTGGGTCACCTTGCTCCACCCGATTCAGCACGCGGGTAACGTCGTTCACAGCCGCACTTTGCCTTTCGCGGCGCGTCCTGGCAACGCCAATAAAGGACGCGCTTTGCGCGTGTTTGTGGGGCATCCGCCCCATTTCTGCATGTCCATCAATTTTTAAAATAAGCTAATGTTTTGATCAGATGTTTCGTATACCGGGGTATTTGATTGAATCGTTTCCACTTTGGTTTAATATAAGTTAATGCGTCGGAGTCTCATTACCCGCGTTATCGGTCTGCGGCGTTTTTTTGCCGCAGGGCAAGCGGGCTTTGCAAGAAGGTTCAAATCACACATTTCCATTGCAGCAGCGCTTTTGTTGGCCCCGGCGGTTTTAATCGCAGCGGCGCCCGTGGCGACGCAGCCACAGGTTGTCCATGGGCATATACCGAAAATCACCCGGAGGCTCACTCCGCGGGGCAGGCTTGACGCCACTCGCCATATGCGGGTGACGATCGGTTTGCCGTTGCGCAATCGCGAGCAGCTCACCAATTTTCTCGCGGACGTTTACAACCCTTCGAGTCCGAACTTTCGCCATTTTTTAAAACCGGATGAGTTTGCCGCCAAGTTTGGTCCCAGCCAGGCGGATTACCAGAAGGTGATCAATTTCGCGAAAGGCCATGGGCTGATTGTCAAAGGAACGCATCCGAACCGGACTTTGGTGGATGTGGAAGGATCGGTCGCTAACATCGAAAAAGCATTCCACGTCCACATGCTCGTTTTTCAACATCCGATCGAAAAGCGCACATTTTTTGCCCCGGATGCCGAGCCATCCGTGGACCTCGATGTGCCGCTGCTGGCGATCAGCGGTTTGGATAATTATGTGAAACCGCGGCCGCGTATCCATGTGACGAGGGCATCGTTGCGGCCGAAAGTCCGGCCGTTGATTGGCCCCGGAGGAGGGGGCGGGGGCGGCGGCAACCCCGGGCCGTTTGAGGGCTACCAGTTCCTGGCGGCTTATCTTCCCGGCCGTTTTGCGGCTGCTGTGGTGGACACTAATGTCACTTTCGGCGCTGGACAGTCCGTCGGGGTTTTTGAACTGTTCGGGTTTTCTCAACAGGACATTATGGATTATGAAGACGATGCCCAGATCCCGTACGTGACCGTGACGCCGGTTCTGATTGATGGAGCCAGTGGCGATGACACTCAGTACACTTACTTTGATCCCCAGACCGCGGAACCGAATGGTTATGCTAATTATGGGGTCGAGGCTGCGGCGGATATTGAACTGGCGATTGCCATGGCTCCCAATTTGCATCAGGTGCTGGTCTACGAAGGCCCCACGCCACAGGACGAGCCGCCGCTGGGCACAAACGTTGTCCAGGACGCGACGACCACCGCTCAAATCAATGATGTGCTGGATAAAATGGCGACGGATGATGCCGCCAATCAACTCAGTTGCTCCTACGGGTTCGATATCAATCTTTCGACCGTGCAAATTTTCCAGCAAATGGCCGCGCAAGGGCAGAGCTTTTTCCAAGCCAGCGGCGATAGCGGAGCGTTTTCGTCGTCCGTGGACGAGCCGGCGGATGATCCCTACGTCACGGTGGTGGGTGGAACAACGTTGACGACATCCACCAATGACGACTCATGGAATTCCGAAGTGGTATGGCTGACACCGGCAGGAACTGGCGACTTTGGCAACCCCACTCCGCAGGTAAGCTCCGGTGGTGGCATCAGCACCGTCTATCCAATTCCGCCGTGGCAGCAGGGCATCAGCATGACGGCGAACCAGGGCTCGACCACGATGCGCAATCTGCCAGACGTGGCAATGGTGGCGAACAACATTACGGTCATCTGGGGCAACGATACGGAGTTTAGTTTCTCGTTTCCCTCCCCTGAAGCAGGCACCAGCCTGGCCGCGCCTCTGTGGGCCGGCTTCACGGCAATTGTAAATCAGGAGGCCAGTTCCAACAGCGAGCTCTCGGTCGGTTTTATCAACCCTGCTCTTTACGCCATCGCCAAAAGCACCAATTACGCGTCCTGCTTTCACGACATCATCGTCGGCGCCAACACGAACAGTTCCAGTCCCACCAAGTACTTCGCCAAGGCCGGCTACGACCTTTGCTCCGGCTGGGGCTCGATGAACGGCGACAATCTTTTGCCGGCGCTGCTGGCTCCGCCGGTGGACGATCTTCGCATTAAGTCGCCGGTCGGCTTCACTGCGCACGGACCGATCGGCGGCCCTTTCAGCACGAACAGCCAAACTTTTTCCGTGGCGAACATGGGCGCCGCGCCGGTGACCTGGAGCCTGATCAATACTTCGAGTTGGCTGAATGTATCGTCAGGCGGCGGCACGTTGAATCCGGGCGATAACACCCAGGTGACGGTAAGCCTCAACGCGAATGCGAATCAACTGTTGATCCAGCACGTGAGTGGCAATGTGATTTTCAACAATCTGACGGCAGGCACGACTCAGAATCGGCAGTTTGATCTTTACGTGGGCAATGGTGGTTTTGAAAACGGTAACTTCACTAATTGGACTATGGTGGGTGATCCTGCCCTGAACATCGTGCTGGCGGGTGACGATGCGGATGTCGCGGGAGAGCCGGCGTTTCCGAACGAGCCGGACAGTGCGTTTGTTCATTCCGGGATATACGGCGCTTACCTGGGACAATTTCCCGGCGACGGTGAAGATGCCAGTGGGACGTTGTGGCAGACCGTGCCGACCACTGCAGGCCAGAAATTGCTGGTCTCATTTTCAGTGGCGAGCTATTCCGCCTATGATCCACCGACGAACAGTTTCTCAGTGTCATGGAATGGCTCGACTCTTTTCACGCAGACGAACCTGCTGACCGGGTCCACCTGGACGAATATGCAGTACACTGTCACTCCAACCGGCTCGAGCGGGACCCTGCAATTTGAATTCAGTAATTCGTCCGGCGCGTTCGCCCTGGATGACGTGACGGTGGAACCTCTTCCCTCGATGGTGGGCTCCAGTCCGCCGCCGGTTCTGAATTCCACAACGGTGGCCGGCGGCAATATCTCCTTCAACTGGGACGCCATCCCGAACGACTCCTATCAAATTCAATCAACCACCAATCTTGACGCCGGCTGGACGAACGTGGGCAGTCCGATTGTTGCGACCAACGGTGTCATGAGCGTTTCCCTGCCGACGGGCAGTGCTCCGCAGGGGTTTTATCGGATTATCAAATTGCCGCAGTGAACGGCATATCTTTTCTGTCGATGCTAGCCGAGGGCCTTCAGGAAGGCGGCAAATTCCTGGTCTTTGATCTTCAGCGTGTGTTTTTCCTCGGGATAAACGCCGTTCTTGACTTCTTCTTGCAAGGCTTTGAAGGCTTCGACGCGGAGTTGTTGGACTCGCGCTTCTTCCTTGCCGATATTGCCGTAAACTTTTGCGTGGCGCGGAATGTGGCCGGTGTTGGTGCCCAGCACGTCCGTGGCAAACAGATATTGAATGGTGCCGCCGCCGCTGCCCATGGAGATGAGAATTAATTTTTCAAGCCGCCGGTTGATTTCCTCCGCTACTTTGGCCGGAACGATTTCGATTTCCACGCCGATGGCTCCGGCGTCCTGGTAGGCTTTGGCGGCTTCATAGACCTGGCGCGCCTCCTCGGCGGTTTTGCCGATCGCGCGCACGCCTCCAACCCAGGTGGAACGGTAGGGGACAAAACCGATATGCCCGACGACCGGAATATATTCCCGCGCCATGGCTTCGACACATTTCATGCTCAAGGCCGAATACACGGCATCCGCGCCCAGATTCATGAGCCTGAACCCAGCGGAGACCGCCTGCTCCGGGCTGGCGGCGCGGGGATCGTTGACGTTATGCGCCGCGATGATGAACACGTCCGGAACCGCGGGCCGGATCACCGGCAGATCTTCCTCCATGCACATGATCAATTCCACGCCGGCGGCGGCACAGGCCAGGGCTTCGTTCAGGTTGCTGGTCCGGATTTCCGTGAAGGTGCGTCCGCTTTTCTTGGCAGCAAACAGGTCGTGGATGGTCAATTTGGGCATAGTCTGGATTTCGCGTCTTTGTGTTGGATCGCTCGTGAGCGATTGTGTAAAATGGACACGCTGCGGTCATCAAAATTCCGAAAGTAACGGCACCATCTTCACGACCCAAACTCAGCGGCTGGCAAGAATGCTTGGCCGGTCTGAGAAGCATGACGACGAAGCCGGCTCACAATCTCTGGCAGCGTCCACAATCTTCCGAGGACCAGATAGACACGGCTGAAGTCCATGAGAATAAGGGGAGTGCTTGCGTTCCAAGCCGCTTTGCCAATTCGTTCAGTTTTCCGGAGAGGCTTTCGAGTGTTTGTCGTTTAGAGATAGTTTCTTGGAGGCGCTGACGTGCGATCTTCTTCGTTTCCTCGCGGGCCTTGAGTTCCTCCGCCTTTTCCTTGTGCAGATCGATCCATTTGCGGAGCGCTTCAATTGCATTCTTGGCGGCCTGTAATTTTTGCGGAGTATCCTCCCAGCCCTCCAAATCAGGAAACTTCACTTGGTCTGCCAAAGATACTGCCATTTGCTTAAGAATCTGGCTGCCCCTTTCATGGTCTTCAAGTTTTGGTAGCAGGCGCGCTAGGAACGCGCGCTTCGTTTCGCTTTCGTCCCATGTTGCCAAAAAATTTTGGGAGATTTTATGGCGGCGCAGAAAGTTCAGAAGCG
Source organism: Candidatus Angelobacter sp. (assembly GCA_035606845.1). GTDB lineage: Bacteria > Verrucomicrobiota > Verrucomicrobiia > Limisphaerales > DASXHY01 > DASXHY01. The sequence goes on along the minus strand of DATNEA010000053.1, from coordinate 13,918 downwards.
CGTTCTTTCGCCAAAAGGATTTCAGCAAAGCGTCATGGACTAAATCAATAAAGTGTGATGGTAAATCCTCGAGTGGCATACATACGTCAATAAATTACACGCAAACCAATGAAACATGCGCCGCGACTACTTCGGATAAACATGGCAGCAAGGCTGTGGCATATTTGAGGCACTAGCCGTAATCTGCCTTTCCGCCGCGGGGTAATTTTCTGCGATTAAATTGGGCAATCAAGCACATTCAGCCAAACTGAGGTCAATTCTCTTTTGTTCATTTGATGTCCGCTGTTCGTGGCGTTCACTAGCTCCGATCGCTATTTTTCGGCTCGCGTACTGAACGACGTCGCCTCACAATTTGCTTGTTTTTATGACAACTCGGAAACGGATGTTTTTTTCAATTTGCGCGTTCGTAATAACCGGTCTGCTGTTGCTCGCCGCCCCTCGATTAATCGCCGCTGCGCAAGGAACGAGCATTCTGCCGGAAGCTTCCCTGGCGGGCCATTATTTCGGCAACGACGCGCCGTGGTATGAAAAGAACATTCCGTTCTTCGATTGCTCCGATCCGCAAATCACGAGGATCTATTATTATCGCTGGCAACTCTACAAAGCCCATCTGAAAGATCTCGGCAGCCGTGGATACATCGTCACTGAATTTCTGGACGACGTGGGTTGGGCTTGGAATCCGTACCAAAGCCTGAACGATGCGACCGCATTCCACATCGATGAAGGCCGCTGGCTGCGCGACAAGCGGTATGTGGATGATTATATCGACTATATGTATTCCCGTGGAAATGACCGCCATTTCAGTGAAGCCATCACCGCGGCGGTCTATGCGCGTTATCTGGCGAATGGCGACCGCGCGTTCGCGATAAAAAATCTCGAATCGATGAAACACATTTATCAACTCTGGACCGATCATTACGATGCGTCCAAGGGGCTGTATTTCATTGAACCCATTCTTGACGCGACGGAATACAGCATTGCTTCCATTGATGCCAGCGGTGGCAAGGATGGCTTCCTGCACGGCGACGCTTTTCGTCCGACGATCAATAGCTTTATGTTCGCGAACGCGGAAGCCATCAGCAAACTGGCGGCTTTGACGGGCGATACCAGGACCACCAAGGAATATGCCGCAAAAGGGGAAGCTATTCGTGACGACGTCCAAACGAATCTTTGGAACGATGGCATGCAACATTTCATCGACCGCTTCAAAGCGAACAACGAATTTGTGCACTACTGGGATTTCATTCGCGGGCGTGAGGCGGCGGGATATGTGCCCTGGGCGTTTGAACTTCCGGATTCCAATCCGAAATACAATGTCGCGTGGACGCACGTGCTGTTAACAAATGAACTCGCCGGGCCTTATGGCGTGCGCACGGTCGAGCCCAGCTATCAATATTACATGCGGCAATACCGTTATGAGACGGTGAACGGCGTCAAGCATCCGGAATGCCAATGGAACGGGCCGACCTGGCCGTTTGATACAACGCTCGTGCTGGATGGCATGGCCAATTTATTGAACGACTACACGCAAAACGTCGTTCACGCCGAGGATTATGTCCGGCTGCTTCGGCAATATACGCGTGAACACTTCCTGAATGGCGAACCGGATTTGCAGGAGGATTATAACCCGGATACAGGAAAGGTCATCGTCGGCCTCCGCCGAAGTCATCATTACAATCATTCGGATTACAATGATTTGATCATCACCGGCCTGGTCGGATTGCGCCCGCGCGCGGATAATACGCTCGAAATCAATCCGCTGATACCGACAGACCCGGTCTCGACCAATTTCATCAGCTATTTTTGTCTGGAAAACGTTCCCTACCATGGTCATTCCGTAACTATTATCTTTGACTCGGACGGGAAGCATTACCAAAGAGGCGCCGGTCTGTCTGTCTATGTCGATGGCAGTCAAGCGCTGGCGCCGTCGCCGCTCGGCAGAAAAACTGTCACTATCGCGGAGCCGGTGGTTAGCGCGGCGGCGCACCCGATTGATCTGGCGGTGAACTTTACCAAGAAAGGTTTTCCAACCCCGTCGGCATCCGTCAACAATTCCGCGAATGAACTCTATCAAGCCGTGGATGGACGGGTTTGGTTTTTTCCAAATGTCAGGAATTATTGGTCGAACAAAGGCTCGGAAAGCAGTGAAGACTGGTATGCCTTGGATTTCGGCGGCGAGAAGAAATTCAGTTCCGTGCAACTTTATTTCTATGCCGATGATTCGGCCTACAAAGCTCCGGCAAAATGTACGATTCAATATTGGGCGAATGAAAAGTGGCTGGATGTTCCCGGTCAGAAGCCCACGCCAAAGAAAATTTTGGCTAATGGTGAAAACGTCATCACATTTCATCCTGTGAACACTTCAAAGCTTCGCCTTCAATTCACCAATCCGAAGAGCGCTTCCATTGCTCTCGTCGAGGTAAAGGCATTTGAATAGAGCGCGCCGTTTTCCGCTGCTGGAGTGTGCAACAACGGTAAGACTGTAAAAGAAACGAGGCTTCTTGCCCGTAGTGGTAGGGCGCGTCGCTCCGCGCGCGCCGCAAAACTTGCCAACAACGGCGCGCATCCCGCCAAGGCGGGAGGCCCTGCCATCGAACGCATTTTGTTAGACGCTCTGTCTCAGTATTCGGTTTCTACGGATGCGATCTGGAAACATTACTGACATTCTTTAGCAACCTTGACGAAACCGAATAGGGCCTTCAAAGTAGCGGCGATCACTTCTCTGTAGCAACTCCCGGCGGCGGGAGCGTCCGTGTTTCAACGCTGTTGGCACAGCACATTTAATATGAATGCATTATTTGTGTCGGGAAACCGGTCCTCTTTTCCTCTCAAAAACCGATTGCGAATTTGGATGGCAACTCTATTGGCGGCGAGTTGCATTTGTCCATTTGTGGACGCGGATCCTACTGCCGGCGTCACCAACGGAGACGTGGTGAGTTTTCAAGGTGACCAATCCGCGGGCGTGAACTTCCAGGTCTCGGATTCCGGCCCCGCAACGATTGTCGTCTCCAATCTATCCTCCACGATTGCGCCGGCATCGGCATTTGTGCCGGGTGTTCAATTGGTCGGCACCGATACCAATCGAAATCTCACGGCGATCATCAATGGCGACGTGTCCATTGCCACATCCGGCTTCATGGATTCCTACGGCGTCCTGGCGGAGAACAGCGGCGGCTCAGCCGGAGGTTACACGCCGCCACCGACGAATTTTGTCATTTCGAGCCAACTCGTTGGCGGCACAAATTATGTTTTGGTCGGCTCCTATACTCTGCCGCCCGATACTTCCACCACCGCCTTCCGAACGAATAATGGCGTCTACACGGTGGTGACGACCACCAATGTGTCCGGCACTTTCGATACCGGTCCTGGCGGCCTGGTTCCCTCCGGCGGGGTGACTGTGATCAATCGCGGCAACATCGATACCACCGGGATTTTTTCGCATGGAATTTTTGCCGAATCGCTGCCCGGCACGATTTCGCTGCCGGGGCAGATCAATCCCGCTCCTTACGGCAATGGCGGACCGGTGAGTGTTTTTAACAGCGGCAATATCGGTACGCTGGGATTCGGGGCGGATGGAATTTTTGCTCAAAGTATTGGCGGCGACGGCCCGGAAAACAGCCCTATTTCCGGAAACGGGGTTAGCGTTTCCGTCACCACGGGAGGCGGAGCCATTACGACTTCAGGCGATAGTTCAGATGGCATCTACGCGCAAAGCAAAGGTGGCAACAATGTCGGCGGCGAAAGCGGCGGCTCCGGTGGCGATGGCAATTCCGGTGGCGCAGGAGGTGACGGCGGCGATGTGTCTGTGACCGGATTCGGGGCCATCACGAATTACGCGAATAATTCGTCCGGAATTTTTGCTTTGAGCCAGGCGGGCAACGGCGGCAATGGCGGCAACGGCGGCACCTTTTACGGCAGCGGCGGCAGCGGTGGCACCGGCGGCAAGGGCGGCGATGTGGTGGTCAGCGGAAGCTGGAACATTGAAACCTTTGGCACCAACTCCAGCGGCATTTCCGCGCAAAGCCTCGGCGGCCGCGGCGGTAGCGGCGGCGACGGCTCCCATTTTGTCGATCTGGGCGGCGGCAATGGCGGCGGCACGGGCGATGGCGGCACCGTGACAGTCATCAGCGACGGGAATATTCATACGCACGGAACCAATTCGCTGGGCATTTTTGCGCGCAGTCTTGGCGGCTTCGCCGGCAGCGGCGGCAATTCCTACAATCCGTTTTATGGAAACGCCGGCGACGGCAACAGCGCCGGCGCGGGCCGCGATGTCCTGGTCGCGAACGGCGGAAATATCACGACGGAAAAAGACCAGTCCCAAGCCATCTATGCCGAAAGTGTTGGCGGCGGCGGCGGCGGCGCGGGAAGCGGCGACGCTTTGGTGACGTTGGGATCGAGTGGCGGCGCGGGCGGCAACGCCGGGAATGTGACCGTGACAAATGCCGGAACCCTTTTGACTTTCGGGGCGGGTTCTCACGGTATCGAAGCGCAGAGCATTGGCGGGGGCGGCGGCGATGGTGGCGACGCGGGCGGCCTGGTGGCCCTGGGCGGCAGCGGGGACACCGCGAGCACGGGCTTGGTGGTACGCGTAGAGAATACCGGCGTCATTTCCACCTTCGGCTCCAATTCCTACGCCATTCTCGCGCAAAGCATCGGCGGCGGCGGCGGCAACGCGGGCAGTTCTTCGGGCGCGGCCGCGCTCGGGGCCAGTGGCGGCGGTGGCGGCGATGGCGGGGAAGTTCATGTGTCCAACACCGCCGCGCTCCAGGCAACCGGCCAAGCGTCCATGGGAATTTTCGCGCAAAGCCTGGGCGGCGGGGGCGGCAATGGCGGTGACAGCGGCGGCGTTGTTCCGATCGGTGGCAGCGGAGGAACCGCCAGCCAGGGAAGTGTTGTTACCGTCTTCAATTCCGGCTCAATCGTTTCCTCCGCTAATGCGATCTTCGCGCAAAGCATCGGTGGTGGCGGCGGCAACGGCGGCAGCAGCGCAGGATGGTTCCCGATCGGCGGCAGCGGCGCCGGCGGCGGCAACGGCGCGGCGGTTACCGTCAATAATCTGGGCGCGTTGCAAACGTCAGAATTCAATTCCAGCGCCATGCTCGTGCAAAGTGTGGGCGGCGGTGGTGGCAACGGCGGCAGCAGCATCGGCGCGGGTGTCTTCGCCAGCCTTGCCATCGGCGGCAATGGCGGCGCGGGCGGCAGCGGCGGGGACGTCGTCGCGACTTCCGGCTCGAATTCGATTGTTACGCTCGGCGACAATTCCTACGGCATCGATGCTGAAAGCGTCGGCGGCGGCGGTGGCAACGGCGGCTATGCGATTGCAGCTTCCATCGGCAAGGGGATTTCCGCGTCCGTGGCCATCGGCGGTCACGCAGGCGGCGGCGGCAACGCAGGCAGCGTGACGGTCGCCAGTGATAGCGCCATTAATACTTCCGGGACGAACTCGCACGGCATTTTTGCGCAAAGCATTGGCGGTGGCGGCGGCGCGGGCGGGTTCGCCGTCTCGTTCGCGGGGGGCAGCGATTCGGCCATCGCCCTTGCGATGGGTGGAGATGGTGGCGGCGGGGGAAACGGTGGCATTGTGAACGTCACGAACACCGGCGCGATTCAAACCAGCGGCACTCACGCTTATGGCATTCTGGCCCAGAGCGTCGGCGGGGGTGGTGGCGATGGTGGATTTGCCATCGCCGGCGCAGTCGCTCCCAAAAACGGAGTTTCCGCCGCGCTTGCATTTGGTGGCTCCGGCTCGACCGGCGGTGTCGCGCAGGCGGTCGGTTTGATCAATGTCGGCAACATTACCACCATGGGTGACGACTCCGGCGCTGTCCTCGCGCAAAGCGTCGGCGGCGGCGGCGGTTCCGGTGGATTCAGCATCGCGGGCGCGGCTGCGGGCGGATCGCTCAGCGCCAGCTTTGGCGGCAAAGGCGCGGGAGCCGGCCAGGCGGACACGGTTTCTCTGTTCAACGGCGGAAATCTTACCACTTTTGGCGATCGCTCCGACGGCATTTTGGCTCAAAGCGTCGGGGGCGGCGGCGGCAACGGGGGGTTCGCCATTGCCGGCTCACTGAGCAAATCCGGCGCGTTGTCCCTCGGCTTCGGCGGCGATTCAGGCTTTGGCGCGTCTGGCGGAAACCTCACCGTGACAAATACTGGCGTTATCATCACGGGAGGAAATGATTCTCGCGGCATCCTGGCGCAAAGCGTCGGCGGCGGTGGCGGCAATGGCGGCTTCAGTCTCGCCGGCAGCATCAGCCAGGGCAATGAAAGCGTCAGCGCTGCGCTTTCATTCGGCGGCAACGCGAGCACCGGCGGCGTGGCCAGCGCCGTGTCGGTTGCGAATTTCGCCAGCATTGAAACTTTCGGCACTAATGCCGATGCCATCCTGGCGCAAAGTGTCGGCGGCGGAGGAGGAGCGGGGGGCTTCGCCGGCGCGGGCGCATTCAGTCCCGGCTCCAACTCAACCCAGGTGGCCGTGAGTTTTGGCGGCCAGGGCGGTGCCGGCAATTTCGCTGGCATGGTCACGGTCAGCAACACCGCCCAACTCGTCACTCACAGCAATGATTCCATCGGCATTTTGGCGCAAAGCGTCGGCGGGGGCGGCGGCAGCGGTGGAATGGCGGTTGCCGGAACCTTCTCGGAATCCGCTTCCCAAAATGCGTCGCTCAGCCTCGGCGGCAACGGCGGCGCGGGCGGAGACGCGAGCGCCGTGAACGTCGATGCCTCCGGAGACATTTTTACCAGTGGCGACCGCGCGCATGGGATTCTCGCGCAAAGCGTCGGTGGCGGCGGCGGCAATGGCGGCCTCGCGGTGGCGGTTGACTTCGGTCTGGGCAACCCGGGTGATGTCAATCAATACGCCGTCGCTATTGGTGGCTCAGGCAATGACGGTGGCAGAGGCGGAAACGTTTTCCTTGGCGGCAGCAATTTAATCGTGACTGCGGGACAGGATGCTTACGGTGTATTCGCGCAAAGTGTCGGTGGCGGCGGCGGTTCGGGCGGATTCAGCCTCGCCGTAACCGGCGTGCTCGGCGCGAACCAGGGCACGAATCGCGCGCTGACGCTCGCCGTTGGCGGTGGCGGCGGCGATGGCAACATTGGTGGCTCCGTATTGGTTAATCGCAGCGGAGACATTGAAACGCTCGGAGATGGTTCCTACGGGATTGTCGCGCAAAGCATTGGTGGCGGCGGCGGCGATGGAGGCGGGGCGAGATCGATGTCACTCTTCACGCGAGGCGGCGGTAGCAGTGGCAATGGCGGGGATAAACAGGAATCGAAGAGCGAATCACTCAACATCAGCGTCGGCGGCAACGGCGGCAACGGCAGTTACGGCGGCGAAGTCACCCTCACCAATTCCGGCGACATCATCACGCACGGCGCGGATGCCTACGGAATTTTTGCGGAAAGCGTCGGTGGCGGCGGCGGTTCCGGCGGCAATGCCCATTCCAGTACGGACGATTTGATCCCGGTTCCCATCCCCGGCCTCGACGACGTGATTAATAAGGCGTTTTCGGTGGATGCTGACTCACTGCAAATCGTGGTCGGCGGCAACGGCGGTAGCAATGGTTTTGGCAGTCATGTCATCGTCAACGACACCGGCGCGATCTCCACCTTCGGCGACGGCTCCTACGGCATCTTCGCGCAAAGCGTGGGTGGCGGCGGCGGTGTGGCCGGCAATGGCACCATTGGCAAAGATGGGCAAATCGGCATCGGCGGCAGCGGCGGTTCGAGTGGTGACGGTGGGCAGGTGGACGTGATTCATAATGGAAGCACTCTCACCACCGGCGCCGGATCGGCCGGCGTTTTTGCGCAAAGTGTCGGCGGCGGCGGCGGCGTGGCGGGCAATATCGATCGCGGATTGAAAGATGCCGGCATAAACGTCGGCGATGGTTTTGCCTTTGGCCGCGATGGAGGTTCGGCGGGCAATGGCAGCGCGGTTAATGTGCTCAACGTCGGCGACATCACCACTGGCGGCACCGGCGCTTATGGCATCTTCGCGCAAAGCGTTGGGGGCGGCGGCGGCCTCGTCGGGAATCTGGGAAATAATGTTCCGGTCCTCTCCTCAATAACCGATTTCGCCGGCAGCGTGGGGCATTCGGGGTCGGGCGGCGACGTGACTGTTTCTGAAAACGGCAACATCGCGACCTACGGCACCAACTCGACCGGCATTTTCGCCCAAAGCGCCGGCGGCACGAATGGTGTGGGCGGAAACGTGACCGTCACGCTCAACGGTTCCGTGCGCGCCTACGGAGTGGATGCCGACGGCATTCTTGCGCAGAGCGGCGGCGGTGCCACGGTGGTCACTCCGCCAATTCCCGTCGCTCCCAGCGTCGTGCCGCGGGACACACTCGCCAATGGTGACGTCACTGTCACCATTGGGACGAACGGCGTGGTTCAAGGCGGCACTGGAAATGGCGTCGGCATTCGTTTCCTGGACGGCGTCAATAATTCACTGGTTAATTACGGCGTCGTGACATCGGTCGGCAATCTCACGGGAATGGCCGTGTCTGGCACCGGCGGCAACGACCGCGTCGACAATTACGGCCAGATCGTGGGCTCGGTGGATCTCGGCAGTGGTGGCAATGTTCTCAACAATAGGGCTGGCGGAACGATGTTCGCGGGCAGCACGCTGAATGTGGGCGCGGGAAACACCCTGGCCAATTCCGGCACGATTTCGCTGGGCGACGCAAACAATATGCAGGTCGCGGCGCTGAACGGAAACTTGCTCCAGGACGCCAATGGTTCGTTGCAGGTGAAGCTGGCATCGGCCACGGTTTATGATGCGTTGAACTCCAGCGGCTCGGCCATGCTGGACGGAAATCTTTCCGTGTTTCGCTTCAACAATTACCTGCCGCTCAAGGGCGACACCTTTACCGTTCTCAGCGCCACGAATATCACCGGGCAGTTTGCGTCATTGTCCGATCCATATGCGGGCAATTATGCGCTGCGTCTGGAAACTCTGTACACCCCCACGAATGTCTCGCTCCAGGTGGTGCAGGACAGTTTTTTGCAGTTTACGCACACCCGCAACCAGAAGGCCGTGTCGAAAAATTTGAACTCACTTTCGGGAGCGGGCACCACGGGAGGAGACCCGCGCGCCGCGAGTTTGGTTGCGTTCCTCGACACGCAGGATGCTTCGCAGTTGCCGCAGGACCTCGATCTGATTTCTCCTGATGAACTTGGTTCGATGTTCGACCTGACCTTCGCGGCCATCAATCAGCAATCGCAAAATCTGCATCAGCGCATGTCGGACATCCGGGCCGGCGACCGCTGGGGCAGCGGAAGTCTTTCCTCTTTTGATTCCCACGGCCCCTATGTTCAAATTGCTTCGGCTGGGCACGAATTGCCTCACATCTCCGACGCGACTCAGGATGACAAAGGCTGGGGCGTTTTTGCCGCGGGCAATGGCCAATACGTGGAGGTGAACGGCTCGACCAACGGCGCGGGCTATCACTTCGATAGCGAGGGCGTCACGCTGGGACTGGACAAGATGTTGAGTGACAATTTCGGGTTGGGCTTCACTCTCGATTACGCGAGCACCAAAGCCAGCCTGGTGCAAAACGGGAATGTGAATGTGGATGGCGGCCGTGGCGGCGTGTATGCCACGTGGTTCAACACGAACAGCTACCTGGAATCATCCATCGGCGGCGGCTACAATCATTATTCAACCAAACGCGCCGCGCTCGGCGGCTTCGCCACCGGCGGCCCCGACGGGTTCAATGTGGATGCCCTGATGGGCGGCGGTTATGACTTCAGGTGCAACCACTTCGCTTTTGGACCGCAAGCCAACCTGCACTACACCTACGTCCGCGTGAACGAATTTACCGAAAAAGGCTCGATGGCTCCCTTGCATCTGGAAAACAATGACAGCTCTTCTTTGCTGACCCAAGCGGGTATCCACGCGGCTTATGAATGGCAATTGCATCAAATCCGAGTGCGGCCGGAAGCGGCGATGGCGTGGCAGCATGAAGCGCTGGACGCCACGCGCGCGCTTGATTCGCGCCTCGCCAGCGGCGCGGGAAGTATATTCACGGTGCACAGCCCGGCCTTTGGGCGCGACAGTCTTTCCGTGGACGTGGGCTTGACCGTGCGCTGGACGCGTTCCATCAGCACGTTTCTTGCCTATCACGGAGATTACCTGCGGCAGGACTACACCTCGCAAAGCGGCAGCGGCGGCATCATCGTGACATTTTAGAGAACCACGAATGGACACGAATAGAGGAATCATTGATGTCCATTCGTCCTGCCATGCGACATTCGTGGGTGTGACACCGGAAGGGGGCATGCGATTTATGACGAAAGATATTCAATAAACGCTATTGCTTCAGAACGTTTTGGCCCAAAAATCGCGGAAATTTGGCATTTTTTCATGAATCGGGCGCGCAATGGAATTTCTTTTGGCAATTGACGGGTTTTTTGAAGGTGATTAAGTATCAGGCAGAACGCTTAACATTGAAATGTTTACGAGCGCGCCATTTCATGTTCGCCCAAGCCGCGTTTTTTTTTCGCGCTTTGCTGAGTTGATCCCGCTTTCCTGAATATCGTCACCCGCTATGAATCCTACACAACGTCAGAGGACTCGGCGCGAGGCTTTCACGTTGATCGAACTTCTGGTTGTCATCGCAATCATCGCCATCCTGGCCGCCTTGCTCATCCCTGCATTGGCCAAAGCGAAGGAAAAGGCCAATCGAACGGTGTGCATCAACAATCTGAAGCAACTGTTGCTGGCACACATCATGTATGGCACGGACAACAATGATTTCGTGGCGCATCCGAATGCGGATTCAAGCTATTCCTGGAACTCATCCACGCCCGGAGGCGATCCGCCGGGATGGCTGTATCGCACGGGATTGACACCGGCGGGTTTGCCCGGCGGAGTTCCCGCCAACGTGAGCTGGACGCTGCTTGGCCCGGAAGGCGGCGTGTATTGGCAATACGTGCATGGAGCGTCAATCACTGGAAATTCGGTCAATAATATCGGGCCCGATCACAAGGTGCCCATGGCTTGGAAAATATATCAATGTCCCATGGATCCGCCGCCGAACACAGCCGCGCTGTTCAATTCGCGCCAAATGAAGTTTTCAAGTTATGTCATGAATTGGGGTGTGATCAATTACGGCCGCAGCAAGCAACAAAAAATCAGCGCTTTTCGCGGCAGCAACATACTACTCTGGGAAGCAAACTCTACCACGAACGCAGTGAATCAATATAAGGACGGCGCTGCCAGCGGCAAAGAGGGTGTGGGCGAGCAACACGGCGGCAAAGGCGGAAACATGGGCGGAATAGACGGGCACGCGGGATTCATGCTGTACTCGGACTTTTACGGGATGGCGGGGGATCCGAATAAAAACGATTTGTGGATTGCCACGGACACGCCCACCGGTCATTGACCGGCCTGGCCAAACCCATCCAACACGAACCCAAATCACGACAAAACTCCACAAACCCCAAGACAACCCAACTATGAAAAAAGTCCTCATCGGAACGATCGGTTGCATCATGCCTGGACGGAGATTACTAAAGGGCCTGGCGGCAAGCTGCGGACTGCTGCTGCTGGCTTCGACCGCGCAGGCAACATTCACCTGGCCGGTGTACGAACCGTTCAGCGAATATACCAATGGGACAGGACTCGGAGCCGACATCAGCTCGAACTTCTGGAATTTCGGCAATGGCAACGGTGGTGTTTCCACCTACATCGTGTCGAGTAGCGCGCCGTTGTCGTTCCCGGCGCTGTTGCCCGACCCCACCAATAGCGGGCCGAATGGCGTCCAGGAAGTGCCGACTTCCAGCACGAGCGCCGACCGCGGGGCGTATTTCACGACCCAGACGGGCACGATTTACACCTCGTTCCTCCTGAACTACACGGACAATGGCGGCGCGGTGTTTGATCGCTTGGTCTACAACGTGGTCAGCGGCGCTTCCAGCACCATCAACGCGGGTTCGTTTTCCAAGGCCTACATGGCAGTCTGGCTCACGCCGGATTATCGCCTCAAGGTGACCAAAAATTTCAACAGCGCGCGCACCAGTTTCTCCGAGGCCACCCCGGTGCTGTCCACCAACGTGACGCATTTGATTGTCATGCGATATCAGCGGAATACCGACACTCCGGACGAAGTGGATCTTTGGGTGGACCCGGCTCCATTCGGTGACGACAACCGAATTCCGCCGCCCACAATCAGCACGACGAACGCGCCGAACGTGGCGAGCTTCAATGGCGTCGTGTTGAACAATCGGAAAATTTTCGCCGCCTACTCGCTCAACGTTTTCCAGATCGACGAAATTCGGTTCGATAGCACCTGGTCGGGCGTCACGCCGCTGGCCACGCCCGCGCCGGGGCCAATCTTCACGGTGACCGGCGGCGGCATCGGTTGTCCGGGGGATACATTCCCGGTTGGGTTGACCGGTTCGGTGACAACGAATGATTATTTGCTGTTCACGAACAGCATTTATGCCGGGACGCTCACCGGCACCGGCTCGGCGCTGGATTTCGGGCCTCAATCCACTATCGGCAACTATTCCGTCCTGGCCAGCAACAACGTGAATGGGAACCTCGCGTGGATGTCGAACAGTGTTTCCGTTTTTGTGAGGGCCCCCGTCACAATTGTCGCCGAGCCGAATCCGGTCGTCACGGCCACGAATAACCGCGCCCAATTCAGTGTGGCGGTTACCGGCGACGAATTGAGTTTCCAATGGTATCGCGATGGCACTCTGTTGACCGATGATTCGCATCTCACCGGCTCGACCACCAACTCGCTGGTGATTTGGCCGGCCACCGTTGCTGATCTTGGCAATTATTATTGCATCATTACCAACCCGTGCAGCCTCGCGCCGACGATTACAACCACGAACGCCTTGACACTGGATGCTCCGAATAATCTGACGTGGATTGGCGATGCGTTTAACGTGGACATTTGGGATGTGGCGAATCCGAATTATGCGGAATGGCAGGATGCCAGCCAGTCGCCGGCGATCTTCAACGGAGGCGACAATGTGACGTTTAACGATATTTATCCCTATGCCAATCCGGTGACGCTGACGAACATCCTCACACCTACGATCCTGGGGGTGAGCGCCTCGCGGGATTATATATTTGGCGGTGACGGAACAATCGCGGGGAACGCTACATTGGCGAAGTCCGGCACGGGCACACTGATGATCAGCAATAACATCGGTGGCGTATTCCTGGCCAATCCCTATTCCGGAGGCACCGGAATCCGCAGCGGCAATGTGTTCATAAAGTCTTGGAATGCCTTGGGCACGGGACCGGTCTCGCTGATAGGCGGCACCCTGGAGACGTTCCTCAAGGGCAACAGCGGCACCGGCCTATCCAACAACGTCTCGGTGATCGCTAACAGCACGTGGCAAACCGATCAATCAGGGCAACAGGCCGCATCGCTGCTGGGCGTGCTGAGCGGTTCCGCGGGAACCACGTTGACCATCAGCAACAGCAGCGCCACTGCGGGGACGAATTGGATGTATCTGAATGCGCCGTCCACGAATGGTTTGTCATTTGTGCTTTCGAGCTTCGCCACTCCTTCGGCGCAGCGGCTCGTCTTCAACAATAGCAGCAACTGCCAAATCTATAACGGGCCGATTTCGGAAAGTTCGCCCGGAGCGGGTGAAGTCGCCATGGCGGGCGCCGGAGCGGCTTACTTGAACGGCGCCAATACCTATACCGGTCCGACCACAATCACGGGCGGACTCCTTGCGGGCACCGGGAGCGTGATGGGCCCCGTGATTGTGACGAGCGGAGCACTCGGCGCCGGTTCGCCGACGGCCATCGGCAAGTTCACCGTCAATAATACGATTACCTTCAATGGCGGCAATGCGCTCATCCGCGTGGATAAATCACAGGCGCAATCCAATGACGTGATTGCCGCCACCGGCAACATCACGAACGCGCTCGAGGGCACCGTCA
>DATNEA010000076.1:0-68914 GCA_035606845.1 Candidatus Angelobacter sp. | reverse complement strand
CCGATCAACAGTTTTCCCCGCACGGTGGGAGCGGCGTGTTCTGGGGTTGGCTGCGTCCGCTGGATTGGTGCCAACAACTGGCCAGAGCGTTGCCCCAATCGGCTGCCGGCATCCAATAACAAACTGTTGCCGCTGGAAAAGGCCCTGGCTTTCACGCACGGATTATTATGTGACGCGCGCAAACTCACCCATGTCGCGTATCTGCGGCGCGACCCACTGGCGCCCGAACTGCTGGGAATCAAGAATATTCAACCGTTTTAACCCGGATTTTGCATTCAGAAAACCGTAGCTTTTTGCACAGTGGAATCTGCTCTGAATCAAATGGTTCACGCAGGCGCAGCGCTTTGGGCTTTGTTGTAGCTGGGGCCGCTATAAGGCGGCAATCCATGCGGTGTCAGTGGGGGATGAAACATGGAAGGAGAAATTGCTGTCGTCTGGCTAGGGGCATTGGGGGAGTGTCATGAGGGCAGTCGCATACTGCCGCTACACAATTCTGGGGATTCCGGGAGGCGGGAGTTTCTGCTAGCTTCTGATCATGCGCTTTCTTTTCTCCATGGTTTTGCTTTTGCTGGCGGTGAGCTTTGTGGCGGCGAATACGAATGCGGTCCGGAATTCACGATCGGGGCCGTTCATTTTGGGCGCGGATGTTTCGTGGGTGCCGGAGGATGAGGCGGATGGGGCCGAGTATTTTGATCATGGAGTGCGCAGGGATATTTTCGAGATTCTTAAGGAGTACAAGTTCAATTACGTCCGGCTGCGCTTGTTCGTGAATCCAGCGTCGACGAATGGCTATGCGCGGCCTCGCAGTGAGGCGTTTTGTGATTTGGAACATGTAAAGGCACTCGCGAAGCGGGCGAAGGCTGCCGGGATGGGACTCTTGCTGGATGTGCATTATGGCGATACGTGGACGTCGCCGGGGCATCAGGAGAAGCCGGTGGCGTGGCGGAATTACAGTTTCGAGGAACTGACGCGCGCGGTGCATGATTTCACGCATGAGGCGATTTATGAGATGAGGACGAATGGGACGCGGGCGGACATGGTGCAGATTGGGAATGAGATCTCGGACGGGATGCTGTTTCCCGATGGGCGCCGGAGTGATTTTGATAAATTCGCAATACTGGTGAAGGCGGGGATTGCGGGGGCCAAGGAGGCGGATCCGGCGGTGAAGATTGTGTTGCATCATCATTTGGGTCGGAGCAATGAGCAGATGGTGCCGTGGATTGATAATTTCATCCGGCGCGGGACGAAGTTCGATATCATCGGGATGTCCTGTTACGCGCAGGCGAAGGACGGGGATTGGAAAGCGAATTTTGACGATCTGGCGAAGCGTTATCCGGATAAGGGGTTGCTGGTATTGGAGTATTCAGCGCAGAAACGTTACATCAATGATCTGATGTTTCAGGCACCGGATAGGAAGGGGCTGGGGACGTTCATCTGGGAACCGACCCGGTATCGGGAGGCGTTGTTCGACAAGGTGCCGGCGGCGTCTGCTACGACGAATTCGCCGGAGGCGGTATTTCGCAGCTTCGGCACGAATGAAACGGCGCGGGCGGCGTGGCGGCGGCAGCGGTTTGGGGGACGTTATGATGCGAATGAGCTGTTCAATTTATACCCACAGATGGCGCATGATTATGGGAATGATTAGAGCGTTTTCGGACGATCTAAGCGGAGTGATTCGAGATTTCTCCAGGCGTGATTGAAAGTGCTTGAGCATCGGGCGACTGGAAAGTCGCCCCAACCCGCGGACAGGAATGTCCGCGCTACACTAACTGTAGCGCCCGCTGCCCAACTTGCGCAGATCATTCTCCGCCACGATTTCTTACCGGCCGCTGCCCACTTTAATCCTATCCAGATTCTTCATGAGTGGTGATTCGGCTCGACAGAAAATTGCGAGGTGTCCAGAGTCCTGACGCGAAAGTTACTCGTGGTCACCATGTTAAAATGCCCTGACGCCGGTTCCGCTTCGGCACGCCAATCTTGAAGCGGGGAACAATTTTACAGACGAAGCGGTGCAAGCCGGAACGTATCGCTTGTAGCCGGCAGCACGACTTGGTAACTCAACGTCGAGAAGTTGAGCAATGGTTTTTGGGTGACGTTTTCCCAGTTCACTCCATCGGGACTGCCCTGTAAAACTGCGGGGGAGGATGGAACGACCCAGGAAATTTTGATACGCTTGCGAATGCTTTGATAATTGAGAGACGGGAGGGTAATAGCTGCCTCGAACGTGTAAATACCGTCCGAAATTGTTCCGGCGACAATTCTGTTTCCGTCCGCTGAAACCGATAGGGTGGTCCAACTCAAATGCGGCGCGCCCGCGTCTGTCCATGTTTGTCCTCGATCGGTCGAAATCAGATTTGGACCAGCGTAGGCGGCCGCAACGATTTCGCGCCCGTCAGCCGAAATCGCGAGGGGCCCCCAATTACTAGCGGGGTTGTCAGTATTACTCCAGGTAGCTCCTGAATTCGTTGAAACATAAATCGACTGTCCCGCGGAAGTTGCCGCCAGCGTTCTTCCATCCGCTGAAGAGGCCCACATTCCGGTATAAATCGTTTGTTGAAGTGGTGGAAAGCTTCCACGTTCTTCCATAATCGCTGGAACGAAAAATATGATCTGAACTGGCAATCATTTCCTTTCCATCGCCGGAGCAGGCGATTTGAAACCACAAATGCGAACCCGCATGCGCTACAGACCACTTGGTGCCGTAATGATGTGAAACGTACATTAGACTTCGATTGTTAAGATAATTGTCCCACTCGCCAGCGACCACAGTCCTGCCCGAGGCTGAACATGCGAGGCAATCCAGCGCGGGGCTTGGAGTCTTCAAATGTGACCAATGTCCTCCGCCGTCCAAGGACTCATAAACCAACCTGCTATATCCATCTAGCGCCAATAGCTTCGATCCATCCGCCGACGAAGCGGTGGAAAGCCACTCGGCGGGGTAAGGTACGTTTGTGACCCAATTGCGTGCGCGGACGTGCTAAAAACAGCAGTTACAAGGGCCCCTCCCAACAACTTGCTCAACCTCAGAAATCTCATAAGCATCTACTACATACGCTCTTGCGTGCCTGAGTCGATCAAATTGACATCCGAAAAGATCCCAACCTTTTGTCGGGCAAAGACTCGATTCGGCACACGCCTCCGCTTGTCGCTATGAGGGAAATGCGGGCCCTTAACTTAATATTTCTGGACGAGCGTCTTTCGGTGCTCTATATATCGCAATACGATATTATCGCGTTGCGATATATTTTTATTTTTCACTATGCCCATGACGATGAAGAAAAGCCGGCGCCGTTTGAATTTGTCCAGCGTGTCCAACGCGGACTACGAATTGCTGGCCAACTTTCGTCATGCGTTGCGTCAATTTTTGCATTTCAGCGAAGAAGCGTCGCGGGTGATGGGGGTTCCGCCCCATCAGCACCAGGCGATGCTGGCCATTGCCGGAACGACGGGGCGTGAGAGTATTACGGTGGGGGAATTGGCGGAACATTTGCAGATCCGGCATCAAAGCGCCGTTGGCCTGGCCAATCGCATGGAGCGCAAAGGCTGGGTCAAGAAAGAGCACAGCCCGAGCGACAAACGGCAGGTTTTCATCAGCCTCACGGCGGGCGGGCGGCATGTGCTGGAAGATTTGTCCGCCGCGCACAAGGCGGAAATTGCCCGTATTAGTCCGATGTTAAGAAAAATCCTAAACCACTTAGATAACAACAATCCTTGAAACCATCACCATCAACCAATTCCGCGAGACTGAGGCCCTTCACTGGGCATCGCTCTGTTCTGTTCATCTCGATCTTATCCATTTTCCTGGGTCTGGCGGGTGGCCTTGTGGCGCCCGCGCTCATGAAGCTGATTGGATTGGTCACAAATATCAGCTTTTATGGCCGTGTCTCGACCGATTTCAGTTCTCCGGCCGGGAACCACCTGGGGCTGTGGGTGATTGTCATTCCTGCGCTGGGTGGGATCATTGTGGGCATCATGGCCCGGTGGGGATCGCGCGCGATTCGCGGGCACGGAATTCCGGAGGCGATGGAGCAGGTGCTGGAGGGAAACAGCCGCATCCCGGCGCGAATCACGGTCCTGAAACCGGTTTCCGCCGCGTTTGCCATCGGCACGGGCGGACCATTCGGGGCGGAAGGGCCGATTATCGCCACAGGCGGAGCGCTCGGGTCGCTATTGGGGCAAATCTGGAGCACGACCGGGGCGGAACGCAAAACATTGCTGGCGGCCGGCGCGGCAGCGGGCATGGCCGCCACGTTCGGCAGCCCGGTTTCAGCGGTGTTGCTGGCCGTGGAACTTTTGTTGTTCGAATTCCGCTCGCGTTCGCTGATCCCCGTGGCCCTGGCCTCCGCGGTGGCGGCGGGAATGCGAATTAAATTCATGGGAGCCAACGCCATTTTTGCAATGCCGGACATCAGTCCGGCCTCCATGAGCGCGCTGGCGCTCTACGCGTTTCTGGGCATCATCATCGGCGTGGCGGCGGTGTTCGTGACGCGAGTCGTTTATTGGCTGGAAGACATGTTTGAACACCTGCCGGTCCATTGGATGTGGTGGCCGGCCATCGGCGGGCTGGTGGTGGGCGTGATCGGTTATTTCGCGCCGCGCACCCTCGGCGTGGGTTACGATAATATCGCGGAAATCCTGTCCGCCAAGTTC
Source organism: Candidatus Angelobacter sp. (assembly GCA_035606845.1). Lineage (GTDB taxonomy): Bacteria > Verrucomicrobiota > Verrucomicrobiia > Limisphaerales > DASXHY01 > DASXHY01. The sequence continues at coordinate 64,264 of DATNEA010000076.1, read as the reverse complement.
TCGCTGCACCTGATGGCGTTCCTGTGCGTGATGAAATTCGTTTCGTGGTCCATCTCCTTGAGCAGCGGCACTTCGGGAGGAACTCTGGCGCCGTTGTTCACCATCGGCAGCGGCGCGGGCGCGGCGGTGGGCGCTCTTTTGCTGGCAATTTTTCCCGCGAGCGGACTGGACGTGCGGGTGGCGGCGCTGGTGGGCATGGCGGCGATTTTCGCCGGCGCCTCGCGGGCGTTGCTGGCGAGCATTGTTTTTGCCTTTGAGACCACGCATCAGCCCAACGGCCTGCTGCCCCTGCTGATCGGTTCAACGCTGGCTTATCTGGTCGCCCGCATGCTCATGCAAAATTCCATCATGACCGAAAAAATCGCCCGGCGCGGGCTGCGCATTCCCGAGGATTATGACGCAGACGTTTTCGCCCAGACCAACGTGTCCGCGGTGATGGACAAGGATGTGAAAGTGCTTCCGCCGGATATGCTCGTGTCAGAACTCGCCGATCGCATCGCCCATCATGACCCGGAAGTTTCCGTGCGCGACGCGTGGCCACTGCTGGGGCCGGATCGGAAACTGGCCGGGATTATCACTCGGAACGATGTAGTCCGGTCTCTGGAAAAAATCGGCAGCGCGAACAATTTGAAACTTCGTGAAGCGGGAAGCTCTGATTTGGTCACCGCCTTTCCGGATGAATCGGTTCACGAAGCGGTCGCGCGAATGCTGAATTACGGCATTGGGCGTTTGCTGGTCGTCAGCCGCACGGATCCGAAACAGATGCTCGGTTACGTGAGCCGGACGCATTTGCTTTCCTCGAGATTTCGCATGGTGCAGCAGGAACAGGTTCGCGAGGACGGCTGGATTCGAAAACGGTCGATTAAATGAAAGCGCTTTGAACGGCGAATCAGTTCAAAATCTAAGCCGTTCCGCGTGATGTGGAACGGCTTTTTATTTTTGCTCCGAAAAATGCGAAACGGCTCTGCCGGTCACGAAACGACGGAACGGCGGGCGCGGCGGTAACGCATGGCCAGCCCGGCCACAGCGAGTCCAGCCAGCGCAAAAACGGAGGGTTCAGGAACCGGGGCAAGATTATCGCTTACCGTTATCGAATTAATATCTGCGGCGTTGGCCAAAGAGCTGCCATTATTCAGACGCCAGCCGAAGGCCAATCCGTCGTATGAGGTTATGGGCGACGAACTGGTACTACCCGACTGGGAAATGAGCAAGTTCAGGGGGTTCGCCGTCGTTCCGCTGTAAAGATCATCGCTAATGGTGAGAGTATTGGCCGCCGAAAGCGTGATCGTATAGCTGAGCGTGTAGGCATTACCTGAAGTGAGGCCGCTGGCTAATTGCCCCCCGGTCGACGCGACTGAGGATCCAGTGGGATCATTGAAAGAAGCAGTGCCGCTGGCTCCATTGAAAAGCAGGTCCTGATTTTGCGAAGTAGTTCCGCCTGTAACCACACCTTGGGCGGGCCGGGTAATAATTGCAGAAGTGGCACCACCGGTTCCGCCGATTCGCGCAATATAACCCTTCCAAAGTTGAGTTCCGCCCCCGGTCGCGTAAGTGCCTGTATCCAGGCGCGCGCCTATATTTGGAGCCACACCGCCGGAATTGTACAGCCCAATATCAAGCGTCGAAGGGCTCCCGGAAGGGAACATGTTTTGGTTATCCGTGAAGACGATCGTCAGGTTCAGATATTGACCGGCCGTCGACAATGTCACGGGAGTGCTGGTGAACAGAGCCTGAATTTCGGAAGTCGTAATCGAGGTTGTTCGCCCGACCAAATGCATGTCGCCCGAAGCCAAAGTTGGCGTTGTCGGATTCACTCCCTGCGTAAAATATTCATACGTAGTCGCGGTGGCCGTCGGAGTGATGGGTGACACTTGAGTCGAACTGCTGCCTCCAAAGGTGTCGCTGAACACCGTCGTCTGGGCAACCACGGCCTGGCCGGAAAGTCCCAGGATTCCGGCTGCGATACAAGCGGGGAGGATAGCGTTTGGGCGGTTCATAAAAAATGGCCTGATTTGCGACATCCAATAAGGAGATTTGATTGCCTTATCATCAACGGATGCTTCACGGGTTTCGCTGAGACGACATTAACACGACAATGTTTGTTCTTGTCAATGGAGTTTCAGTCGCGAGAATTACGTACTACTAAAGTCGAGTGCATGCGGGTCTCGGGAGATTATCGGTCGGCCCTGATTTGCTTCGGTCCGAATCGTTTCAACAAAACGCCGCACTAATTCGCCAATCGGCTGCTGAAAACGATTTCCAAAATCATGCAATACCATTTTCGGCCACTGTGAGACTGAAGCGGCGGCGAATTTGTGAACGCCTCGTTAGGAGGATGGAAAAAATACACGTCTTTCCGTGAACTTACGACGCGGAAGCGCGGAATTCAGTTCGCGTACTCCGCGCATCTGGGGCAATTCGTGGAATAATTCCACGCTTGGTTCCTTATGACAATTTATGACTCCAATGCCTCCGATGATTGCGAACAAATGCGGCAGGTGACCCTAATAACCATCAGGCATGGAACCGTAGAAAACGCAATCATCGCGGCCAGTGGCACACTTTTTACGATTTGAAAAATGGCGGGAGCGGCGGGGCTCGAACCCGTAACCTCTGCCGTGACAGGGCAGCGCTCTAACCAATTGAGCTACGCCCCCGCGTGGGGCAGGAGAAACTAAGGAAACACGCGCCAAGCGTCAAGTGGAACACAAAAAAATATTCGGGCAGCAGACGCCAAGGAGGTGGGGGTGGGGAACCCCGCTGAAGAAACGTACTGCTACCCGAACAATGAAATTGTAGATTCTCCGGGAATTTTGTCAATCCCCAGACGCCTAATGTTAATGACACGGATGCATTCGATTTTTTGAACGATCTTCCGCCGTTCAAAATTTCGAGGCATGCCGCCGAGAACAATTTACATGCTCGGAAACGTCCTCCGTGGTTCTCTTTTTCCCGTATTCGTGGGGAGAATTCCCCGAAATGTTTCGCGCATTGCGTTAATAGTGGCACTGGCGTCTCGCCCGTGCGTTTCGATTCACACGGGCGAGACGCCCGTGCCACTATCTACTGCGTCGGTTTTGCTTCGGTGTGCCAGGTTGCGGTTTCAGGCGGCTCGCGGTTGTTCTGACATTGCCAATCACTGCGCCGACGCTTACGATTTCTTCATTCCGCGCCGGCGAATTCCGGCGAGGCGGCGGCATGGCTGAATATAAAGTCAAATTTGAAGTTTTTGAAGGGCCCCTCGACCTGCTCCTTTACCTCATCAAGAAGGAGGAAGTGGACATTTACGAGGTCAATCTCACCAAACTCGCGACGCAATTCATCGAGTATATCGAGACGATGCGCCTGTTGGATTTGGAAATCGCCGGCGAGTTCCTGGTGATGGCTTCCACGCTGATGTACATCAAGAGCCGCGAATTGCTGCCGGTCGACAAACAGGTGCAGGTGGAAGGCGAGGACGAAGGCGAAGACCCGCGCTGGGAATTGATCCGGCAGTTGGTTGAATACAAAAAATTCAAGGACGCGGCGGCGCAGTTGCAAGTGCTGGAGACCGCGCAGGAAAACACGTTTCCGCGCCTGCCGATCAAGCCCGAGTTCGGGCCGGAACAGAAAGCGGTGAGGCCCGAGGTTTCCATTTTCGATTTATTGAACGCCGTCAACAGCGTGCTGCAGCGGTTCAACAAGCTCGATGATTCGCGGGATATTTTCGAGGAAAAGTGGACGGTCAGCGAAAAAATCGAATTGGTGATGAAGGCCATCACGGAACGCGGCAAGGTGACTTTCAGCGAGTTATTCGCGCAGACCTCAAGCCGGTCCGAGGTGGTGTGCACATTTTTGGCGTTGCTGGAATTGATCCGGCTCAAACAACTGGTTTGCGCGCAGCCGGAGCCCTTCGCGGAAATTGAAATCATACGGAGGGCTGGGGCGGAAGCGCAACCGGCGGCTGGAGCAACGGCGGAGAATCCCGTCGCGGAAAAAAACGTGCTGTCGGGCGTCTCGCCCGACTTCCCGGTGGTGGAGCAGACGCCAACCACGAGCGAGCCGCAATCGTAAATCGCAAATCGTAAATTTAGAAGATGGAACTGAAATTCATTTTGGAATCGATCCTGTTTTCGGCGCAAAAACCGCTGAGCGTGAAGGAAATTCGCGACGTTTTGGCGAATGCCGCCGAGCAGGAGGACGCGGACGCGACGGTCAAGGGGCTGAAGAAGACCAAGGAAGAGGACGCGATCGCGGCGCTGGAGCAACTCGCGAAGGACCACGAGGAAGCGAAGCGCAGCTATCGGCTCGCGTGCGTGGCGGGGGCGTGGCAGTTCGTGTCGCAGCCGGAATTTGCGCCCTGGCTCAAGGCGATGGTGGGCGTGAAAGCGCGTCCGCCGCGGCTCTCGCAGCCCGCGCTGGAGACGCTGGCGATCATTGCCTATCGGCAGCCGATCACGCGCGCCGAGGTGGAGCAGATTCGTGGCGTGAACGTGGATGGCACGATGCAGACCTTGACCGAACGCGGCCTCGTGGAATCCGTGGGCCGCGCGGAAGTGGTGGGTCGCCCGGCGCTTTACGGTACGACGTCGCTGTTTTTGGAATATTTCGGATTGCGCGCGCTGGAAGATTTGCCGGCGGCGGATGAGTTGCGGAAAATTGTGGTGGAGAAACCACCGGCGCCGGTGACGGCGGACCCGGGTTTAGCGACGGCGCCTCCGGAACAATTACAGCCGAAGGAGGAAGGTGGAACGCAGAAGGCAGAAGAGGAGAAGGCGGAAGAACAGAAAACGGAACAGTCGAGCGAGCAGGCCCCGACATAAATTTTATGAAAACGTTCCTGACACTTTTGCTTTTGGTTGGAATTGCCAGTTCAGCCGACGCGCAAATCGCCACGAATGTTTCAGCTCGATTCAAGACCAGAGTCACTTGCAAAATGGATTCGAGTTCGACTGTGACCATTAATCCCTCGCCGGGAACGACATCAGCGGGATTTGAGTCTAAGGACATGGGCGCTTCGCCGGGCCAAGAGTACGAGCTTGCCTGGAAATTCGTGGGGCGCAAGAGCGACAAGGATGCTTATCATTTCACCTTTACGCGAAGGACCAAACCCGGGGTTACCAGTCAGATAACGACTTCCAAAGACGTGCTGTTTGATGGCCACGGGGCCACAATCTTCAAAGATGATCTCCATGTGGTGACTCTCGATAGCCCGACGGAATAGGACGTGAAGCTAGCCGTCTGGAAACAGGTTTGATTCTTACCTCTTCCTTCTGCATTCTACCTTCGCTGTGAATATTCCCGAACATCGTAAGGCGATTGATAAGCTCGATTCCCATATCGTGAAGCTCCTGAATGAGCGGACGAAGCATGTCCTGGCGATTGGCGAGATCAAGCTGAAGGCGGGCGAGGAGATTTACGCGCCGCATCGCGAACGCGCGGTGCTGCAGCGCGTCTGCGGCCAAAACGAGGGGCCGATCACCAACGAATCGCTCCAGGCGGTTTACCGGGAAATCATGTCGAGCGCGTTGTCGTTGGAGAAATCCATGACGATCTCGTATTTCGGGCCGGAAGCGACGTTCACGCACCAGGCGGCAATCCGCAAATTCGGCTCCAGCCTGTTGTATTCGCCGCAGAAGACGATTGGCGATGTGTTCGCCGAGGTCAGCAAAAATCGCGCGGATTACGGCGTCGTGCCGGTGGAGAATTCGACCGAGGGCGTGGTGACGCACACGCTGGACATGTTCGTGGACAGCGATTTGAAGGTGGTGGCGCAAATCATTTTGCCGGTGCAGCAATGTCTGATGAGTCTTTCGCCGCGCAAACAAATCAAAAAACTCTACGTGCATCCGCAATCGTTGGCGCAATGCCGCGGCTGGATTCAAAATAATCTGCCGAACGTGGAAATTATTGAGACGTCCTCCAACGCGCGGTCCGCGGAATTCGCGGCCAGGGAAAAAAAGGCAGCGGCCATCGCGGGCATGCTGGCGGCGGAGAAATACGGCGTGCCGGTGCTGGAACAGGACATTCAGGACAACGCCGCGAATGCCACGCGCTTCCTGGTGCTCGGCCGCAAGTGCAGCCCGCCGACGGGCAATGACCGGACGAGCCTGATGGTGAGCATGACGGACAAGGTCGGCGCGCTGCATCATGCGCTGGCGGCATTCCGGCGGAATCGGATTAATTTGACCAAGATCGAATCTCGGCCGAGCAAGCGCCGCGCCTGGGAATATTTCTTTTTTATTGATTGCGACGGCCACCAGGAGGATCGCAAGGTGGCAAAGGCGATCGAGCAATTGAGGCACGAATGCAGTTTCGTCAAAGTGCTCGGTTCGTATCCGAATTCGGAGTAAGACAAAAGGGGAGCGCGCGCGTCTCGCGTGCCATCGACGGCGTCCCGCCGTCGATTTCGTCCATCCAATTTCTTTGCTCTTTGGCTCAAAAAGTTTGTGTGGCGAAATTTGCAGCGAGACGCCGCAAATTGCACGCGAGGCGCGTGCGCTCCCCTTTTATTACGAGCAGACCCCGGGCCGCCCCTGATTTTTCGGGTAGGTGAAAATCGCGGCATAAATCCGTAATCTTTTCCGCTTCCAAAACCGCAAGCGAGTGCTAGGCTTGCCACCATGACTCAGCAGAACTTGAACGACTTTTTCATTTGGGGCGTCGACGATTCCCCTTATGGCCCTGTTGAGCTTCCCACGCTGGTGAATTGGATCAAAGACGAGCGCGTGCTGGCGGACACGTGGGTGTTCACGCGGCGCGATACCAAATGGCAGCGCGCGGCGGACATCACCGAACTGAAAATGTTTTTCGGCAAAAAATTCGACCGCTCGACCGAAGGTTCGTCCATCACGCCGGGTTCGTTGCGCCGAATCAAAATCCTCGCCGATCTGAATGATGCGCAATTGAGCCATCTTTCTGATTTCATGGAACTGCAACGCATCCCGCAATGGAGCGTCGTGGTGCGCCAGGGCGATCCCGGTGACGCAATGTATCTCGTTCTCGAAGGCGAATTGCGCGCGCGAGTCATGGCCGGCGATCGCGAGACGATTTTATCCACGTTTGCCACGGGCGATTTCTTCGGAGACATCGCGTTGTTCGATCACGGCCCGCGTTCGGCGGATGTGATTGCCAATGTGGACAGCTCGGTGCTTCGGATTTCTTCGATTGCGTTCGAGCGGCTCGCCAAAGAGGCGCCCTCGCTCGCCACGCCTTTCCTGCAGGCAACTTCCCGCACGCTCGCTTCCCGCATTCGTGCCGACAACAAGCGGCTCGGCCAGATGAGCCAGCAATTCAGCGCCAGCGGCAGTTAGTCCCATAGTAAACCCTTCGGTGTTGGTGTGATTGCTCAAAGGGTCGGAGAGCCGCCGCACTCCAAAACCTGGCGGAATATCCCGCGCTCATTGACTCGCGATAGCGCCCCGGAGTGCGCCGGCCCTCCGGCGCTTTTCTGTTGGCGCTTCGCCAGGTCGCACAGAACCATTCGGCGCGAAGCGCACCAAACTGCAGCCGCGGCGGCTGCTCTGCCCAGATTTGTTACCGAGGCGGTCTGAGCTGCCGCAAATCGTCCAGCCGGGCAGACGAAAGATAATTCAGTCCCACTTCGAACGACGCATTCATCCAGCCAAAACCTTCGGGTGCGATATACGAAAATTTTGTGCCCACGTTCCCGTACTCCACGAACACATCGTGTGAGCCGGTGACGACGTTGTATTTCTCGGGAATCGTGCCGTTGTAGTCGTGGGCATTTTTCGCGATCGTGTACAGCCAGCGATAGGCCAGTTGTTCGGCATCCGCGCTCAGGCCGTAATTTTTCAGCGCCTGCCAGGCGAGGATTTGGTGCGGCGGCCAGCCGTAAGGATAATCCCATTGCCGCGGATCCTTGGTGCGGGCCTGTTCAACGGACTCGCGGGCGGTCGCCGCCAGCCCGGCTGGGCATTCCAACTTTTCGCGCAGGTAAGAAACAGCACGTTGAGCGCATTTACGGTCGGCGGGATCGTGCGCGTCCAGCATCTTCGCCCAAAGCGGATAAATGCCCGTGGCGCTGATGTAGGAGGAGCGCTTTTTGTTGACGAAATCGTAATCGAAAAAGAATCCGCGCTGCTCATCCCACATCAAGTCCATCATGGCTTGCTTGCGGGCTCGCGCCTGTTCTCGCCACCAGTTCGCGTCGGCGTAAGGCTGGCCCAGGCTCGGAAGTTTTCCGCCAAATTCCTTCTCCAGTATGTCCCCGAAATCCGTTTCATACTTGTACAACAGCGAGTTTAGATCCACCGAAACGAAATCCGCGGTTCGATCATCGAAGCGATGAGTAGTATCGTGTCCAGATTCGCGGACCGCGCGGTCGTTTTTGAAAAATTCGCCGAGCGTCATGCCTTCCGCCTTGAGGTCCGAAAAATTTCCGCAATACAAATACTCGTTCAGGAAACGAAATGGAGTCAGTACGGTTTCCAAGTCGCGAGATTGAACCTGCCGCAACCAAGGCATGATTTTCTCGTCATAATGGCCGGGCTCAACCTCGGGACAAGGCCCGCTCCCAATATCGTAATAGCGGCTCAACCGATATTTTCCGATGGTCACGAGCCGGTCAGGCCCCAACCAGACGTTTCTGTATTCATCTACCGCGTCCTTGATAGCGGATGCCAGCCATTTCTTGTCCGCGGCGTGGGCATCATAGACCGCGCGAATGATTGAAGTGAGAAACGGTGGCTGAGAGCGGGTGAGATAATATGTGCGATTCGCGTTGGGAATTTTTCCGTAATGTTCCAGCAGGTAGAGAAGATTGTCCGCCATGCCGCGAGCCAGGTCAGTCCGGCCATCCTGCAGCAAGCCCAGCACAATGAAATAGCTGTCCCAATAATAAAGCTCATTAAAGCGTCCGCCGGGAACGACATAAGGCACGCCGCGGAGCGATTTGCCGTCCGATTCCAATTTTAAACTAAGAATGCCATGCGAGCCGTCGAGGTTGCGGATGAAATCGCCGGTGATTTTGTCCGGAGCCGGCAGCAACACGACCTTCAGCGCCGGTGACCGATCGTGCTCCGCCGCGTCGTGTTCCACCGATTTGAAATAATCGACGGCGACCTTGTCCGAAGCAGGAACGTAAATATAATCGTATTTCGAAGCCGTTTTCGAGTCGTGCACCACCTGGTCGATATCGTCGGCATCGATCCGCCGGGTCAGCGCGTCCCAGTAAACTTCCCTGATCAGCCGATGCGTGCGGTCGGCCGCCGATTCGTCGAGATGGAGCTGATTGATTTCGATCCGGTCCTCGTGCCGGTCCTCGGCGCGTTTGAATTCCTGCAGCAGAATCGAGAGCGGATAAACATTGGTCACGCTGCGGATGAGCGCGCCATGTTCATCGCGAAGTTGAAAAGGCGTCGTCCGGTCATGAACGGTGATGCGGTGGTCAGCGTCGGTATCTTCCTGCTGTTCGAGGCTCCAAAGATTTTCCGTCACGGAAATGGTTTGTGGCAAAGCAGCTCCGGGAATGAAGCACAAAAAGCACAACAGGAATGTTTTGATGCGCGGGCGTTTCACGAAAATAAAATAGCTTAAAATCCGGCAAACTCACGCGAAACGATCCGAACCGGAACGATGAATTGAAATTTTGGGGAGCCTATCCGCCGCATCGTAGTGGCACGGGCGAGACACCCCCTGCCACTATCAGGAAACGATATGCGATCGCGCTGCGGGGCTGGGCGGCTGACGCTGCTCCGCAGCTATCCGAGTTTTCAGAATCTATAAATTATTAATCCGTCCCTTCGCGGATTGCCTGTGTTCCGGATTGAAAAGACCGCGCATTCGCTGCATTCTGCCCACGATGAATTACCTCGCGGAAGCCAAACGAGTTTTCGATGCCGAAATCGCAGCGCTCAAGAAGGTGCGGGCGCACCTGGATGATTCGTTTGGGCGCGCGGTGGAGGTGATTGTCGAAACGTTGCGGCGGCGGGGGAAGATCGTCGTGGTGGGGATTGGGAAATCGGGCAATATCGGGCAGAAAATTGCGGCGACGCTCACCAGCACAGGGTCGACGAGTGTCGTGCTCAACAGCGTCGATGCACTGCACGGCGATCTGGGCATTTTGAATGATGGCGATGCGATCCTGGCGCTGAGCTACTCGGGTGAATCGGAGGAGTTGTTGAATTTATTGCCGGCGTTCAAGCGCTTTGCGGTAAAAATCATTTCCATCACGGGCGATCCGAAGTCATCGCTCGCGCTGCACAGCGACGTGATTTTGAACGTGCGCGTGGCGAAGGAAGCATGTCCGTTCAATTTGGCGCCGACCGCAAGCACGACGGCGTCGCTGGCGATGGGCGACGCGCTCGCGATGGCAGTGTTGCAGGCGCGCGGGTTCAAGCAAAGCGATTTTGCGCGGTATCATCCCAGCGGCGCAATCGGGCGGGCGCTGCTCTTGCGCATCAGCGACATCATGCGCACGGGCGAGCGCAATGCCGTGGCGCGCGAAGACATGCTGGTGAAGGAGGCGTTGCTCATCATGACGCGGGCAAAATCGGGCAGCCTCAGCATTGTGAATGCGCGCGGCAAATTGGTGGGCGTTTTCACCGATGGCGATTTCCGCCGCCGCATGTCCAAGGACGAAACGGTGCTTTCGCTGACGCTGAAATCAGTGATGACGCACAACCCGATTGCCATTCGCGACGATGCACTGGCGGTGGAGGCGTTGAAGATTTTCAACGAGCGCAATATCGATGATTTGATCGTGGTGAACGGCAAACGCGAGCCGGTGGGTTCAGTGGATTCGCAGGATTTGCCGAAGTGGAAGATTATGTAAAACTGCGTTTGTCGCGAAGCGACAAAGGAAATTAGCCAGCCACGCAGTGGCTGGGTATTCCTGCATTACGATGGCGTCCTGAAGGGACGCTGGAATCAATGGCTTTTTCCATTGTCTTTTCAGGACAAGACTCCATAAACACGGTTTACCAGCCACTTTGTGGCTGGCCAATGTCCTCGTGTCGCTCCGCGACCAGCGAAAGATTCTAAAGACCTGCTGGCGGCCCGTGCGCTACTTCTTGCGGTTCGCGCGCTCGGCGACTTCCATCGGATCGATTTTCACACACCGCAGCCACGCCAAAACCGCGAGCCAGGAAAGCGGGTCGCGTAACATCCGAACCTTTTTCCCTTCCTTATAGGAGCGCGAACGGTAATTCACGGCCAGTTCGATGGGCCGATAGCCTTTACGGATGAGCTTGATGAGGAGTTCGTAATCGAAATCGAAGCGGTTACACTCGAATTCGAGGCCGAAGAGGCAATCGCGCCGAAAAACTTTGAACATGGTGAACGGGTCGCGGAGCCGTTGCAGAAAAAGCAGATTGATAAGCGTGGTGAAAAACCAATGGCCGGCATTCACGAACAAACTCAGGCCGCGCTGGCCGGTGAACTGGCGCATCTTGAGCACTTTCCGCCCGCCGTGGCGTGAGCCGAGCACGAACGCGCTGCGGCCGCCGACCAGTTGCTCCAAGAGCGCGTCGTAATCTTCAAAATCATATTCCAAGTCGGCGTCCTGAATGAGCACGTAATCGCCCGTCGCGGCGGCCAGGCCGGTGCGGACCGCGTGGCCTTTGCCGCGCGGCTGATTTTCGAGGATGAGTTTTACGCGTGGATCGGCTTGATATTTGAGCGCAAGGTCGCGCGTGCCGTCGGTGGAATTGCTTTCAACAACGATGATTTCCATCCGCAAGCCGGGAATTTCCTTGCGCAGCAGGTCGTCCATCATTGGCTCGAAAGTCGCGGCTTCGTTGAAGGCGGGAACGATGACGGAGAGTGTCGGCTGCGGGTTAAGTTCCGTCCTGCGCGAGAAGGCCATGACGCCGCTGGCGACAATGCGCCGGCGCCGCTCGCGCATGGCCCGGGGCAGAATTTTCACGAGCAATTTCACCGCCGGCGTGACGAAAGGCACGGGAAAACGCTCGAAATGTTTTTGTACATAATCCAGGCTCAAGATTTTCCAGCCGGGTTGCACGATGGTTTCGCGAAAGCCCGATTTGAAGAGCGCCGTTTGAAGCGTTTGCTGATCGAAATAAACCAGGTGCTCGGGCTTGAATTCCATCCAACGTTGCCGCAACAGCCGCGCCGACCAGGAATCAAGCGAAGGCGTGGCGATAAACAACGCGCCGCCGGGTTTGAGCACGCGATGGACTTCGCGGAGAAATTGCAGCGGCGAACGGACATGTTCGAGCACGTCCGAGAGAACACAGAGATCGAATTGATCCGGCGGCAGCGCGGCCTCGCGCAATTCACCCGAGAGCACGCGGCCTTTTTTGATGCGTTCACGGGCGCGGTCGGTGGCGCTCACGGAATATTCGATGCCGGTAACGTCCCAGCCGGCGCGTTCGGCCACCGCCAGAAAATCGCCCTCGCCACACCCAACCTCCAGCAACCGTCCGGGTGCGCCACCGCGATAGCGGGCAATTTCGGCGAGATACGCCTCGGCTGTCGCTTGCTTCACTTCGCCGGCCGCGCGTCGGCCCTCCTCGCTTTCGCTGCCAAGAAAATAATTCGCGCCGTAAATCCGCGTGAGTTCTTCATTACTCGGTTGAGGGTTGAGAAAAATCAGGCCGCAATCATCGCAGCGCACGACGCGATAATCGCCGATCGAAAAAAGATAATAAACCCGCGTGCCTTCGCAGATATGGCAGGCCTTGACCGCCGGCCTTTCGGCGATTGATGCACTCATGGCATTGGTATATCAGGATTTGGCGGCGGCTCTACCTTTTTGAATCGGCCAGCCGCGAATGCAGCGATGGTGAAAATGCCGATCAGCCCGAGCGCGGTCCAGAAAAGCGCGCACGCCAGCCGCCAATGACGCGGGCGAAAGATAAATTCAATGTGGTAATCGCCCGGCTTGTCGAGATAGATGCCCTTGAAAGCGCGGTTCAGCGTGAGGACCTCTTTGGGTTCGCCATTCGCCGTCGCCGTGAAATCTCGCGCCTGGCCTTCGGTAAGGCAGACGACGCCCGCCGTGCTCGCGTGAATATCGAAAGCCGTTGAGTTCACCCGAAGTTGATAATTCGTGCCGGCGGTGATCGAGGCATTCGCGTTCGTGTGCAGCGCGGACAGTTCAGGATGCGCGGCGAGTTCCTCGGGTGTGATGGCTGCGAAGGGTCGGTCGGCGTGCGCGATCAGGTAATTGATAAAATTCGTCGTGGACGAAATCGGAACGACGGAGTCGGCCAGGAATGCGCGCGGCCAGACCTTCAGATTTTCAATGACGCCCAAATCATTGGTATATGTAAGCCGGAAACCGAGGCCCTCCTGGACATTCACCGCCGGCGGTGTGAGGACGTATTTGACGTTCAGACAATTGAGCAGAGCGTGGGCGGCAAAAAGATTCGTGAGTTCAATCACCCAATCCGAGTGCGCGTTCATGCCCGGAAAATCGCGCAGGAGATTGACGAGTTTTGCGTTGCTCAACGGAGCGCAGGAACGAATATCTTCGAGGCCATAAGTGGCGGAGTAATCCCCGGTAAGAATCAATTCGGCGCCGACCACGCGGAACGGCGCGGAGTGATCGGCCTTGATTTTGTCGACAGCCGGGCTCGGCGCGTTCAAGGTGACGCGGTCGCCGGGCAGCATCAGCATCGGGTGGCCTAAAGTGTACATGCCGAACCGGAAATTCGGGATGAAGGCCAAAACCGCCACACCAGTCATGCCGGCAGCAGTGATCGGCCCCCGTTTTTTCAAAAATGCAAACAGCAGCGGTGCCGCAAAGGCCCCGAAAACAACAATCGCATAATAGCTCCAATACATCGGCCCATGCTGAGATCCAAAATAATAGAGCGCGGTCAGCGCCGCCAACACCACCGCCACTCCGGATAGCCCGATGAGGGCGCGACGAAGACTTGCCTCGCGCGCAAGGCATCGAAAACCGTACGCGGCTTGGATGGTCAGATGAATGACGAGCAGATAGGAGAAATCCGTATGCGTGTGACCGACGCGGTTCAAAAATGGCACCATGGCCAGCACACCCGACGGAACCCAGCCAAAAACGCAGCCGCCCCAGAGCGCAAGCGCGCCGAGATTGACCCAAAAGAACCGCTCGGTTTTGACCACGCGCCATCGCACCATGGAATAAACCGCGCCCACAAAAATCAGGAAGCTGGTTGCCGGCCCGGGCGCCATGAAAATGACTGCGTTGACCGGCAGACGAAAAAAGACGTCATCAAAAATTCCAAGCAGCTTCGCAAACGAATATTGAACCACGTGCACTTCCGAATGGAGCGAATACGCTCCTTGCAGTGCGGCTAAAAACGAAAGCCACATCGGCGCCGCAAGAAACAGGAACAGAACTGTGCCCGCCGCGAGCCGGAGCAGCACCTTTGCGGCAGCCGCCACGCCACGGACGTTCACCAGCGCGAATGCGAGCGCGGCCACATTCAACCCGCCAATAAGAATCACGGCCGGTTCCACGTGGCCGCCATTGAAGCAACCGAAATTCACCAACAGCCACACCAGTCCCCAGCGAAAAGAATGTCTCGATTGCAAATTGAGCAATTCCAGCGCTGATAGCAATATCCACGGCGAGTAGGAAAAAACAAAAAACACGAGGTGGTTGTAGATGTAATAGTACGCCCCGCAATAACCCGCCAGCGCGCAGAAAATCAACGGCAGCGCCAGCCCGCCGAAGAGTCGCCGGATGAGCAACCCGAAGCCGATCACGAAAAGAAGCTTCGCAAGCAGGAATTTGATGTCCCACGCGATCGCCGAGCCGTGCCCGGCAATGACGATCCACTGCAGCGGGTCGCCAATCATCGACACTGCCTGGCCGATGAGCGTGTCGCCGGCGTGGCTGTAGCGGTTCCAGAATGGCAGTTCGCCGTGTTCCCAGACGCTGCGCGATTGAATGAAACCGACCGGCACGCCCCAGATTTCCATCGCGCCGGTGTCGCTGCCGTGGGCATCCACGGGCACGGTATTGGTCATGCCAGGCAGCGTTGGGTAGCGTTCATAAAGCATCGGCACGCCCCAGGCCGGAGCGACGAAGCTTTTTCCGCAGAAGATAATCGGAAAACAATTGAGAGCGATGACTGCCAGCGAAACGAGCACGATGGTCAGAACTGGCTGCCTTGCCATCGCCCCGGCAAGTCCTGCGCCCGTGATCTCAGTTTTGAGAGAGTCGCGTAATTTCATCCACTATCGGGCTTGCGCCGGGTCAATGCCAACCGCCAGCGTGAGGCGCACAAATGTTAGTCAAGGCCCGAGGCCTTTTTGGCGCGGTTCAAAACCTGGCGCGCCAGCGCCTGTGCTTTCGCCGCGCCCTCGCTCAATATCGCGTTGACGTGATCCAGGTTCGCCGCCAGTTCGGCGCGCTTTTTCCTGGCCTCGGCAAAATAATTCCAGTAATGCTCGAACAGCGCTTTTTTCAAATCCCCGTAGCCGAGCCCGCCGGCGCGCAGGCGATTTTCGAAATCCTTGGCCACGTCCGTGGGCGCCACGAGCTTAAGCAATTGAATCGCGAGGTTTTTGTCCGCGTCCGGCTTGGGCTCCGCCGGCGTTCGGCTGTCCATCACCATGCCCATGATTTTTTTGCGAATGGCTTTTTCATCGCCGAAAATCTCGATCGTGTTGTTGTAGCTCTTGCTCATTTTCTGCCCGTCCGTGCCGGGGACGACCGCGACTTCCTCGCGAATTTTAGGTTCGGGCAGAACAAACGTCTCGCCGTAGGTCTCGTTGAATTTTGTCGCCATGTCCCGCGTCATTTCCACGTGTTGCTTTTGGTCGCGGCCCACCGGGACGATATTGGAATCGTAGATCAAAATATCGGCGGCCATCAGGACGGGATAGGCGAGAATGCCGTGATTGGCGGGAATGCCTTTCGCGATCTTGTCCTTGTAACTGTGCGCGAGTTCAAGCCGGGTCACCGGGATCAGCGTGGTGAGCATCCAGGAGAGTTCGGTCACTTCCGGCACATCGGATTGCTTGAAAAAAACGGACTTTTTCGGGTCGAGACCGCAGGCGAGGAAATCCAGCGCCACGTCCAGCGTATTCGCCCGCCGCTGGTTCGCATCGAAGAGCGAAGTCATCGAATGATAATTCGCGATGAAATAAAGCGCCTCGCCCTTTTCCTGCAGCTCAATGGCCGGCCGCATCATCCCAAAATAATTTCCGACATGCAAAGCGCCGGAAGGCTGGATGCCTGACAAAATTCGCATGGGCGTAAGATAATGAGGAATGAGGAAGGCAGGAAAGCGGGAAAGTCAGGGTTCCCGCGGTAAAATGTAGCGCAGCGCCCGGGCTGCGAGTGTCGGCGGCGTCTCGCCGCCAGACATTAAAGCACAATACGGACGACAGTTGGTCCTGGCACCGGGACGGCGTCGGAACTCGCAGGCGAGGACGCCGGCGCTACAAGTGCGCCGCATGCTCCGGTCCAACCTGCTTTTCCCGAAAAGCGAATGCGTGAGCCCAACCGGGAAAGTAGCACGATTCAAAGCCATTGCCGGGATGAAACCTTGGGATTAGTCTGGTTCCGTGAATGTCCCCTCCCAACCTCGCGGCTTCCGCGCGTTCACATTGATCGAGCTCTTGGTGGTCATCGCCATTATCGCCGTCCTCGCGGCGCTTCTGCTGCCGGTTTTGTCCAAGGCCAAGGCCCGTGCGCAAGTTACCAATTGCATGAGCCATCTGAAACAATTTCAGCTTGGCTGGCATCTGTATGCGGATGAGAACCGTGACTTCATCGCCGGAAACGATTGGCAGAGTGAAGCGGGCGTGAATGGAGCCACACGCGGGAATCTGAACTGGGTGACGGGATGGCTGGATCCGCGCCAGGCCAACAATACGGACAATACCAACACGGCTCTCCTGCTGGATTCGCAATGGGCGCAACTCGGGCCATACAGCAAGTCGGCGGATTTGTATCATTGCACCGCGAGTCGGGTCATGGCCAAAGAAGGCGGCGCGGATTATCCGGTGGCGCGCACGGTATCCATGAGCGGATGGATGGGATGCAACACCACGCTCTGGAATCCGGGCTATGAAGTTTTCCGGAAGACGACCGACATTATCGGAATCTCTCCCAGCGACGCGCTCGTCTTCATTGACGAACGGGACGACAGCATCGATGACGGTTATTTCGCGGTCGATATGTTGGTGGATCAAATCGTGGATATCCCGGCGGGCTACCACGCGGGCGCCGGGGCAGTGACGTTCGCGGATGGCCACGCGGAAATTCATCGCTGGCGCAGCGCGGAAGTTCTCGAGCGGCAACAGTTCGGCGTTGAAACCAAAAAACATGAATATGTCCGCGTCTCGCCCGACAATCAGGATTTGGTTTGGCTCCGCGCGCATGCTACGGCGGTGAAATGAGGTGGCGACCTTTGCAAATCCGAAGTCCGAAGTCCGAAATCCGAAAGAATGCCGAATTCAAAAAGGAAGACGCCAAGTTTGAGCCAGTCTGCGGCGATTCGGACTTCGAGCTTCTTTCGGATTTCGGATTTCGGGCTTCGGGTTTCCAGATGAGCTCTCATTCGTGACTATTTAGTTTTAATGTTCCACTTGTGACCTCCCACTTCTGCAACTCCCGGCTCAATTCCTGCGGCCAATTCTCCTCCGTCGCCGTCATGAAAACCTGCCCGCGTGATTGATGAGCGCGCTCCAGCAACGGCAGGAAACCGCTGCGGCGTTTCACGTCCAGCTCGCCCATGATGTCGTCGATGAGCAAAATCGGCGGTGAACCGTGGATGCCGGTGAGATATTCGGCCTGCGCCATTTTTAGAGACGTGGCGAGCGTCCGTTTTTGCCCTTCGCTGCCGAATTGAGCCGCGGATTTTTCGTTGAGCAGAAGCTGCAAGTCGTCGCGATGCGGCCCGATGAGCGTGGCGCGATAGGATTGCTCGCGGCGCCGCGATTGGGCGAGCTCAACCGCGAAATCCTTTTTCACGCTCGGCAGATATTCGATGCGCAATTCCTCCGCGTCGTTGGAAATGCGGCGATAAGCCAGGCGCGCGAGCGGGGACAATTTCGGGACCAACTCGCGCCGCATGCGGATGATTTCATCCCCGGCGGTAATGAGTTCGCGCGTGAAACCTTCGAGAGCGGCTTCATCAAGCGTGTGTCGTTTCAGGAGCGCATTGCGCGAGCGCAGCGACTGTGCATAACGCTGAAGGAGCGGCAAATAAGTGGCGTGCGTTTGTGACAGCAGCAAATCCAGAAAACGCCGTCGCGACCGCGCGGTACCCTTGATGAGTTGCAAATCTTCCGTGCAGAAAACGACCGTTCGCAGCGCGCCCAAATAATCCGTGAGCTTGCGCACGGGGCGCCCGTCGAGGCTGAGACTGCGTTCGGTGGCCGACCAATACATTTTGATTTCGCGCTCGCCCTGGCCGACGACTTTGCCGCCGGCGAAATAACCCTTTTGCCCATGCCGGACCATTTGCGCGCCACCGACGCCGCGGAACGAGCGCAGCGTGGCCATCAGGTAAATGGCCTCGAGAATATTCGTTTTGCCCTGCGCGTTGTCGCCCAGGAGAAGATGAAAACCGGGCGCAAAATCCACGTCCAACCGCGCGTAATTGCGGAAGTCTCGGAGGCGCAGGTGGGCCAGGTGCATGTCGGTTAAATTGTTAAACAGTTAAATCGTTAAAATGCGAACCGGTTGCAACCTTTGATTTGGCAGGAATATATTTGCGCGTGATCAAAAGCAGGTGGCGCCGTGTCACTGTAGCGCAGAGTTGCGCTCTGCTGTATCGCCGAATTGCATTCGGCTGGGCGTCGCTAACTCAACGCGCTGTCGGCGAATGTACACGTTGCCGAGTGCTACTCGGCGATACGGCCGATTGAAAATCGGCGCTACGACGGACTCACCCGCTTCTAATCCTCCCCATTAATTTCACGCTCAGATTTTCGGATGGTGCTGGGGCCGCAGAATCAGAGATAATGCTGGCGGTATGGAAGAGAAAAATGAAACGGGCGAACCGCGGCGTTATACCTGGCCGCGTATTGTCCTGGCCGGAGTGGTGTTTTGGATCCTGCTGGCGGTGATCTGGATGAGCGTCTTGGTGCATCGGACGCGCGAGCAGCGCGATACCATGCATTGGCCAATACCGAAGCCCGCCCCCCTCAGGATGCTGCCGCAGACGAACTCCGTTTCTTCGAAAACGAACGCTGGTGTGGAACGGCCCGAAAAGCCGGGGGATCAGCGAACTGATTCAGCACCATAGCAGCCGACGTAAGCAGGTTCACAAATTTTCTGCGCGAAAAAATTCTGAGCCTCCTTGTCGGCTGCCACGTTCTAAAGAGATTACAAAGCCAGCAGCAGCTTCTTGATTTCTCTCAGCCGGCCTTTGACGTCTTTTTTAGTCAGCCGCGGGAACTTGCCCCCCAGCGTGATGAAATCGCCCTGCCGCGTGAGCATCACTTTTTCCTCCCTCACTTCCATGACGGTGATGCCGCGGTCGGTCGCCAGCATTTTCAGTTCGCCCACCAGCAGAAGGATTTCGACCGGCTGCGGCAGCGGGCCGAAGCGGTCGCGGAGTTCCTTCTGCAGAGTCTCCAGCGCGGATTTGTCCGTCGCCTGGGCAAGCTTGCGATAAATTTCGATGCGATGCTGCGGCTCGGTCGCATAATTCTCCGGCAGCGTCGCCGCGTCACCGAGAAAATCCAAACGCACCTGCACTTCCAGCCGCGGCTTGACCTTTTCGCCCTTCAACGAAGCCACGCTTTGCTTGAGCAACTGGCAATAAAGCTCGAAGCCAACGGCGGTAATATGGCCGCTTTGCTCCGAGCCGAGCAGATTGCCCGCGCCGCGAATTTCCAGGTCGCGCATCGCGATTTTGAAACCGCTGCCGAGCGTGGAGTATTGCTTGATGGCGCTGATGCGCTTACGGACATCCGTCAGCAGCCGGGCATGCCGCGGCAGCAAAAGATAAGCATACGCCTGGTGCTTGTAACGGCCCACACGTCCGCGCAATTGATAAAGGTCACTCAATCCGAACCGATCCGCGCGATCGATGATGATGGTATTCGCGTTCGGAATATCCAGGCCGCTTTCAATGATCGTGGTCGAGAGCAAAATGTCAGCCTCGCCATTCACGAACTTGGTCATCACCTCCTCCAAATCGTCCGCATGCATCTGGCCATGGCCGACCACAATGCGCGCATTCGGCACGAGCATCTGCAGCTTTTGTTGCATCGTGTGGATGGTCATCACGCGATTGTGCAGGAAGTAAACCTGGCCGCCGCGATGCAATTCGCGCTGGATGGCATCGCGAATGGCGCGTTCGTCATATTGCGTAACGATGGTTTCAACGGGCAATCGGTCGTGCGGCGGCGTTTGAATGGAACTCATGTCGCGCGCGCCCGTGAGGGCGAGATACAACGTTCGCGGAATCGGCGTGGCGCTGAGCGTCAGCACGTCCACAAGCTTGCGCAGCATTTTAAATTTTTCCTTATGCAACACGCCGAAGCGTTGCTCCTCGTCAATGACCACCAGCCCGAGATCTTTGAACACAACATCGCTTTGAATCAACCGATGCGTGCCGATGACGATGTCCACCGAGCCCGCCCCGAGGTCCTTGATGACGCGTTGCTGCTGCCGCCGCGTGCGAAAACGCGAAAGCAGTTCGAGGCGGACCGGATAATCCGCCATGCGCTCGCGAAACGTGTTGAAATGCTGCTGCGCCAGAACCGTCGTGGGGACCAGCACCGCAACCTGCCGGCCATCCATCACGGCCTTGAACGCCGCGCGAATGGCAACTTCCGTTTTGCCAAAACCCACGTCGCCGCAGATGAGCCGGTCCATGGGCTTGGGCCGTTCCATGTCCGTCTTGGTTTCCTGAATGGCGCGCAGTTGATCGGGCGTCTCCTCGAAAATGAATGAGCCTTCAAATTCACGCTGCCAGGGCGTGTCGGCCTTGAACGGATGACCCTCCTGTGATTCGCGCGCGGCCTGGATGGAAAGCAGTTCGCTCGCGACATCGCGCACCGCCCGCTCGGCGTGTTCTTTCGCCTTCTGCCAGCGAGTCCCGCCCAGCGTGTTCAGCGGCGGACGGATTTTGCCCGCGCCGACGTATTTGCTGACCAGATGAGCTTCAGTGACAGGGACATAAAGTTTGGGCGGCTCCTGCGTGGAATCGGACGGAGCGTACTCGATGACCAGGCACTCCGTTTCGGATTTCGGATTTCGGGTTTCGGGTTTCGAACCGGCCGAAGCCGGAAGATTTTTTAAGCCGAGATATTTCCCAATCCCGTGCTGCAGATGAACCACCAGATCGCCCTCCTCCAAATCCGTGAAATCAATGTCCAGCGCGGACCGAGTGGCGAGCGCGTGAGGAGATTTCAGACGGCGCGGCCGCTGGATTTTGTAACGTCCGAAAATCTCGGCATCCGTGACGACCACCAATTTGGCTTCGTGCGAAATGAAGCCACGCCCGAGCGAGCCGATGTGGGTGGTAGCACGGGCGTCTCGCCCGTGAGTTTCTGTTCGTCCGGTCGAGATGCCCGTGCCACTACGCTCATCCCCCAAAAGTTCATTCCATATTTCCGAAAACCGCTGCTGCTCGCCGTCGTTGTTGCAGAAGACATGAACGGAGTAATCCTGGCGAACCCAACGATGGAGTTGCGCGAAAAATTCGCGCCGCTGGACCTCGGCAATTTGCGGTTCGACCGCGCGTTCCGCCAGCGGGCGATAGGCATCCAGGCCGGCGAATTCCAGGTCGAGACAATCGTCAGTCTCATCGGCCGCTTCGGACAATTCCAAAATGCTTTTGCCTTGCGCCTGGGCGGCCTCGCGGAATTGCTGCCAGGAAACGAAAAACAAATCGTCCTTCGAAACAAGTTGAGCGTACTCATCCGCATGGAACGCGAGCGATTCAGGTTCGCACAAAACGAAAATCGTGTTTGCGGGCAAAAAATCCAGCAGCGTCCCGAGCGGCTGCTGCTCGGCCCGTTCCGCGTCGCGCTTCAGCACACCCAATTCGCCCGCGGGCGGCAGCGTCACCGAAGCAATTTCTTCGCGCGAAATCTGCGTTTGCGGATCGAAATAACGGAGCGATTCCAATTCGTCGCCGAAGAATTCAAGCCGCACCGGCCACGGACTCGTCAGCGGAAATACATCGAGAATGCCCCCACGCAACGCGAGTTCGCCTTTTTGCGTGACCTGCGCCTCGGGTTCATAGCCCTGTTCTTCGAGCCATTCAATGAGATCAAGCGGATCAATGCGTTCACCGCGCGTCAACGCACGCGTGCGGGCGCGCAAAGTGTCGGGCGTGAACGTTTTTTGCAGCAGCGCGGTGACGCTGGCGACAATCGTGGAAGCCCCGGCATTTTTTCCGGCGAGCGCAATGAGGCTTTGCAGCCGGTCTGTGATGGTGTCCGAATGCGGCAGTTTGTTTTCCTGCGGCAACACTTCCCATGCCGGGTAAAAAAGCGGCGCGGTTGGCGCGGTGGATGCCAAACTGAACCAGGTTTCCAAATCCTGCTGGAAACTTTCCTGCGTTTTCAGGATATCGGCGACCGCGACAATGGGCCGTCCGGGGAACAATTGCCGCAGCAGGGCCGCGAAAAACGGCCGGGCGACTTCGCTGATGCCGGTGCAGGCAAACACGCCCCCATTCTCCAGGCGCCGCGCGAGGGATTGCACAGCGGGAGTATTCGAGACGCGAGCGAATAAATCGCTTGTCGCTTTTTCTGCCAAATCCTGCGCCAAGCGCGAGAAACGTCGCCGCGTTCACGCCCTGCGTCAAGCTACCGGTAGCGCCGATTTTCAATCTGCCGTATCGCGGATTTATAATCCGCATCGCGTGAAAATTGCAGGCGCCTGAACAAGGTGGCCCGCCTGCCGAATGCAATTCGGCGATACAGCGGATTAAAAATCCGCGATACAATCAACCGCGTCCCTCACTTCACCAGGCTGAAAGGCATTTCGATGAAGCCCCCGAGCCAGAATTTCTTGTCTGTGTTGGCGCCGTCAAAAACCGTCCGCGACTGGAAGCCCATGCGCAGCCCATGCCAGGGAGTGCGATAATCAAAACCGGCCTCGAAGGAATCCTGGATCTCGCGAACCGCCCGCGGGTAAACGATATCCTGCGTTGCCGGGTCGAATTGGATGTTGTTGCCGTTGATACTGCCGAGATGACGGTAGCCGGCGTCCAGTTCCCATCTATTGATCTGCTGAAATAGGCCGAGCGATACGATGTAGCAGTCGTTGCCCGTGGTGTGGTTCCATCGAAACAAACCGTCGGCATAGGCGCCGAGACCCTCCCAGCCAAAATGTTTTCGCGCCAGCAACTCCGGCTCGATCGCCGTGGAGCGGGTCCCCGGCGCAAACGGAATATGATCATCGAAACTGCCGGGCACAATCGCGCCGAAGCGGGCCGTCAGCGTGGGCGCCCAGCCGGGAATGTTGCTGTCGCCTTCCTTGAGCAATTGGTAGCGCAAGCCGAACGGAACATCCATCAGGCCGGTCGTGGAGCGGACCGTGCCGGGAGTTTGGCCATTCGCGAAGAATCGCCAGCCGACCGTGGTGTAACCGAGCGCGAGGTCCGCCGCCCAGCGCTCGCTGATGCCGTATTGCAGGCTCACGTAACCCTGGTTGATGTCGATGCCATAATGTTCGCCGCCCAGCTTGAAATCGACGGAGTGGCGCGTGTTATCGGCCCAGAAATGATACGCCTCGGATTCCTCGTAAGTGAGGCGGACCACGAGCTGGCCTTGGTCGGGCACATTCGCCCACTGCGCGAACGGCTCGTGCGGCACATTTTCACTGGCTTCCACGCGCGCGACGGCGGCGAGCAGCGCAACCACGAGAAGTTTTCCGCGGAACTTTGAATATGAGTTTTTCATCTAAAATAAATATGAGCAGGCGATCATCTTGGTGCCTGTGATTCTGCAACGGTTAAGCGGACGAAAAACCAACCCTAAAAATTCAATTCGGAAAATAATCGTAGCCAAACGCGTGCAGTGAGCAATACCAAACGGCGTAGTACATTACCCTATGTGTAACGCCTGCAAAAAGTCGGAGCGCCGAGCGCCGAGCATCAGCTCGGCATGGTCCTTATTCCCACTCGATGGTTCCCGGCGGCTTGCTCGTGATGTCGAACACGCAGCGATTGACCCCTTTGACCTCATTGATGATGCGGCTGGCGAGTTTTTCGAGAAGATCGTAAGGCAGCTTCACCCAGTCCGCCGTCATGCCGTCCTGGGATTCCACCGCGCGAATGGCAATGGTGTAATCGTAGGTGCGTTCATCGCCCATCACGCCCACGCTCCGGATCGGAAGCAGCACGGCGAAGCTTTGCCAGATTTTATAATACCAACCACTGGCCTTCATTTCCTCGACCACGATGGTATCCGCGTTGCGCAAAATCTCACAGCGCTCGGGCGTGACTTCGCCCAGAATCCGCACCGCAAGCCCCGGACCCGGGAACGGCTGGCGCAACACGATTTCGCGTGGCAACCCCAATTCCAACCCCAGCTCCCGCACTTCATCCTTGAACAGGCATTTCAACGGCTCGACGAGTTGAAACTTCATGTTCTTGGGCAGACCGCCCACATTGTGATGGCTTTTGATCATCGCCGCGGGATTTCCGGCGATCGGAACCGATTCAATGACGTCAGGATAAAGCGTGCCCTGCGCCAGAAATTTGGCTTTGCCCGCGCGCTTGGTGGCGCCCTGAAAAACTTCGATGAATGTCTTGCCGATGATTTTGCGTTTACGCTCGGGATCGGTCACGCCCTTGAGCCGGCGCAGGAACAATTCCGAGGCGTCCTCATACTGGAGCTTGATCTTGAAATGCCGGCCGAACACTTCGCGCACCACGCCCGCCTCACGACCGCGCAGCACGCCGTTATTGACAAAAATGCAGATGAGTTGATCGCCAATGGCTTTATGGATCAACGCCGCCGCGACGCTCGAATCCACCCCACCGCTCAATCCCAGAATGACGCGTTCCTTGCCGACCTGCGCGCGAATTTCCTCCACCGCCTGCTCGATGTAACTGCGCATCGTCCAGTTCTTGCCGCAGCCGCAAATGTTGTGAACGAAATTGGAAACGATTTCCTTCCCGCGCGGCGTGTGCGCGACTTCGGGATGAAATTGCAGGCCGAACATCTTCCGCTCGCGATTTTCGATGGCCGCGAACTGCGAGTTCTCGGTGATTGCCACCGATTTGAACCCCTTGGGAATCTTCGTGAGCTTATCGCCGTGCGAATTCCACACCTGGAGCGATTCGGGCAAGTTCGCAAACAGCGGACAAAAACCATCGGTCACGCGCAACGCCCCCTTGCCATATTCGCGTTTCTCGCCTTTCTCGACTTTCCCGCCGAGGAAATGGCCGAGCAATTGCAATCCGTAGCACACGCCCAGCAGCGGCAGCCCGAGATTGAAAATCGCCTTGTCCGGCATGGGCGCGGTTTTGGCATAAACGCTCGACGGCCCCCCCGAAAGGATGATGCCGCTGGGCCGGAGCGCCTCGATTTCCTTTGCCGGCGTATCGTGACGGAGGATGACCGAATAGACATTGCACTCGCGCACGCGGCGCGCAATCACCTGCGTGTATTGCGAACCAAAATCCAATATGACAATCGTTTCGACCATGGCTTGATGATTCAAAAACCGAAACGGACTTTGTGCCTTTCCGGGAAAGCTTTGGCGAGAAAAAAGTGGATGATTTTTTGGAAGGAGAGCCTATCGGCAAATGCGCGCTTCTGCCGCGCTCTCATTAGCACCCCTGCTTTGGCTGGGTGTTTGCAAATGGCAACGAGTTTTCAACCGCTTTAGCGGTTTTCCACGTTCGGAACCCGAAGCGATAGCGCAGGAAAGTGCGGCATCCGTGTATGTAGCGCAGGCTCGCGGCCTGCTGTGTCGCCGACTGGCAGTCGGCGGGCGCAAACCCATTCCCCGTGCCATTTAATGAAAAACACCCCTCCGTTGCGACGGCGGCAAATCCGCATTAAAGTGCAGCCACGCACTTTATGGAACTGCACGGAAAAAATTTAATCGCCGGAAAAGCCGTCGCCTCAACCGGCGCGAAAACTTTTTCGGGAATCAACGCCGCCTCGGGTGAAAAGCTATCCCCGCTTTTTTACGAAGCCACGCTTGCGGAAGCCGACCAAGCCGTGGCGCTCGCGGAAAAAGCGTTTGAAGAATATCGCCGCCAGCCGGCTGGAAAAATCGCCGCATTTCTTGATCGCATCGCGGAGGAAATATTCAAGCTGGGCGAGGAGTTAATTCAGCGCGCCAGTGTGGAAACCGGGTTGCCGGAAGCGCGCTTGGTGGGCGAACGCAATCGGACGATGAACCAGTTCAAGATGTTCGCCGAACTGTTGCGGGAAGGTTCATGGCTGGAAGCATCGATCGACCGCGCGCAGCCGGACCGCAAGCCGTCGCCAAAAGTGGACCTGCGGCGGATGCTGGTGCCGCTCGGGCCGGTCGTGGTTTTTGGCGCGAGCAATTTTCCGCTGGCGTATTCAGTCGGCGGCGTCGATACGTCGTCGGCGCTTGCGGCGGGTTGCCCGGTGATCGTGAAGGCGCATCCAGCACATCCCGGCGCGTCGGAGATGGTCGGGCGCGTGATCCAAGCGGCGGTGGAAGCGTGTGGAATGCCGAACGGCGTCTTTTCCATGGTCCACGGCGCGAGCGTCGAAATGGGCATGCGGCTCGTGCAGCATCCGGCAACTAAGGCGGTCGGATTCACCGGCTCCTTGCAAGGTGGCCGCGGGTTGTTCGATGCCGCCGCGAAAAGACCGGAACCAATCCCGGTGTTCGCGGAAATGGGCAGCACGAATCCAATCTTCATTTTGCCGGGCGCATTGAAACGGGACGGAAAAGCCCTCGCGGAAGGCATGGCGCAATCCGCCACGCTCGGCGTCGGTCAATTTTGCACCAATCCCGGCTTGGCGTTTGGGCCGCCCGGAAACGAGTGGCGCACGTTTGTCGAGCGCGTGGGCGAACTTGCGAGCGCCGTGGCGCCCGGCGTGATGCTGCACAAAGGCATCAGCGCCCGATTTCATGAGGGTACGGAAAAATTCCAAAAAGTGCCGGGTGTCAGCGTCGTCGGAAAATCCACCGCCGAAGCCACGCAAGGCCGCGCGCCGGCGATGATATTCAACACCGACGCAAAGACATTCCGTCAACAACCGGTGTTGCGCGAAGAAGTATTTGGCCCATCCACGCTGCTCGTGAATTGCGGCTCAACCGAGGAGCTGGAACAAATCGCGCGCGAACTGCCGGGCCAATTGACCGCCTCCATTCACGGCACGGAAGAGGATTTGATCGCGCACGCGAACCTGGTTTCAATTTTGCGCGAAAAAGCCGGCCGGCTGATCTTCAACGGCTTTCCCACCGGCGTGGAAGTATGTCCTTCCATGCACCACGGCGGCCCGTACCCCGCGACCACCGACTCGCGCTTCACCTCCGTCGGCGCCTTCGCGATCAAACGCTTCGTCCGGCCGGTCTGTTTCCAGAATTTCCCTGATGCCGCATTGCCCGTCGAATTGCGCAACAAGAACACCCGAAAAATCTGGCGCCTGGTGGACGGCAAACTGACGAAGGAGGATTGCCAGCCATAGTGGCACGGGCGTCTCGCCCGTGCGAACGAGGACTCGCGGCACTAACGAGTGATTGCTCTTTTGCAACCGCTCGCCTCCGTGCTAAAACTCCGCCGTGAAAATCACCGAAGTTGAAGCGTTCCTCATGTCATATCCGCTCCCGGAGCCGTCCCGGCTTCCCTTCTGGGGCGGCGAGCGCACGATTATCAAGCGCGATGCCATGCTGATCCGCGTGCGCACCGACAGCGGCTTGACCGGCTACGCGCCAGGCCCGGCGCACGAGCGCGCGCAGCGGGAAATTCATGACGTGATTCGCCCGTTCCTGCTGGGCAAAGATCCGCGACGCTGGACAGAACTGAAATTTTCCGGCGATCTCGAAATCACCAAAACCTACCGCGCCGTGGAAATCGCCCTGATGGATTTGGCCGCGCGCTATGAAGGCTGCCCGCTCTCGGAAATCATCGGCGGACGCAAACGTGATCGCATCAAGCTCTATGGCAGCGCCGGCATGTATATGTCGCCCGAAGGTTACGCGCGCGAGGCGGAGATCATCGCGAGAATGAGCTTCAGCGCCTACAAAATGCGCCCCGCGCTCGGCCCCGACCAGGATTTGAAAACGGTCGAACTGATGCGCCGAACGGTCGGGCCGAATGTCGGCCTGATGGTCGACGCGCATTCGTGGTGGCGCATGGGTGACAAAAGTTACTCGCCGGAAACCGTCACGGACCTCGCCCGCGAGATGGCAAAATCCAACATTACCTGGCTCGAAGAACCAATGCCGCCGGATGATCACGACGCCTATCGGAAATTGCGCGCAAAAAAAATTGTCCCAATTGCCACCGGCGAACACGAGCAGCAGGAAAACGGATTCTACGATTTGATCGATACCGGCGCCGCGGATTACATCCAGATGGATGTCTGCTGCCAGGGCGGCTTCGCGATGGGCCAACGGATTTTTGCCAGCGTGCAGAAACGCAATCTGCGTTTTGCCTTTCACAGTTGGGGCACCGCGCTGGAAGTGCTCGCCGCGGCGCATCTCGGAATCTGCTGGCCGGCGGACGTCGTCGAATGGCTCGAATATCCGATTTACACGAAGCCCGGCCGCCCCGTGATGTATCCCTGGCCGCTCGCCGAGGAAATTCTGCGCGAGCCCTTTGATATTCTCAGCGGCGAGCTAATCGTACCAAAAGATCCCGGCCTCGGGATCGACATCGACGAGCGCGTGATTGAGAAATATCCGTTCATTCCCGGCCCCTGGTCCTTTTTCCGGATTGATTCCCCGCTCGAAACCGTCGCCGTCACCGGCGATCACAGCGTCAAATGGGTCGCCGCGGAAACCGAAGCGCGGATTTGACTATCGAACAGAGCATCCCATGCTTAATGAAACTCAAACGGAAAGGGCCGACGCGAGAACTCTATCAAAAAGTCCGCGCGTTGAACTCCTGAGTGATGTAAACCAATCGCGTTATTCGGCGAGAAACGTTGGAGCAACTTCCCCCTCTCCCATCGGATGGGAGAGGGCCGAGGTGAGGGTTAGGGTGGATGGGAGGAGACTCTAAATTTTTTCCAGCAAAAGCGTGAGCCTCCCCATCCCCTACAACAAAATTTACGGCCCCCGATGAAAAACTGCGCACGCTATTTCATCGTCTTCACGTTATTCTTCGTGAGCGCGGTGAATTACGCCGACCGCGGCTCACTCGGCATGGTCAAGACGGACCTTGCGCATTATTTCGGGCTGAATCCAGTCTGGATGGGTTACCTGGTCTCGGCGTGGGCGTGGTCCTACGTGATCGCGCAAATTCCCTGCGGCTGGCTGCTCGACCGGCTCGGATCGAAACGCGTTTACGTCGTCGCGTTTTTTTCGTGGTCGTTCTTCATGTTCTGGATGGGGTTCACCAAATACCTCAATGGCAAGCTCGCGTTCGGCGTGCTGTTCGCGCTGTTGTTGCTGGTCGGATTTTCCTTCGCGCCCACCTTTCCCGGAAACGGCCGATTCGTCGCCGCCTGGTTCCCAACCAAGGAGCGCGGCACCGCCTCCTCCATCTTCAACGCCTCGCAATATTTCTCACTCGTCTTGCTCGCGCCAATGGGCTGGATCATTCACCGCTTCGGCTGGCAATGCGTTTTCTGGACCATGGGCGCCTTGGGTATGGTTTTGACGCCGTTTGTGTCCGGCCTCATTCACAGTCCCCGGGACGGCCGCGCGAGTGATGCCGAGTTGAAACACATGGAAGACGGCGGCGCGCTCGTGAACATGGACATGGGCGCAAAATCCGGCGCGCGGTTCAATGTGAAATGGTCGCACCTCCGCCAATTGCTCCGCAGCCGCATGATGATCGGCATCTATGTCGGGCAATTTTGCATCACCACGCTGACGTATTTCTTCATCATCTATTTTCCGAGCTACCTGGAAAAACGCGGCATGTCGATCGTCAAAGTCGGCTTCGTCGCCATGCTGCCGGCCATTTGCGGCTGCGTGGGCGGCGTCTTCGGCGGCATTTTTTCCGACTGGCTCTTGCGCCGCGGTTTCTCGCTCACGTTCGGCCGCAAACTGCCCATCGTCCTGGGCATGCTGCTTTCGTGCGTGATGATTGTCTGCAATTACGTCCACGCTATCTCGGTCGTGGTCGCCATCATGTCCCTCGCCTTTTTCGGAAAAGGATTCGGCGCGCTCGGCTGGACCGTGGTCTCGGACACCTCGCCGAAGGAAATCACCGGCCTGAGCGGCGGCTTGTTCAACACCTTCGGAAACACCGCCGCGCTCACGACCGGGATCATCATCGGTTACCTCATTAATCTCACGAACAGTTTTTCCGCCGCGCTGTTGTACGTCGGCGCGAATGCGTTGGGAGCGATCTTTTGTTACCTCGTCATCGTCGGCGAAATCAAACGGCTCGAATTAAAGAGCAACCCGATATCTGGTTCGCATTTGCGCAAGATCACGCCTACTGCTGGCCGCTGATTTTGTTAAAGAGTATCGATTCCCGAACCAGCATGCGTCGATTGGCATTGACGCTGTCTTGGCCGGAAAAGAGCCGGTAAGGAGTTATATTGAAAGCGTTACAACTGTCGCTGCCGACGGAACCGGAGCACTGATAATCCTGCATCTTCTGAATTTGCTCCTTCAGTTTCGGGTAACCGTCGTTGTCGCACACGATGCCCACCAGGAAAGGGAATTCCGAATCATCGATCTCGATTCGTTTAAGGTTCACACCCGCATTGCTGGCGGCAGATTGCAAAGCCTCCTCCAGCCCTTCGCGAGTATAAGCGTGGTTGAGGTCGGGCGGCGGAGGGACCGGATCGCCCAGGAAATCGAACAGGACCTTATTGGGACCCGTGACCTCCAAGGCGGTCTCGCTGGCCGCCCTGCCCGCGCCGTTTTTCAATTGCGCAAGTTGCTGCTGCAAGGGCCGCAATTGCGCCACCTCGCCGCGCAATTTCAAAAGTTCGCTGTTGTCTTTGTCGTTTTGTGCCGCTTCGTCCGCCTGCGAAGCCAATTGGTCGGTCGCGTCATCACGCTGCTTCTGCAATTCCCGGACTTGTTCAGTAAGTGCCGTCTTCTGCTGCTGAAGTGCGTGGTTTTGCGTGTTCAGCTTGGCGGCTCGATGCGTCTGGTACGCTCCCGTGCCAACCAGGAACACGCCGAGACTCAGGGTGATTGTCGTTTGTGCCTTGGTCCATGCCATAACTTTCAATACTCCTTTCATCAGGGTGAAGGTGGATCCGCTCACTGCAGTGGTTTTTGCGACGGCCAACGCAACCGCCGCCTTCGAAAGACCCGCCGGCGCCACTTGCACCGCTTTTGCGGAAATGACGTCCGCAATGGCCGCCGTGGTCGAAATGACGCCGCGCCGGAAAAAGAATTTCTGCAATTTCTCCAATGCGCGGGCGACCCGCTTTTTGGCGGCATCCTCGCTCGCCCCCAAAGTTTCCCCAACTTGCCTCATGCTTTTCTGGTCGAAGTAGCGCAACACGAGAGCGTGCCGATCCTTTTCACCCAGTTCAGCCATCGCAGCGTCCAACAACGGAGAAATCTGCGGCCAAAGGTCCGCTGCGGTTTCGTTCGCTTGAGTTTGCATGAAAGCCTCTCGTTGGCGGCGGGCACGGCGGATTTCACTTCGGATGAACGTCACCGAGGTCAGCCGGGCGGTTTGATACAGCCATCCCGAAAGAATGACCCCCTTCGCGAGCTTTCGCGATTTTTTCGCCAGGATCACAAAGACGACCTGCGCGATCTCCTCTGCTTCATGCGGGTTGCCTGTGTGCCGCAACGCGACAGAATACACCGTGTTGATGTGCCGTGTTACCAGCGCAGCAAACGCATCTTCGGAGTCCTGCTCCGCATATTCCCGTAAAAGACTGTTGTCGTCGCGGTACTGCATTTACTGGTACATGCCGCTGAACGGCAAAAAGAGACAAGATTTTTTCTGCCTCGCCCAGTCCGCCCGGAACTTGATTGCCCGGCATTAATCCGCTATTCACGGCGCCATGCGTGCCCCTGCCATCACCGAAATGTTCGTCATCCCCGTTGCCGGCCACGACAGCATGTTGCTCAATCTCAGCGGCGCCCACGGCCCGTTCTTCACGCGCAACATCGTCATCCTGAAAGACAACTCCAGAAAAACGGGCTTCGGCGAAGTTCCCGGCGGCGAAAAGATCCGGCAGACGCTCGAAGACGCCAAGCCGTTGGTGATCGGCCAGACCATCAGCGCCTGCAATGCCGTGCTCAACGTGGTGCGCCAGAAATTCGCCGACCGCGACGCGGCCGGGCGCGGCATCCAGACCTACGATTTGCGCACCACCATCCATGCGGTCACCGCCATTGAAAGCGCGCTACTCGATTTGCTCGGCCAATTTCTCGATGTGCCCGTCGCGGCATTGCTCGGCGAAGGCCAACAGCGCGATTCGGTCGAAGCGCTCGGCTATTTGTTTTACATTGGCGATCGCAAGAAAACGAATCTGCCCTATCCTAGCGCTCCGGACGCGAAGGACGATTGGCTGCGCTTGCGCCATGAAGAGGCATTGACCACGGTGAGCATCGTGCGTCTCGCCGAAGCCGCCCAAGCGCGCTATGGCTTCAACGATTTTAAATTGAAAGGCGGCGTGCTGGCTGGCGCGCAGGAGATGGAAGCTGTGACCACGCTCGCCGAAAAATTTCCCAAAGCGCGTATCACCCTCGATCCAAACGGCGCGTGGTCCCTCGCGGAAGCGATTGCACTCTGTCGCGGAAAAAACAGCGTGCTCGCCTACGCCGAAGATCCGTGCGGCGCCGAACGCGGTCTCTCCGGCCGCGAAGTCATGGCCGAATTCCGCCGCGCGACGGGCTTGCCGACGGCCACGAACATGGTTGCGACCGACTGGGCGCAATTGGCCGACGCGCTCCGATTGGAGGCCGTGGATATTCCGCTGGCCGATCCGCATTTCTGGACCATGCAAGGCTCCGTGCGCGTCGCTCAACTTTGTCGCGATTGGGGCGGTCTCACCTGGGGTTCGCATTCGAACAATCATTTCGATATTTCGCTCGCGATGTTCACCCACGTCGCCGCGGCCGCGCCGGGCAAAATCACCGCCATCGACACGCACTGGATTTGGCAGGACGGCCAACGGCTGACCAAATCGCCGCTGAAAATCGTGAACGGAATGATCAATGTTCCCACCGCGCCCGGCCTCGGAATCGAAATCGACATGCATGAAATCGAAAAGGCGCACGAGGTTTACCGCAAAATGTCCCTCGGCGCGCGCGACGATGCCGCCGCGATGCAATTTCTGATTCCCGGCTGGAAATTCGATCCCAAGCGGCCATGCTTGGTGCGTTCGTAGCGGGGAGCGCGCCCGCCTCGCGGCTCACTTGTGCGGGTGAAAAATTCTTAACGGTCGGTGCTTGCTTGCGCCACAACCGTTCGCCGCGTGGCGCGTCGAACTGCACGCGAGGCGCGTGCGCTCCCCCGAACAGGACATCGCGCCCCGCTTTTTCATACGCTGCCCGGCGGCCAAAGACTCTCGCCCACATCCGTCCGGAAATAACTGCTGAGCACGCGGATCTTGCGGATGTTCTCGTACGCCGTCGCGATGGCCGCCTTCAACGTCGGCGCGAGCGCGATCACATCGCAAATGCGCTGGCCGGTGGACATCAGTTTGCCTTCGTCGTTGCGCGTGGTTTCGTTCCACCACACGTCGCAACCGAATTTGCCCATGACATCGATGGGAAATTGCGGACCGCGAACCTGGTTGAACGGATAACCGTAACCGGCCAGCGTGAGCGAGCAGCCGAAGCGCAGTTTTTCGTTGAACCGCGGTGCGAGCTTTTTGTTTTGCGTCGTGCGCAGGACGGTGTCGATCGGATTTTTCAACATGCGCAAAATCATCGGCCCGGACGTCACGCCGATGCGGATGTTGTATTCGATCACGTGCCATTTGCCGCCGCGCTGGATCGCCGTGGCCTGGATCGGGCCGTGGTAATTCACCTGCCGGAACCACGGCAACAGCGGCCGGAGCAACTGCCGCGCGAGGCCGTATTTGTCGCCCGGATCCTGCTCGACCAATCCGCCCAGCGGCGCGCCGGCCACGATGCCCTGGTTGCCGTTGAAGGCGTATTTGTATTCCTGGTTCGTCACCAGCGAATGAATCTCGCCGCCGCTCACCAGCGCGATATGGCCCGCCTCGGCGCGCCCGAGATATTCCTGGAGAAAAACGCCCTCGGCATAATTCACCTGGCGCAACCACGCGCGCGTGTCCTCCACCGTCTCGCAAAGAATCGTGTGAATCGGGCTGGTCGGCGAGCAAAGCGGGTTCTTGAGCACGAACGGCCGCGGATGCTGTTGCAAAATTTTCTCCGCCGCCAACCGGTTCGAAGCCACGTAAGCCTGCGGAAAGGGAATCTTGAAATCGGCGCACAATTTCCGCGCGAAATCGCGCTCGCGCTCGATGCGCATCGCTTCGCCGGTGGGACTGAAAATCGGCGTGCGCGCCTTCAACAAATCCCCGGCCCACGGCGCCTGCGCCCAATCGATCGATTGCGGGATGACGCAATCGATGTCGTGTTCGCGCAAGAGCGGCACCGGGCTGGCATGTGTCTCGCGCGAAAACGTGGGGCCGACCAGCGACGGCGGAAAATGCCCGTAATTGCGGGTCAAATACGTCGAGACATTCGCGCCGGCATCCGCCAGCGTCTGGCCGATGCTGTGAGCGAACGACCC
This sequence comes from Candidatus Angelobacter sp., assembly GCA_035606845.1. Classification (GTDB taxonomy): domain Bacteria; phylum Verrucomicrobiota; class Verrucomicrobiia; order Limisphaerales; family DASXHY01; genus DASXHY01. Next base: position 29,585 of record DATNEA010000076.1, on the reverse strand, counting down.
GACGCCGAGCACCATGACCGAGCTTTGTCCCTTGCGATTGGATGTTTTGCGCGCCATACGATATTTTATCAGTGTCCCCGAATCACCCCGACAAGGCAATGACAAGTGACGGAGCGCCGATTTCCTGATCGGCACGTTGGCCCTTGTAGCGGCAGTCTGCGACCGCCGCATTTCTTCTCTCCCCCCGCCGGAACGCCGATCTCCGATCCGGCGCGTTGGCAACAGACTCCGGTTCCGAACCGGGTCGGAGGCCGGCGCTCCGGGCGATCTCCCGATCGCCCAGTCCGCCATCGTAGCGGCGCCTCGGCAGAGCGCCGCACTGGGAGACGGGCCGATCTGGTGATCGGCGTTCCGGTTCTTCAAGGGCTCGACGGAGTCTCGCCCCACCGACATTCGATATGGTTGGTAACTCGAAACCCGAAACCTGAAACTCGAAACAAATCCGGCGGTCACAGACCGCCGCTACATATGAGGAACCGCCCTCGACTATGGGGGACATTTTGTTACTCTGAGACAGTGAGTTTTGTTTCAGAATTTAATTCGTTGCCGCTGGAGGCGCTGGCGAAGCGGTCGCTCGCGACCGGCACCGCGGCGGTGCGCGAGGCGATGGGCAAGGCCAGCCTCGCCCTGGCGGATTTCGCGGCGCTCCTTTCGCCGGCGGCGGCGGAGTTGCTCGAGCCGATGGGGCGTCGCGCGCATGCGTTGACGCAGCAACGGTTCGGCAAGGTGATCCGGTTGTTTGCGCCGTTGTATCTTTCCAATGAGTGCATCAACAATTGCAAGTATTGCGGTTTCTCGCGCGATAACCCGATCTTGCGCGTGACGCTGTCGGTGCCGGAAATGTTGCGCGAAGCAGGGGCGCTGCATGGGCAGGGGTTTCGGAATATTTTGCTGGTGGCGGGGGAGCATCCGAAGTTTGTTTCGGGCCATTATCTCGCGGAGTGCGTGGCGGCGCTGCATGGCGAGTGGCCGGGCATTTCGCTGGAGGTCGGGCCGATGGAGACGGAGGAGTATCGGCCAATTGTGCAGGCGGGCGCGGAGGGTTTGGTGGTGTACCAGGAGACGTATCATCGCGGGATTTACGATGAGATGCACACGGCGGGGCCGAAGAAGAATTTTGATTGGCGGCTGGAAACGCCGGAGCGCGCGTATGCGGCGGGGTTTCGCCGGCTGGGGATTGGGGCGTTGTATGGGCTGGCGGATTGGCGTTACGAGGCGTTGTGCGTGGCGGCGCAGGCGGATTATTTGTTGCGCAATTGCTGGAAGGCGTACGTGACGATTTCATTGCCGCGGCTGCGCCCGTGCGCGGGGGAGTTTCAACCGCTGACGCAGATGACGGATCGCGATCTGGCGCAACTGGTGTGCGCGTTTCGTTTGATGTTCCCGGACGTGGGGTTGGTGTTGTCGACGCGCGAGCGGGCGAGGTTGCGCGACGGATTGATTCCGCTGGGGATCACGTTGATGAGCGCCGGGAGCCACACGGAGCCGGGCGGTTACACGGGCGCGGGCAAGGAGCATATTCATCACACGGAACGCGGGCGGATCCTGGAGCTGGCGTCGGGCTCGAGCGAATGGGCGCCGCAATCGAATCGCGCGACGAATGCGACGGGGCAGTTTGAAATCGCGGATGAACGTTCGCCACAGGAGGTGGCGGAGCTGATTCGACGGCTCGGCTATGAGCCGGTGTGGAAGGATTGGGATGCGGCGTTGACGGCGTGACAAATGCAGGAAAAACTTAATCGATTCTTATGACTCCACAGGATGCGTTGAATTATCAGATTAAGCGGTATCGTGAGATGACCGGCGAGCAACGGTTGGGCATCGCGCTGGATTTGCATGAGCTTTCGTGTGACATCGCTCGCGAAGGTATTCGCGCTCAGCATCCCGAAGCCGGGGAAGAGGAGGTGGAGGAATTATTGCGTCGGCGGTTGCAACTGGTGAGGGAATCAGGGTCGACTAATGCATGAAACGTTCCACTAAAATCTTTGGATTCGGGGTGGCGGCATTGATAACGATTTTTTTCACCGCTGTTTATAGTATTTCTTGCATGAATGCCGGCCAGGCATTGTCATGGGAGGAATTCACCAATGGGTTGCTCGGTCGAAGTTCAAACTGTGGTGGCAACTCGGGGGCGGTTAGTTGTTGTCGGGAGATCGCACTGTACGCCATTGGATCGAGCTCAAACGAAACTTTCGATTTTAAGCATTTGTCCCAGGAAACTCGGGATGCAATGGAGGCAAGCATTGGTGAATATTGGACAGAGAGCGCAAAGTATCTTTTGTGCACCGGCCCAATTCAAGTTGGTCCCGGCAATCGCGACCTCGTTGTGGTTTGTGAGACCGCTTATGGGAATGTGCCTCAACCCACAATATGGAACCTGCATCATCGCACGATGCGGCACGCGGTCGGCTATTCTGATGGCACCGTTGGCTGGCTCACTCTCGCCGAGTTTGACGCACTAAACAAATCGAACTTTGTTGAACTCGAGTACAAGCCGAGGGCCGCTGGGAGTCTAACTAATAACCCTTTCGAATGAATAGCGTCGTTGCCAACGGCCAACCAATTGAAGCGCGACTCCCCTGCTCGATTGAAGAATTTCTGGTTGCGCAGAAGCTGCTGCCGCGGAGTGTGGTGGTGGAGCATAATGGGGAGGCGGTGGCGCCTTCGGAGTTTTCGCGGCGGCAAGTCCAGCCGGGCGATCGGTTGGAGATTGTGAAAATCGTGGCGGGTGGGTGAATGGATATGTCGCATATCTCATTAGCACCCGGCTTCAGCCGGGTGGTTTGGAGAATGATGATGGGGAGCGCAGCCGCCTCGGCTGCTGTTCGGTGCGCCTCGCGCCGAACACGAGCGCGTGCGGGAACACCAAGCGGTGGAATTATTTCACGCGCAACCGTGAGCCGCGAGGCGCGTCTCACTGCGCCCGAGGCGGGCGCGCTCCCCGAATCCAGCTGCGTCGGTAGCGCTTCAGCGGTTTGCGGATCGAGGAAACCGCTGAAGCGGTTCAAGTTCGAGTTGCCGTTTAACACCCAGCTGAAGCTGGGTGTTAATGAGATGTTCTGATTCGCGCCAATTCGGGAACTTGTTCGCCGTCCACCAATAGCTTACAAATAAAACGATGTTTTTATTCAAGCGCATGATTTTTGCGGGCGCCGCGACGTTGCTGTCGCTGGCGTTGTTTGCGGGTTGCCGGAGTTTGGAAACGAAGCCGCAGCCGGGGGAACCCGTTGCGCCGGTCGTGACGAATACGAACCGGCCCGCACCGCGGCACGTCAAGCAGCCGCCGGAATCGGGAGACACGATGGCGCCGCATATTTTGGCCTGGAACAGGCTCTCGGAGGAATATCATGCGAAGCCGGGCGAGATGATCGCGCCGTTTTCATTCTCGCTGACGAATGTGTCGAAAGGCCCGGTGGTGATTTACGATACGGCGACGACGTGCGATTGCACGGTGGCGAAACTGCCGTCCACGCCATGGACGATTCCCAGTGGCGGCACCGGGAAAATTGAGGCCACGATTGATTTGACGCACAAGACCGGTGTCGTGACGAACTCGATTGTAGTGTTTACGTCGAAGGGAAATCGGCGGCTGTATGTGAAGGCGTTTAAGCCGTAGAAGAATTATTCGTAGCGGAGCGATTCGATGGGGTCGAGGTTGGCGGCTTTGTAGGCGGGGTAGGTGCCAAAGATGATGCCAACCACGGAGCAGGCGACCAGGCCGATGATGACCCAATCCAGCGGGATCACCGGCGGCAGGTGCAGGACGAGCGCGAGGAGGTTTCCGCCGGCGATGCCGAGGCCGACGCCGATCAAGCCGCCGATTTCGCACAGGACGATGGCTTCCATGATGAATTGCGCCATGATGTTGCGTTTCTTGGCGCCGATGGCGCGGCGGATGCCGATTTCGCGAGTCCGTTCGGTGACGGACACGAGCATGATGTTCATGATGCCGATGCCCGCGGCGATGAGCGCGATGGAACTGACCAGCGCCACGCCGACGCGGATGGCGCGCGTGAAATTGTTGAATTGAGCGATCAGGGAATCGTTGGAGGCGATTTCGAAATCGTCCTCCTTTCCGGGCGGGACTTTGCGGATGGCGCGCAGCGCGCCGCGGACTTCTTCGAGTGTGGCGTTGTAGCTTTGGGAGTCGCGCGCGGCGACCAGCACGTTCAAACTGCGCGAATAGCGTCCGTAGCGATTGAGGCCGGTGCTGATCGGGATGATCACGAAATTATCCTGGTTGCCGCCGAGCGTGCCGCCGCTGGCTTCGAGCACGCCGATGACGCGGTAATTGATGCCGTCGATTTTCAGCGCTTCGCCGAGCGGAGAGCTGTGCGGAAACAGCGTATCGGCAATTTTGCTGCCGAGAACACAGACGGCCCGCGCGCCGTCGACATCGATGTCGAACAGCGGCCGTCCATCCTGCACGATCCAATTGCGGGCGGGGAAGCTGCCGGGGGTTTCGCCGTAGATGACGACGTTGGGAGCACTTTTGCCGAAGCGGGTTTCGAGTTGTCCCATCCAAAGGGTAGTGTCCATTCCGATGCTGGCGGGCAAGGTGGTTTTGTCCTCGAGCCGTTTGACCTGGGCCATGGTGATGTTTTTTCGGCGGCGAAATTTCTCGAAGCCGCCATCGGGGCTTTCGAAGAAAATCGCGGGCGATTTGCGGACCATGAAGGTCTGGCTGCCCATCTGGCTGAGGTGCATTTCGATGTTGTTCTCGAGCACGCGCATGGCAGTCATGACGACGATGATGGAAAAGACGCCGATGAGCACGCCCAGCAACGTGAGGGTTGAACGCAACTTGTGCGCGGCCAGAGCACCCATGCCCATGCGGAAGCTTTCCGCGAGTTCGGCCATAAGGATCGTTGGTTTGTGCAGGCGCATTGGGCTGGTTCGTGAAACGTGAAGCGTGAAACGTGATTATGGGAGGGGAATGTTCTCGAATATTTCTGAAGATGCGGGTTGGATAATCGTTCCATTTAAATCATCCAGATCATTCAGGTCCAGTGGACCACATTCATATGCGGGACTTTCTTCCCGTAGAATTTGGCCGCGCTGGTCGGGAATTGTTTTCAAGAGAAGCCGGGCGATTTCGGTCAGCAGACCGATGCGATGGGAACTGACTTTTTCGGAAAGGATGTGCCGGCCTTTGTAATACCATCCGCGAGTTTCGCGGACGGAGCCGAGAGCGTATTCATAAAATCGCGCGCGGTCCCGCCCGGTACCTCGTGAATAACCTTCTGAGACATTTGCGCTGATGGAACCCACGGCGCGATAAAGTTGTGATGAAAGATCAATCGTGCGCCGGTCACCAACGAGTTTCGTGACATCATGCCAAGCCAAATCCGCCGCAAACAAAGCCAGACGATACGCCTCCATTTTCCAGAGCGAGTCTTCGCGTATCTCGCTCGGAACCAAACGGGTCCACTCATTGTAGTTCATAGCATATTTCCTTCGCATTCCAGCGAATTCACGTTTTACGTTTCACGTCACTCATTCCTCAACGCATCTACCGGATTCATCCTCGCGGCGCGCCAGGCGGGGAGGAAGCCGGCGACGATGCCGGTCGCCATGGCGACGAGGAGCGCGATGCCGACGACGGTTGGCGATAACACGGCGGGCATCATTTTGCGCATCAGCAATGTCATGGGCCACGCGATGCAGAGGGCGATGATGCCGCCGATCACGCAGATCGTGGCCGCTTCGATGAGAAATTGGAGCAGGATGGCGCGGCGTTTGGCGCCGATGGCTTTGCGAATGCCGATTTCGCGGGTTCGTTCGGCCACGGAGACGAACATGATGTTCATGATGCCGATGCCGCCGACGAAAAGCGAAAGGCCGGTGACGAAAAGGCCGATGGCGGCGATGGTGCCGGCGATGCTGTGGAACATCGTGATGACCTGGTCCTGCTGGTTGATGGCGAAGTTGTCGGGCTCATTGGGCGCAAGCCGGCGGAGGCGGCGCATGACGAGGCGCAGTTCGTCCTTGGCGTCATCCAACTGGTCGATGTTTTTTACCTTCACCTGGATCTCCAGGTCGGGATTGTTTTCGAGGTGCGTGATGTATTCCGGCAACGGAATGATAACGCGGTTATCGAGGTCGCTATCGAGGAAACCGCCTTGTTTGTCGAGGATGCCAACGACTTCGTAGGGAATGTTGGCGATGAGGATTTTGTTCCCGAGCGGCGATTCATGAACGAAAAGGTTGGTGGCGACGGTGGCGCCCACGACGCACACGGCTTTGCCCAGATCGCATTCCGCCGCCGAAAGGAAACGCCCTTCCGCCATGCTGAAACCCATCGTTTGCATGAAGTTCTCGGTGGTGCCGTCAACGGAAACGCCGCCGGCGCTGTGCTTTTTATATTTCACGGACGCGTTCCTGCCGGCGATTGAGGTAATATCGCTGGAGAGCGTGAGTTGCTCGGTCAGGCCGTCGGCTTCGTCCTGGGTCAACCCCGGGCGTTTGCGGATTTCCAGCCATTCCTGGTAGGAATTGATGAACCATGGGCCGCGATCGACGTAGAGCACGTCGCCGCCGATGAACGAAATGCTTTTCATGAAGGCGCGATTCAATCCTTCGATGGCCGTGCCCATGAGCGTGACAGTCACGATGCCGATGACAATGCCGAGAGTCGTCAGAATCGAGCGCAGCTTGTTGGCGCGGATGGCGTTCCAGGAAATGGCCAGGCCTTCGCGGAGTTCGAGGAGGAAGTTCACCGGGGAGGAACGGGTTGGGGGGGCGGTGGATTTTTGGCCGGCCGGGTTTCGCAATTCGTTTCGAGCGAGTGAGTGAGTCCGAGGATCTTTGACGAGATGAACTGTGCGGCAACCCTAAGCCGGAATGCTTCAGATGGATACACGCTCGCCCTCACCCCGGCCCTAGCCTCTGTTGGCTTTTGCATACATCTTCAGAAGAAGGCACGCACGAGAAGGTTATGTCGATTTCGCCGTTCCCGATGGTGACCTTTTCGACTAGGGCTTCCATGACCTTCCGCTTGTCTTCCGAGGCCATCGTCGGCCATTGCTCATACATGCTGGTGGACTCGTGAATCACGTCATCTGCTGATAGCTTGTTTACGCGCAGGAAGTCAACCTCGGCTTCGAGCTTGGGCAGTTCCAATTGAAGCTGGCCCAAGCGTGCTTCTGCCGGTTTGGCTATGGCTCCAAATCCCTCAACCGATATCTGATCCGCGAGGTATAGCCGGTGGGTTTTGGCAATCTCTTCCTTGAGCTTTTGGATTTCGCCTTTATGAGCTTCCAACAGGGCAGATTTTTCCGCGAGATTCCTGTCGGCTTCCTGCAAATGCTTCCCAATGCGCTCCGGTTGGCTGAAAAAGCCCTTCAATTCCTCGCGCATGATGTTTTCGAGGTCCACGATGGGAATCTTGTTGTTGCACTTTCGGCAGAAGTATTTGGGCGTTCGGGAGTTCACATACATCTTGTTCCCGCACGAGCAATGCGCAAGGCCGCTAAAGAGGTGCGTGGGGGCCTTTCCGGGCTTCTTCCATGCCTTTAGCTGCTCCTCCATGATTTGATTGGCCTGATTCCAGAGTTCCTCTGGAACGATGGAGGGGCATTCGACCTTGCCCCATTCGCTCTCCGGCTTCGGTTCGGCTTTCCACTTATCAACCCACCGCATCTTGTTGAAGAAATACACCCCTTTGGCGCTTGGGCATTCTAGAATCCGGGCAATGGACGTATCCCGCCAGATCGCGCCGTCCCGGGTGCGATATCCCTTGGCATTGAGTTCTCGGGCGACTTGGCCCTTGCGGCGGCATTCGACGAACAGACGATACGCCTCCCGACGAATGGCGGCTTCCGGCTCCTTCACCACCAGCTTCCGGTCCTTCCACTCATATCCGAATGGGGAGCTTCCATTGATGGACTTGCCGAGCTTTGCGCGGGTGAGGACGGAAGCGTTCACACGCTCGGTGATCTCCTCGCGCTCCCATTGGGCGAACACGCCAAGCAAATGAAAGAACATCCGCCCTCCCGCCGTGCTTGTGTCGATGGCCTCGGATAAGGAAATGAGGTCGGCTTCATGCTTCTTGAAGTATTCGGAAAAGTCTTCGAGTTCACGTCGGTTGCGGGAGAGCCTGGCGAGCTTCGAGAAGATGAGGCCGGAAATGTGGCCACGCTCGATGTCCTTCATCATGCGCTTGCATTCGGGATTCTGCATGACTGCCTTGCCGCTCTGCCCGGCAAGATCATAGACCTCCTTCACGTCCCAGCCGCGACTCTTGGCGTATGCTCTGGCGCGTTCTTCGTGATGCTCGGGACTGTCACCTTTGGCTTGGTCGTCCGTGGAAACGCGAATCCAAATGCCAACCGATTTTTTCAGGGCAAGATTTTCCTTCATAGCACTACTTCATATCAAAAATCAGGGGTTTTCTTCAAGAAAAAAGTGTAGCCGAACCGCATATACTTATTAACATTCGCTCTATGCCAAACGAATTTCTGAATGAGACGCAACTGGCCGCGCTTGCCAAAAAATTCCGCAAGGGAGCGGGAATAAAACGAGCGCAAGCCGCACGTGATATGGACGTATCGCAAACGTCCATCTTCAACGCTGAAGAAACGCCGGAACAAGGATTAACCAAATTAAGAATGCGGATGATTGAGACGTATTCGCCGTTCAAGGTCACGGGTCCAGTGTTCTTTCTGACACGGAAATAGCTCACTTCTTCTTTTTCTTTTTCAACGCTTCGGAAAGCAGTTTGTGGGCAAGGTCTTCCTTTGCTTTCTGTTCCTCTGCCGAGAGCTTGGGAAGTGAGTGCTTCACTTTATATCCGGCATAGGTCTTCTCTGACGCCTTCGGCAGTGGCGCTGGCAACGACTTTATATATTCAATGAACGGGTCGGGCTTGAAATACACCATCCGTGCCGAGACCTCCGGCCCGAGGCTGCCGGAAACAGCGGCGGCGATCCGCTGCAATTGCTTCTCGTCCACGCAAATCATCGCCACCGTCGCAATCCCAGCTTTGAGGCACTTTGCGGCATTCAAAACTTCATGGTCAACGGTGGTGCTAATGGAAATTTCGCAGGCGATTTCCTGGCTACCGCGTTTCAGGAACAAATCGATGCTTTCTTTGCTTCCGGCAATCGGGTGTTCGATGATGCTCCGAAAGCCCAAACCTTCCGCTACTTTCTTGATGCGCTGCTGAATCGCCTTGTGCTGCCCTCCACCCTTGCCCAAGTCCTTCGGCGGCTCGGGTTCGCTCGGCGTGATTGCTGGCGGCGCAACAACGGGCGGTGGTGTGGCTGGCGGCTCTGATATTTTCTTTTCCGAAACGGTTAGTGCTGGAATCTCGGGGACTTTCAGGGAATCGGAAGGTGTGGTTGGCAAAGCGTCCGGGAGAGGCGGGACTGACGCTTTTGCAAGGGGCGGCTCAGGCGCGGCCGTTTCCGATTGTTGCTCCTTCGGCGTCGTGGCCCGCGACTTTGCCAGAAGCGCTTCCACCTCAGCACGCGCCATCGCATATTTTCTTCTCGAAGCCGTGACAACTTCCGCTCGCCTCGCTTCCGCCAGAGCTACGTCTACCGGCTCCGGCAACGGCACGCCCAGATTGAAATCGAAATCGCTCCGCTCCACGCGGCATACTGCCTGTCCTGCCGGGAGATTGCGCAAATCCTTCGCTTCGAAATACGAGAATCCTTCCGCGAGCTTCTTTGCGTCGTCGTCGCCGACGCGAAACACAACCCGCGTATATGGATGTGACATGACCGCGCTCGCCACTTCCTTGTTGCGGTCCAACTGGTGCAACTCATGGTGAGCCAGCGTGAGTCCAAGCCGATACTTTCGCGCTCCCGAAAGGATTTCCGCCATCGAAGGCGTGATGAAATTAGCGAACTCATCGATGTAGAGCCAAAAGTCACGCCGTGAGGACACTTGCTGCGCCTGTCGGCTCATGGCGATCTGCTGGAATTTGGAAATGAGGACTGTTCCAAGTAGATGCGAATTTTCCTTTCCCAATAACCCTTCTGGCAGCTTCGCCAGAAAGATTTTGCCGCTGTCCATGATGTTGGCGAAATCGAGCTTGTTCTCCGGCTGCGATACCATGAGACGAATCGGCTTCTTGGCAAGGAAGGTGTCCAGTCTCGTCAGAATGGAACCGATGGATTTAGTGCCCGAGAGATGCGGGAAGCTTTTTTGCCAATAATATACTACTTCGGGATCTCGCACCATTTTGAGAAAGTCATTGAGAAACGGCTTTTCAATCAGAAACCGGCGCAGATCGGCGATGGTGCCGGGCCGGTCGTTTTCCAAGAAGGCCAGAATCGCGTTCTGCAAAACGCTATTCATCTGGTCGCCCCATGAACTAGAGAGCCGTTCAAACACGGCAACCAAATCAGAGGCCAAGAGATTCTTTTCGAGTTCCGAATGAGCCGAAAGAATATTGAATCCGACGGAATATTCCGGGTCCGAAGGGTCAACCAGCACCACATCGTCCACGCGCTCTGGCGGAATGATGCCGCAAATGCGGTCAATCAAGTCGCCATGAGGGTCAAGGATGGCCACGCCCTCACCGTTTTCAATGTCCTGCCGGATGAGATTGAAAAGCAGCGTGGATTTGCCGGTGCCGCTCGCGCCGATGACGTGGGCGTGACGCGTGCGCTGTTCTGCCGTGAGGCGGACTGTTCCGGTTTCACCAGCATGTTCATTCTCGCCAAGCAATATTCCTGTGGACTGGCGGACAATGCTTGGCGCTGGTTTGGTTTTGCCTGCCTGTCGAACGAAAGACGGCGAACGAACGGCACTCGTGGGGATGTGAACGAAACCCATGAGTTCGTCGCTGTTTAAGATCATCCCGGTTCGGCGCGTCTGCCGTGCAAGCACATCTTCGATGTGTTCCGCCAAATGGTATCCCTCATTTTTGAGTGGGATGAGTTCGTTTCCGTTCGGATGGTCAAACACGCTGAGCGATCCTGCGAGGTCTTGGGCGAGTTGGAGCGAACGGTCGAATGCGCCCGCGCAAACGAGAATGCGCACAACGGCGGCAAAGAGCGGACGGGCAACTTTCTTTTCCGCCGCGCCTGCAAGTTCCGGCCTGTTTAGGAAATACGGCTTTCCGTCCGAATGGGTGACAGAGCGCACAATATTTTCCGGCCATGATTCTGACACGGGCTGAAACAGAACTTGAAACAACCCGATCTCGCCGGGTTGCAACGCGGAGAGTGCGCCGACAATCCCGATGAAGGGATCGATCTTGCCGCTTGCAAGTGGCAGCATGAATTCACGAGCCAGGCCGAATTCAACGGCCAGCGGTTCATCGCCGATTTTCTGCTCCCATGCTTTTTCCAAAACACGATTTCCCGGAACGAAAACCGCCTCGGGAAAGAATGATTGCAACTGGCGCGAAAGAAGCGGGCCGTCGTGGGGACTGGCCGCAAATTGCGTGATGACTTTCTTGTGCGTTCCCAAAAGCTCAAAGGCGATTGGCTCGTGGCACATCGAAAGGTTCAACAGGAATTGCTCGAATGAATCCCGTCCGACATCGAGCTTGTCAGGCAGCGAGGCGACAAACTCCGCGAGCGTATCGCGGACAAACGGCGTCGGCTCGGGTTCTTCCTCCGGCTCGGAAATTACGGGCGGCACCGGCTTTGTCGTGCTTAAACCGCTGCTTAGTCTTTGGACGAGAGAACTGAGAAAAGTCGCTCGCCGTCCGTCGTCGGGAATGGGTTCGGATGGGAGATAGTGACCATCGAACGGCACGAATGGCGGCTCTGGATGCACTGGCTCGCCATATAGACGCCAGCCGCGCCCCCGTATCTCCCAGCGGTGGAACTGCTCGCTTATCTGTTCTTCAACCCTGGACATCCTGTCACGCAGCTTCCGCCGCTTCGGTTTCGCCCAGGTTCACGATGCGGGGCTTGTATAGCTCGCTCCAAATCGGATCGTATTCGTTGAACCGAACGAGCTTGATTCCTTTCGCGCCGGTCACTTCCTCCACCTTCGCCTTCACGATCTCGTTCACCGTGTCGTGATACATGAGGCGCGTGTCCTCGCGGTAATACGTCTCTTTGCGGAAGAAGCGCTCGTAGATTGGCCCGACGACAGGCGACTTTATGAGCATTGCGTCAACGTCGTGCAAACCGAGCGCCACCGCGTTGCGAAGGAAATAGATGCCAAGCACAAAGGCAACGATGATAGCGAGAGTGCCATATATGATGCCAAACGTGCGCCAGAGCATTCCGATCAACACAAAAATTCCAATCAGTGTTATCGCAAGCTGCCACAGTTTGATGACTGCCGGGATTTCAGCATATCGGCATGAGAAAAAGTGCGACGTGCCAAACGGACTGCTGCACACGTCGAATACGAGCCGTTCACGAGTCATCCGCAGATACGTCCGCTTGGCGGAAAGCAGTCCGCCTTCGGCGAATTCGACGCGGGACATTTCAAGGCTCGGCACCTCGCGAGCTTTGAGTTCCGCTTCGATGGAAGCGTAGAATTCGGTCGTGGGCGTTTGAAACCCTGGGATGAGCGCATACCAATGGTTAATCACCTCGGCCTTCTTCGGTCGGAAGAATCCAAGCATATCAAGCCTTGGGTTGGGATTTCGCAGGAGAAGGAGCGACGATGAGGGCGATCCCGGCGGCGAGTGCAACCCATCCGCCCCATGACAGGATTTGAAACAGATCGCTCCCAATTTTGCTCAGGCTGTATGCGAGGATGGCGAACGGCACGGCACCGGCGATACGGCGCACGAGCGCGGTCTGCGCCCCGGCTATGTTCAAGAGAAGCGTGACGACGGCGCACGCGGGCAAGAGCCAAACGAGTTTATATGAGTCGGCGTGCTTTTGGATTTCGAGGCCGGAAGCGCTTCCGCCCCAAAACGCCACCCATGGCATGAAGAACGAAGCACCCAAAACGGCGGCGGATATGCTGATGACGTTTCGAGCGGTGGTGGATGGTTTGGTTGACTGTGGTTGTTGTGCGGATGATGAACTGCTGATTTGAACCTGTTCCTGTAGTGGCGTCTGTTCCATATGTAGTAATTCTCCGCGTTGATGGTTTACGGCGAACAAACTTTTCCCGATACCCTAAAAGGCCAAACGACAGACCGGATGAGATGTCCTCGGTATAATCGAATCGGAACTTTCGTCAATCACGATTTTCTAAAGGCGTATTTGTTGATTTGTCCAAAGTGGGTTGTAACCTCTCATAATCGAAGTAGAATGGGACAGTTTGGAATCTGATGGCTGAGAATACGAATCCAGAGCGAAAAGCGCATTACACACCGATACAAAAAAATGTCGGAGTGACGCCGGCAGAGAAATATTTGAATGGTCTCTGCCATAAGAATTTTTTGTCGATGTGGAGTTATCCCGGTGTATACCGGGATCAGGGAAAATCAGGCAGTCAAAACCAAGGAAAGGAAATCTGTGACTTGCTCGTGGTGTGCGGCGAACATGTAATTATTTTTTCCGACAAACATTGCGTATTTCAATCCGATAAGCGCATCGAATTGGCATGGCAAAGGTGGTTTAAGAAAGCGATCTGGGAATCGGCGGAACAGGCTTGGGGAGCGGAACGATGGCTAAGACAATACCCCACTCGTGTTTTCCTGGATCGCCAATGCACGAAGCCGCTTCCTATTGATCTACCAGACCACGCAAAAGCGAAGTATCACTTGGTCGTTGTGGCGCATGGAGTTTCGGAAGTAATCTTGAATCAATTCGACGGCACGGGGAGTTTGCTCGTAAATTCTAGATTGAGGGGCCACACGGAACATGTCTTGCCATTTTCCATCGGTGATTTAGCCCCAGGAAAAACGTTCGTTCATGTTTTCGACGACTCGTCGCTTCATACTCTCATGCACAGTCGAGACACGATTTCCGATTTTGTTAACTACCTCGATAAGCGAGCCTCGCTTCTCCGAGGGCCAACACGTATCTACGCGCCGGGCGAGGAAGAATTGTTGGCCGTCTATCTGAAAAACATGAATGGCGACGGCGAGCACGATTTCGCATTTCCCACAAATTCAGGACAGCCTTACGATGTTATCGCGATTGAAGAAGGCCAATGGCAAGACTTTGAAGAAAATCCGCAGAGAATCGCGCAGCGGATTCAGGACAGAATCAGCTACGGCTGGGATGAAATTATTGAAAAATTCAGCCGTCATGCTCTGAACGGGGAGCAATATTTCTCCCCACCGAACGGCATCAAGGACTCTGAGAAAATTCTTGGGTTCATGGCAAGGGAAACAAGATTCAAGCGCCGATGTTTGTGTCGGATATTGAAAACCATGCTTGAAACCACCTCATCGGACCGACGCAGACTCCGGATTGTGCCGCCGATTGCCAGTGAGGGTCCGCACTATGTTCTTCTTCTGCTGCCGCGACCATCGCTCGCGAGTAAAATTCCCGAAGAAGTGTATCGGATTCGGCGAAAGAATCTTCTTTCTGACTGCTGCTTAGTAGCCAGATTAAAATTCCCGGAAATGAAAGATATCATCGGTTTCGCAACCGAACCGGGGTTGAATCTGCCAGGCGGAAGATCAGAAGATATTTGCTATGTCGACGGGCGTGTATGGACACCAGAAATGGAAAAAGAGGCTCTGGCTGCACAAGAGCATTCTAAAATTTTAAAAGCCCCCGTTCCAACTAGATTTCACGCACTCGAATTTCCAGATGTTCCTCTCGAACGGAAAATCAAAAATCCTCGAAATAAAAAGTGTCCGTGCGGAAGCGGAAGAAAATACAAGCATTGCTGCTTAAACAGATGAGCCATGCCAAACAAAAAGCCCAGCTATTCAGCCGGGCGTGAGTTTAACTATATTGGATATGTCCTAACTCGCGCAAAGAACAATGTTTTCCGTTCCCAATAATCACGTGGTCAACCACGTCGATCTGCATCAACTGTCCCGCCCGAATTAGATCGCGGGTCACTTTGATGTCGGCTTCGGACGGCTGCGGCTCGCCGCTCGGGTGATTGTGCATGAGGACGACTCCTGCTGCTCCGCAGATCACCGCAACCCGGAACACCTCTCTTGGATGAACAAGAACCGTGTTCATCGTGCCGAAGCTCACAAGATGATGCCCGCGCACACGCCTCCGAGTGTTCAATAAGAGCACGACGAAACATTCGCACTCTGGGTTGAAATACGGATTTGTCGCGACGTTAAGATGCCAATAGTCCACGGCACCTTGCGGCTGGTCGCAGATTTTCATTTCCTCCGGCAACGGGCACTCGCGCAATGCAATTACTTTGAACTCCTCTGAATACGATATCGATTTTGAATGACTCTGGTTCACTTATTTTCTCCTTTCCACCGTCCGTTCTTTATTCAACCGAACATGAATTCCGGCTGATGCAGCGAATTCCTGATCCGCTCCACTTCGGCAGGCGTGGGTGGCTCTCCCTGGCCGATGTCCTTTCGTGGCCCCGGCGGGCACATGGCCGATACGGGATGCATTGGCACCAGTGACAGCCACGGCAGAAGCCAATGGATGTTGGACCATGCCGACCACATTTCGAGCGATAGCGAGTTTCCGTGAATGACTCTCGTGGGAATGCCCCAAAGGGTCGTGTTCACGAAGGTCATGTCGCATGCTGTCCGGCTGACATCAATTGCCGTCACCCTGAGCCGCCGCCGAACTTCAGGCGGACATGCCTCGCCAAGCGAAAGAATCATCGCCCCAGCGCCACAGGCCGGTTCACAAACTGTGATCGGCCGATCTTTCGGCAGAGATTCCACGTCACCGAGCGTCATCCGCGCCATCAGGTCGCAGATGGGCTTGGGTGTATGAAACTCTCCATTCCATTGCTGTCCTTTGTGTGAAAGCGCGAATTCCATATAGTATCCGCCAAGCACATCCTCAAAGGGCCGTCCCTCCATTTCGAGAACCAGAGCGCCAAGCGCCTTTCCGAACAAATCCAAGTCCTGCCTTTCCCAATGCTTCACCTCCTCAACGTATTCGGCCTCACGGGTCTGTGCGGCGAGCGCACAGGCCGCGAAGCGAACGAATGCATCGAATACCTTTCGTGTGTCATGCTTTCGGGAAATGCTTTCAAGGATTTGGCGGAAGTCGCTGGGCGGCGACTTCCGCGTGCTCACGTGCTGCCCTCCCGTTCCTGAATCGCGTTAAGTGCCAATTCAATGTCACGGCTAGTGAGTGCCCATTTGCGCTCGGGGAGCTTCGCAACGACTGACCACTTGAACCGCTGATGCAGATTTATGGCTGCCTCATCGTCCCGCAGATGGTCAGCCAATATCGCAAGCGCCAGTTGCGCCGGGCCACTCCCTGGATACCCCCACTCGAATCCATCCGGGCTGTGATTGTGCAAATCATGTCGGGGATCGAGGATTTCGCCGTTCACGGTCACGACCGGCCCTGCCTTCGTTCGGCATCCCTCATATTGGATCATTCGACACCCCCGACGATTTCATGGAGTTCTTCTGGCAAAAGGTGCTCCGGTTGCATGTCCGATTTCGGAAAGATATGCGCCTTTACGAAACAGAACCGAGAGAGACGTGCGGCAATGTCCTCACGCCCAGCCTCACCGGCTTCATCCTCGTCGAGCATGACAATCACGCGGCTGCTCGCGTCCGTGTTCTCGCGGATCAATTCCTCCTGTGCCGGTGACATGGAGCTTCCCATGAGGGCAACCGTTTTGCGATGGCCCAACTGGTGCAGCTTCATGCAATCGAAGAATCCTTCGACGATGACCAATGGCTTTTCAGGGGACTCCTTGCTGGCCCGGTCGATGTTGAATAGCTCCAGAGATTTTTTGAATCCGGGCGGCAACTTGTATTTCGGGTTAACGTCGCTCGGCTCTCCATCCGTGAGGCGTCCCGCGTATGCCACCACCTCGCCGTTCATGTTATGAATCGGAATGGCGATACGCCCCGCCATCATGCCTTTCCCGCAGAAGCCCGCGCCGAAGTCCACGAGGGTTTCGACGGACAGGCCGCGTTCCGCAAGATACGGATGGCTCCGTTCCAACTTTTCCAAACGGAATTTGAGCGGTTTGTTCGGTCCGGTGGTTTCCTCTGCTCGTGGCTCTGCTTTCTTCGGCTTCGGTTCTGTTTGTGCCGGTTCCGTCTCGGCTTCCTGTGGCTCGGAGTTCCCAGACATAGCCTCAGGATCAAGCTGAAACCATTCGATGGCTTTGAGCGCAGCGGCGTGAATGCTCCCGTTCTCCATCTTGGCGATGAAGTCGAGAACGTTTCCGCCGTGCTTGCATTCCGAAAAGCAGTTCCAGATATTTTTGTTGATGCTCACCCGGAACTGCGTCGGGTTCTCGCCTTTGTGGATGGGGCACGGCCCCGAAAGGCTGTCGCCCTTCTTTTTGAATTTTTGGAGAAGGCCGTAGTGTTCAAGAACCTGCTCCATGCTGATGGCCGCCTTGATGGCCTTGAAGTCAACGAACAATGATTTTGTGGACATACTGCTCCTGTGGTTGGGATTGTTAATGTGCGAATGCGGCTCGAAGAAATGAGCCGCCTCCTGTGTCCCATCTTACGGAGAAACAGGCCCCATCATAGGAGCGGGGAGTTGCCGGAAGCGGCAAGTATCAGCAAGGGGCAAGAGTTGCGCTATTTTGGCGTTTTGCTCAATATGCGAGAGAATCCAGAATATGGCAGAGAAACAAAAGCACGACGGGGCCTCCCTAGAACGGGCTGTAAAATTTATTCAGGAAGCAATTCTCAAGAACGATCCGAAGCTCAAAGGAATCGAGTTCACGATTGAAAGCAACAAAGTCTGTGTCATATCCGGTGTCCGTCACGAATTAGACGTGTTTGTAAAAACATGTCCCGGATCGCCCTATGAGTCGTCGTGGATTTTTGAATGCAAAAATTGGCGGAAGACGGTCGGCAAAAATGAGGTCATTATCCTGGCGGAAAAAGTTCATGCTCTAAATGCGAGCAAGGGATTTCTGGTGGCGAAAAAAATCTCGAAGTTTGCGGAAGCGCAGATTAAGCGCGATGAGCGGATCAAATTTATTCGGTGCCATGATGACTTCTTGGGCACGCTCGGCATTGAACTCACTCATTCCGTTCACAACCCCTTGCCAATACAGGCGTGGTTTAAGGAGCGGGGCGTGGCCGCCGAAGGTTTGAGGAAGTTAAAGCTTGAGGACATCACCTGCCGATTAAACAATCAGCCGATCAATTTTCTCTCCTATATAGAAAAATTGACCAAGGATGAAATGGAAGTGGATGGACGCGAGAATTCAACACGATACAGCTATGTAGGTGGGCATTGGGGTGAACGCTGTATCGAAGTCGTATACTCTTCCGGCGAGTGCATCCTCAACGGCGTGGAACTGGAATCAATGACGCTTGGATTCCGGTTCTTTGTAACCGTGAGCAGGCACAAGATGCGTTCAAAGTTTGAACTCGAAGGCCATGGTCGCATGTTTTCCTTCGAGCCGATTGAAGACATAATCCCAGGCAAACCACTGGAAGTTGTGATCGTGCAATGCTTTGACCGCACCAAAGGCTGATTTATTTCTTTCCGGCGCGAACCTTTGCCCAACGAGCGCGGGCCGCAGCCGCGATCTTTGCACGCGCGGCGACGCTCATCTTCCTACGTTTCCGTTTCGGCGTTTTTGAATCGCTGCTGACTTGGGCACCGTTGCCAAGGAGCTTGTTGAGTTCGCTTTGCAGGGATTCAATTTTGTCCCGGATGTCGGCAGCACGGCGTAGTTCAGAGGCTGAAATGTTCATAGGAAGTAGTTAGTCAGGACAGTCTAGAAGAGTCAAGGTCGCTGCTAATCCAACAAGGTGCCGGTTTGTCCGGCTCTGCCGGTCTGCCAGGAGTGCAAGAGGATGGCCTGTGAATTTTCCAAAATTGTCCGGTCGGCAAACAGGAACAAGCCGTGTCCGGTTTTCAATTGAGTGCACGCGGTTAGTAAAGACTTCACGCGCTCCGGGCCGGTGGTCACCGTAAGCACCCGGAAACGGTTGAATCCAAATCGCTTCTCGTGTATGCCTTCTTTCCAAGTGGCTTCGTATGCAACGAGCTTGCGATGGAACGAGGTTTGCGAAAGCGTTTTGCGAGTGACCGGCATGGTGCCTCGGTCGGCTTCAAGGAAGAAATACGAGCGGCGAGTATTTTCATCCGAACCTTGGAATTCCAACGCGAACACGCGGTCGGGAGCGACACTGAATCGTTGCCCTTGCACATTCGTCTTCCACCGAAACGGTTGGTTGGCTTTTGCCAGTTCCGGTTCCATGAGCAATCGAATTCCGTTTGCCCTGCACGCAAGCTCAACCGAAACCATGATGTCTGACACCAAAAGCGCATGTTTGAGGAATACACGTCTGTCGGAATCGTTGCCCTCATCCCAGGGAGCGAATCGGAACATTTCAACCAACTCGTCCTTCAATAGCGACAGTCCGTTGTTTCCCAAGCAATACACCATTTGGCTAGAGCCGCCGTGGTGGTAGTAATCAACTTGGGCGCGGGGCCGCGAGAGATAGCCGTGGTGATACAGCGACTTCAAACGTCGTAATATTTGTTGGCTGCTGCCGGAAATGAGGGCGCAGATATGAGACGAGCGCAAAAAGCGGTGCCGATACACGAGCCGGAGGATTTCTTTGTCGCGCTCGGTTAGTTGGAATGGCGCGACATCGGGTGAGCGCTGGAAGCGCGGTAAACGAGTGGAAGGCATGGTTAGTTATTAGTGCCTACACTTAGCGGCTTCATCCACCGACTCAGCTTCGCTTCGATGACCGGACGACCCATAGCGAATCTCTGGCGCGATCTCGTAATCAGTTTGTCTTTGCGGCCAATGCGGTTTTCGAGCGGCGGCAAGGTTTTGGCACGGAACGGCTCTTTGTTGCTGCCGTCGTCGAGCAGTTTCACCACAGCTTCGAATCGGTTCAGATCGGCAATGGATGAGGCCGGGACTGCGTGCCCGAATTCTTTTTCCATCACTTCAGCGTCCGCATAACCGACTCGGAAAGAAATCAAAGTTCCGGCGTTGCCGAATACGGCCTGACGCACCGGCAGCGACAATTGATCAATGTATTGGTGACTGAGAATCAGGCAGCTTCGGTATTTACGGGCCTCCGCCAGTATCGAAGCAAAAGCGTCAGTCGAAAAATTCTGGAATTCGTCGATGAAGAGATAGAAATCGCGGCGCTCGTGCTCGGCCTGATTGGAACGCGCCATTGCTGCCAACTGGAATTGCGTCGTGAGCAGAGAACCAAGCAGATTCGCTTTTTCGTGTCCGAGCTTTCCTTTGGAGAGGTTCGCGATGAACAATCGCTCGTTGTTCATGATGAATGGGATGTTCACCCTTGCACGCACTTGGCCCAGAATGTTTCGCACCACCGGATTCAACAGGAATTGGCCGAGCTTGTTCTGTATCGGCGCGATGGCCTCGCGACGGAAGCGGTCGTCGTATCCTTCGTATTCCTCCGCCCAAAACGCCCGGATGAAAGGGTCTTTGATCTGGCGCACCACCTTGGCTCGGAAAACAGGATCGACCAGCATTCGGTTGACGCCAAGCAATGTGGCATTTTTGCAATCGAGCAACGCCGCGACGGAGTTATACAGGATATATTCCAGTCGCGGTCCCCACGAATCGCGCCAAATGCCCTTGAAGGCACTCACCACGCCGGAGGCCACGAGGTGCCGGTCATCCGGCGCGACATTGGCGAGCACATTCATGCCGATGGGATATTCCAAGTCGCCGGGATTGAAATACGTCAGATGGTCGGCTCGCTTTGGCGGGATATGGCGAAGCAGTTCTTCGGCAAGATCACCGTGCGGATCAATGACACCCACGCCGTGGCCGAGCGCAATGTGCTGGATGATCAAATTGCGCAAAAGTGTCGTTTTGCCAGTGCCGGTCTTTCCGATGATGTAGATATGCTGGCGCTGGTCCTCTTTGGATACGCCAAAGCGCTGGGGATGACCCCAGCCTTCGCGCTCTCCAATGATGATGCATGGTTCTGATTCCAAAACCAGTCGCCACTTCTGCAACCGTGTGAAAGTCCCGTGTCTTTAGACCTTCGCGGGCCACCCGCGAAGCGGCGCCGGCAGGGTGTGTGGGGGCACGCTGGCGAGGTAATGGCGACTGGTTTTGAAATCCGATCTCGGTGCGTATTCCGAGGATATATGCAAACGAGTAGTTGCCATAGGCGCGGGGGCTTGCCGCTTCCGGCAAGTCTGGCCGCATTCGCGGACGCTTTTTCCAATAGTCGTATCGGTAGTGATGGCCGTCGTTTATTCCGCGTATTCGCGCGGTCGCGGAGCGATTCAGTTGTTTCGGCGCGAAGCGCCTCATCTTGAAACCAGTCCCCCCAACGTGTCGGCCCGTTTTGATAAAAACGGATACCGGCCGACTTAACGCTTTTTGGTGCTGGACGCCGGTTAGGGGGACTGCATCCCGATAGCCGCTGGAAAAAGCGTTAAGTCGGGCGGTAGCCGACGACACGTTGGGGGAGCTAGTGGTGCGGTGGTTAAGCCGAGGAAGTGGAAAATTGAAGGGCGTCAGCCCCTACATATCATGTAAATAGGGCCAAAAGTAGGGTGCGTGAGCACTGCCCGTGCATGTCGGCAGCGTGGATTTCGGTTTTGTGAATAAATATTTATTGCATTGAGGGCGGAGGTTTGGTTTTATTGTCCTTTGGGATCGCAGATGAAAAATTTCCAAACCAAATTTCGCGAAATTCGTTTCAATTTGCAGTTCGAAGTGCGCCATAGGACCGCACCGAATGGTCGGTTTGAAGATTGGACGATCAATGATCGCTTTGCCATCAATGTGGGACTGGAACAAGGGCTTATTTATGCCTACCAATCCAAAACTCAGAGTGCGATCAGCGTTCAGAATTTCTTGAGTAAACTGGAATGTTCACAATGTTTGGCGGAAGGATGTTTTGATGCCAAACAGAGAACATGGATTTTTGAAACTCTCGGCAATAAAGCCGAATGTCTTTCGATGGTTCAGCGCTTGTTAGCTGATGACGTAAACATTCTGCGGTATTACGGGAATTACCAAATTGTTACTGGAGACGGCGAAAAGTGCGGCTTGGTGCGCGACTGTGTAAAGTAACGAATGGTAAAGTCCAAGAAAAAGCGGTGGAGTTCTCCGATTGTGCGCTCATTTTGGAAGCAAGTGGGCGGACGCAACCCTTACTCTGCCATTGAACGGGTGTGTTCCCAACTATTAGAGCAGTTGGGAAAAGAAAATCCCCCGTTTCAATCGAGCGAGTATGAATTCGCCAAACTGCTGAATATTCGAGTAATCGAAAACGAGATTTCTTGTGACGGGTTGCTGGCCCTCGCGGGAAAGCGTTTTGTTATTCAGGTTAAGAGAAGCGCTACTCCAGAGCGAAAGAGTTTCACTGTATGTCACGAGCTTGGTCACATTGAAATCGTGAGGCGTGCAACGGCAGATTCAAATGACTTCCTCGCTGTGATGGGCAAAAGACAAGGCACGGATGAAGAAGAACGCCTTTCAAATTTTTTCGCTGCCAATTTGTTGATGCCACGAGATCATTTTCTTTCCAGAATCGCTCGTTTGGAAAGGTCGATGGATACTTTGTTTCAGCTTGCGCGTGAATATCGAACGTCAATTCGCGCAACAGCACTTCGAATTGTCGAGTTGAAGGCGTGGGACTGCGTTTTTTTCTGGTGTCTTCCAGAGCGATTAGTGAACGAAAGAATGGCTGTTCGAATTGTTGGCAGACCCGTGGTTTCCTCCTCTGTCGATTGGCCTCATAAAAATTGTGGCTATGTGAGTTGGGGAGCGGAATGTGTTAGCCGCGCGTATGACGATAACATGATCGTGAAAGACCGCTTGATAGTGCGTAAACATAACGGAGCCAAACCCGTATATTGGCACTTGGAAGCGGCACGACATGCTTTTGAAAACGAGACCTTAGTAATCGCTCTCGTTTTTCCTGAAAAGTGATATAATTCTATGATGACGAAAAAGGAAAACTACATTCTCGTGATCAAC
Organism: Candidatus Angelobacter sp.; assembly: GCA_035606845.1. Lineage (GTDB taxonomy): Bacteria > Verrucomicrobiota > Verrucomicrobiia > Limisphaerales > DASXHY01 > DASXHY01. The sequence continues at coordinate 6,659 of DATNEA010000076.1, read as the reverse complement.
GCGGGAGGGCAATATTGCCACCTGATCGCCAGGCGTATTCGAGAATGCCAGGTTGAAGCTCGCATTGCTTCACCTGGAGACGCGGTGTCTCAAATGGAGAACGCCAGCGGGATAATCTTTTCTGGCGGACCGAGAAGCGTATACGCTGCGGATGCTCCAGAATTTCCTGACAGTCTTTTTGAGAGTGGTGTGCCCCTCTTGGGAATTTGCTATGGACATCAATTGTTGGCGTCCAAGCTGGGCGGGCGCGTTCAGCCGGGCCAGACTCCCGAATATGGAGAGGCGATACTAAATATCAGTGGTCAGGATACTATTCTCGGCGGGGTGCCGAATCACACCAAAGTATGGATGAGTCACGGGGACGAAGTTGTCTCTGTTCCGCCCGGTTTTCAAGTTTTAGCCCGGTCACGCGATTGCGAAGTCGCCGCGATGGCAAACACGCAGCGAAAAATTTTTGGCGTCCAGTTTCACCCCGAAGTAAACGATACTGCGCACGGTCAGCAAATCTTAGAGAATTTTGTCTTTAAAGTTTGCAATGCTTCTCGCAATTGGAAAATCGACTCACTGGTTCCTCAATTGCATGAGGAGATTAGGAAAAAAGTTGGTGACAAAAATGTCCTCTTTTTCGTTAGTGGAGGGGTAGACTCCACGGTTGCCTTCGCATTAACAACAGCCGCCCTCGGCCCGGATCGCGTTCTGGGTGTTTTTGTAGACACTGGCTTCATGCGCAAGAATGAGGGGGATGAGATTAAAGATATTTTCAAGCAAAGAGGCTGGAATAATTTTCGAATCGAGCATGCCGAAAAAACATTTTTTGATGTAGTGGAAGGGATTACCGATCCAGAAGAAAAGCGCAGAAGAATTGGGAAAGCGTTTATAAGCATTCAGCAGAAGGTTGATCGAGAAATAGGATTAACAAATGGCAAGTGGATGTTGGGGCAAGGCACGATCTATCCAGACACCGTAGAATCGGGCCAACACAACGCAGCGGTGATTAAAACCCACCACAATCGAGTCCCGGAAATCGAGAAGCTAATTCAAGAAGGAATGGTTCTGGAACCCCTGAGTGACTTTTACAAGGATGAAGTTCGTGCCATTGGCCGCAAATTGGGATTGCCCGAAGTCCTAGTGGCAAAAAATCCGTTTCCGGGTCCGGGTTTGGCAGTCCGTTGTCTTTGTAGCGATTCTGAATTGCCTGTCGCTGTTTGTTCAGATTGTTCTTCCGTTGGTGAACTGCGTGGCACCACGGTATGGCGGATTCCTTTGAGGACAGTTGGAGTTCAAGGAGATCATCGCAGTTATAGCAATCTTGTTCTTCTTCAAGGTGCCGCTGATTTGGAAACGTTCGCGCAGGTATCGCTCAGAATCACTCGTGAAGTTCGAGGGACAAATCGAGTGGCTTTTTTAGTTACGGATCTTTCCAAAGAAGAATTAACGCAGGCTCATATTCGTCCTGCCACAATTACTCCTGCGAGAATATCAATTTTAAGAGAAGCTGATGCAATTTGCCGGAAGCTGGTGTCAAAACATGGTCTGGATGAGAAGATATGGCAATTCCCGGTAATTTTATTGCCTTTAAGCATCAAGGGTGGAGAGACGATTGCCCTGCGGCCGGTGTGCTCGTCTGATGCCATGACTGCTCGGCACGCAAACCTTCCGATGGAATTTGTTCGAGAGGTTGCAAATGAGATCGAAACAATTTCTGGAATCGATTGCGTCATCTATGACGTAACAGACAAGCCTCCTGCGACCATTGAATGGGAATAAACTATACTGAATAGTTATTCGTTTGTGGCTTGTGCCTGTAATTCGTCCACACTTGCCGCTTCCGGCAAATCCCCGCGCCTATGGTGCTCTGCCTGTCTGGTATATCCTGACCGGCATGACAAACAAATCGTATTTTTGGTCATATCAGGACGTGGCCGATTTTTTGAGAGAGCACAATTTTGATTTCATGGAAGGCTTGGACGGTTCGAAAGGGACATGGGTGAAATTAAAAAATAACGGCGAACCAGGCGTAATGCTTGATTTCAAATTCACTCCTGCCCATTACGGCAAAAAGGCAATCAGTCGGATAATGCGTCTATCGAAGATTCCCGAGAACAAGTGGGCGGAATGGTTTGAAGCGCGGCTGAATGAAGCCGCAACCTAGGTGGCTTTGGTCACGGTCTGAAATTAATTCACGCCGGAATTGCGCGACTGATTCTCTACTTGTCTTTCACTTTTTGAGCTTCGAAAGAAGTGGTAAACTTTGCTTGCCAAAACTCTGATCCTGTCTGCCTTGGTTCGAACTTTGTCCACGTCCCGCAGCAAAATTAAGTAGCTCAAATAAGCGTCCTTCCGGATGCTGGGGACCTGGCATCGAATCACGATCTAGTTAATTGCGTGGAGTGCACAGCCGTCCTCCTCTTCATGGTCACGTATGACCCTTGAGACATATGCCGTGAGACGATATGTCTTGTCGATCAGTTCACTGATGTGGTTCAAGTGAAGTGTGAGATGCGGAGGAAGCGGCGGAATCGAAGTTTTTTCGGTTTTGTTCATAATGAGCTTGGGCGAAGCGCTTCTGGCCCTGGTGATGCATCGGTTTTCAATTTACCCGCTCACGTTTGCAACCGTGAACACAGTCTGCGGCTTTTAATGGACTGTGCCTAAGCGAGGATATCCGAAATTTGCGAATTACATAGGCGTGGGGAGTTGCCGGAGGCGGCAAGTCAGGTTGTGGATGGTATAATCCGGCGCATGAGCAAACCTGTGTTAAAAAAGCATGTAATGTTCAAAAATGGAAAGCAGTTGGGTTCCTTTCTATTTTTCTACGATTCAGAAAAGCGTCCATGCTTTAAATTTTCCGGAAAGCCAAAAATATATTCTGGAGATTTGTGGGTTCAAGATAAGAAAACCCTCGCAAAGAAAAGTTTTTTGAAGACCAAGCCTGAAGGTGGCATGAGCTTTGATGTCTCATATAAATTTGACGACCATCTACTTGAAATTAAGTCTCAAGAACCCGGCAAAGACCCGGTTCCTCTTTGCACAGAAATTCCAACACCGCCCCAGAATTATCTTTTTCTCGTGCGAATCAAGAATTGGCACAACCTTTCTGATGCTGCAATTGAATCGGGGGATCTGATACTAAACCCTCCAGGATCGGGCGACGAAGTTGTCTTGTTCTTCTCGTTTGTTGGACCACAAGGAAAGCCGTTCTTGCCCGAAGATGGAATTTTGAAGGAAGTCCAGGGTCAAACAATCACTATCGATCTCCCATGTCCGGCTCCCTATGATCGTCTTTATATCGGTGTTGGTGAAGATGCGGGTAATAACGAAAAAGAGGATATTCTGATCAAAGCACCCAATCACAGAATGTAAATTTGCCGTTCTTGGCAAGTCCACGTCCCTACAAAATCCGAATCGATTGAATATAGTGATTGAGCATAATTCAATTATTCGAATTTGATTCCCGTGCCGCCAACTCTCTGAAGTGGTGGTATACTTTGCTTACCAAAAGTTTAACTTTGGACGTGTTGGTTCGAACTTTGTTCACGTCCCGCAGCAAAGAAGAATTTTCGGAGCCAATCAGGTTCTTTTGGCCCGATGCGACAAGGCTTTTTTCCGGTTCGATAAATTCATTTTCTGAAACTTCATCGGAGTTGAATTGCCGGACAAAAGCGAACGGACTATTGGCTTCAATTATGAGCTTTTTGTCTCTCAACGCGAGGTTCGATCCGATCCCTGCTAAAAGCTCCTTTTTGGCCCAAAAATCGCCTTTGACAAACCTTTTAGGAGCCGAATAGGCAAGTTCAAAGAATTCCTCGGATTCTCGCAGAGCGCGTTCCGCGTTGAGCCTCTCGGTTTTCACGGACTGCAACATCGCGGCTTCCTGAAGGAGCTTCCGCCTTCGGCTGCTATATTCTTCGTCAGACAGGAGGCCGCCGTCTTCGTTTCCCGGCGACGTTTTGAGTTCTACCAGTTTGTCGATGCGATTGAGACAGTCTGCCAGAGCTTTCTCCCGCGACGCTGACGCATGTGTGAGGGTGTTGATGTCGTCCTCATACAATTCGCGCACGTGGCGGAATGCCCAGCTTTTGAATTCACCCGAAATATGGAGCTGCTTCAATTCAACTTGAATTTGCCGTTCAAGGTCCCTGATTTCGATGCTCGGTTGCTGACACTCCGTTTTGCGCCGTGCGCAGTGGTAATAAACGTAGTGGCGTAAGCGCGGAGCCGACATGGCGGAAATGGCGGTCTTGCATCGTGGGCACTCGCTGCGGTGTCCGCACGCGAATTTGTGGCGGCAGGCCGTGCATCGCACATGATGCTTTTCCTCCGCAGTGATCATCCCGTAACAATTGCCGCACTGGATGAGGCCGGTGTATGGAAATACGAGCGGCCGACTTGGGCGTGTATTTCCATTCCGGCCCAGGATGATCTGGACTTCCTCAAATTCCTCTCTCGTCACCATTGGCTCGTGCTTGCCCTCATACCATTTGCCGCTCCCGACGGGGTATTCATACCAGCCGTAGTAAATGGGATTGTGAAAAATGTGATACAGGCCGGAAATGCTCAACGGTTTGCCGCCCGTCTTTTTAGTCTTGCGAGTGCGGAAGCCCCATTCCTCGTTGGCGATTTTCAAAATCTGCGGCGGCGTATGCGTGCGGGCCAAAAGCATTCGCCACATTTTCTTCACAAGTTCAAAGCGGTCGGGATCGTTGTAAAGGTCGCGCTCGCCTCGATTCTTGCTCTTGTCGTTCAAATATCCGAGCGGCGCGACGCCGGGATAAAAACCTAATTTAGCTTTTTTCTCCAATCCGCGCTTCACGTCCTCGCTTTTGTTGTCGTTTTCGAGCTTCGCCTGGCTGCAAAACAGCGACACCAGAAACTTGTCGTTCGGAATGTTTCTGAACGTCTGGCTTGGCGTGCGTATCTCGACGAGCTTGCCCTGATCCATAAGCTCAATGAGGCTGGCCGCATCGCCAGCATTTCGGGAGAGGCGATTCAAGTGCCAGCACAAGATGGCGTTAGCCTCTCCCTTTTTGATACGCTTCACCATCGCGTTAAAGCTCGGACGCGTGCCGCTCATTTTTGCCGAGGCTTCCTCACGTATCCGGTCACGGAGGGTAAGCCGGTCGCGTATGGCGATCGGTTCAAGGGCGTCTTCTTGTGACTGATTGGAAATCACCTGACGGTCCTCGTCTTCGGATGATTTCCTGCAATACATGAAATGGATGAGCATATTGAGTGGAGTTAAAGGGATAATCGGCCTCTTGGTGGATCGTAACCCGCCATTAAATTGTGTCAATTTGGTCGGACGGCGGCAATGGACGGGAAGGATCGAGGAGCACTTTGAAAACCCTAAGAACATTCCAGCCCATCCGCTGCGCTTCGTCATCAGTAATCTCTTTGCCGAACTCGGCGCGGTAGATGCCTTTGAATTCATCAATGGCTTTCTGACTGAGTTTCATCCTGTCACTCTATATAAATATATAGGTCGAAGTAGGCGCGTGCGTCTGCCGATAGCGGCAACCCCACACTTTGACAGAAATTAACAAATATGGTTTAATACTCTCACGCGCCGACCGAAAGAGGCCGGTTTTTTCGTGAAACTTGCCGCAAGCGGCAAGTCCCCATCCCTTCAATATTTGTCGCTGTCCGATAGTGTGCATCCAAAGCCCACGTTGGTTTTTGCGCTGAAACACCCATGCCTTCGCCACAGCTTCCACATCATTTGAAAGCCAATAGAAAACGCCTGGCATTATTCCAGGACGATGTGGCTTTTCTCCTAGGCAATCAGGAAGGCACGCAAGTTTCCCGATATGAGAGCTTTGGCCGCGTTCCGCCTCTTGAAACGGCGCTCGCATACGAAGTCATTATGAAACGCTCCACGAGCGAGCTTTTCAGTGGGATGTATCGAGAGGCGGAAAAGAAGGTGGCAAAACGGGCGAGGGCTCTCCTCCAACAGATCGACAATGCCACCGGCCCGCAGGCCGCGCGGAGGCGGAGCGCTCTCGCCGATCTGGCGGAGCTTAGTAACTAATGATTCTCAACATGCAATATGACACCCCCTACAATTTGATCTTAGCCGTCGCCCTCTCCCGCTGGGGCGTTGGATTTGTCTTGATGGACGGCAAAGATACACTTGCGGACTTTGGCCTAAAAGGCACCGAAGGCGACAAGAACGCGAACGGGGCGGCCGAAATCAAAAAGTTAATTGATAAATATAGGCCGGATGCGCTGGTGATTGAGGATGCCGGGGCTGACGATTCACGGCGCTCGGCGCGTATCCGTTCCCTTGCCAAACGCATCCTTGCTCTGGCCGGGAAAGCTAATGTGAGCGCTGTATCCATTCCGCGAAGTGAAATTAGAAAAGTATTCTTCGGTGATGGAATGCGCACAAGGGACGCACTCGCGGCCGCAGTCGCGGACAAGTTTCCCGATGATTTGGGTCATCTGCTGCCGCCCAAGCGGGAGCTTTGGGCTGGCGAGCACTATCGCATGGCGGTGTTCGAGGCCGTGACTGCCGGACTTGCTTTTTTCAAAATATCGATGCGCAGGTGACCCTCGCGGCTGTTTTTCGAAAAATCGCAACGAATTCACACCCTTGTTTTGCGTATCTCCCTGACTGACAGGTGAATTCAGTGATTGACGATGGGCCGGGGGGGGGGGGG
>DATNEA010000068.1:0-55865 GCA_035606845.1 Candidatus Angelobacter sp. | reverse complement strand
CAAACCGCCGCCGATCTGCGCGAGGAATGGTTCGGCGAAAATGACACCGTCGGCCTCACCGCCGGCACCTCCACGCCTGACTACGTAATTGAGGAAATTGAAAATCGTTTGAAACAGCACTGGTCCGAAGCGATTCACGTCTAACAAGCCGTTACCCGATGTTCTTGATCATACTATTCTGCGTCGTCGTGATTCCCTCGGCCGTCTTGGCGGTAGCTGCGGTCAAAGGCAGAACGTCGGTGCTATCGTTTTTTGTGCGCATTGTGGTATCCGCAGTGGGCATCGTGATTCCCATTCTGATTTTCCTGCTGAGCGGATTCATGGTTCCCGAGGGGAAAGACGAATGCAACTACGGCTGGCTGGATTGTTTTCCAACGGGAAAACTGGCGCTGACTCCGCTTGTGTTGTGGGCTGCGTACGGGTTGTATGCATTTCAGATCAAGGAAACGTCCCGTCCGCTTCGCAAATCGGCAGCCTTGGGATTGTTTGTCGGCGCAATCGTAAGTTCTGTTTGCTTCATCGCCGGACTCCTCTCTACAGATCCTGGCCTGAGACTGTGGCTGATTATTCCTCTTTACGTCGCGATTTGGTACGGCGTTGCGGCCCTGTGCGTGACGGATTACGCCACTTTGAAAGCGTGGGATTACGTGATTGCACTCGGCACTTCGATTCCGTTTTGGATCGGCAGCGTGTTATTATCGCAACACATCTACGCCGGCTTGCCAGATCGGGCGCCGACCTGCTTCGTGGTAACCGCGGCCAGTCGCGGCCACCGGCGAATCGTTGGGCCATTTTTCGCCACAACTCGTCGCGGCCAGATGCGCTTCGCTAACCAACAACTCCTGACATTCTGGCAGTTTGAATTTTTTTGGCAGTCATGCTCGCCCCGCACGCACGCCGCGTTTCGGCGTGTTTACAATCGGATTGGGCCAATCGTCGCCGGGCACATCCAATCGCCGTGGCTTGCCGATGCTGTTTACGTAGCATTGAAGCCAATCGAAATTCTAGCGCTGCTGTTGAATCTGGCCGTAATCGTTCGCCGAGGCTCGGTTTCGCGGAGCAGCGGCAAATTGAATCCTTTGTTTTCAAACTGAACAGAAAGAGAGGAGAGCTATGACACTAAAATGGTTCAAACAATGGGGCTGGTTTTATGTGCCGTCGTCGGTGATGGGCACGGCCATCGCTCTGATCGCAGTCGTCTTCTGCGTTACGGTATTTCTCGCGATGGATCACAAATCGCATTCCGTCAGCGATACCTTTTATGGCGTGTTTCCCTTTTTTACCTGCGCGTTTCTGCTATTTGATTGGATTGGAGCGCGGACGAGCAAGTTTCTAAAACCAAAGGAGGGTAATATGAACTACGCCAAACAAATCGAGTATTTCGCCCGCAACCGGCAAAATCGCCTCGAACCGGATTGGGCCGCGCCGATGGAAATTTCCGCGCACGTCCTCGCGCCCTTGCTGCGGTCCATCGAGCAATTCCGCCTGGGTGATGGCGGCGGGCCAGCCTCGTTGATTGCTCACAACGCCGACACATTCCGCAATCGCACCGAAGAAATGCGCCAGATCGTCGACCTTTGGTTTGCGGAAGAGGCGGAACACGCGCGTTTGCTGGGCTGCGCCGTGAAACGTTTTGGCGGCCGGTTCATTGAATCGCACTGGAGTTTTTCCGCATTTTGCTTCTGCCGCCGCGCGCTCGGCGTGCGTTTCGAATTGCAGGTCCTCACGTTGACCGAACTCGTGAGCACTGGATATTATCGGATGATGCGACATCATTCGCCCGACGGCCCGCTCGCGGCGATGTGCGAGTTGATCCTGCGCGATGAAGCCGGTCATGTCGCCTTCCAGCGCGACCGCCTCGCCGACGCGGGTTGCCCGCGTCCGGGCCTGCGCGGCTGGCTTTGGCGATTGCAATTTCTCGTCTGCGGCTATGCGGCTGGAACGATGCTTTGGATCAACCACGCCCCCGGCCTGAAAGCCATCGGCGGCACGCGCGCGGAATTTTATCGCGAAATCACGCGGCAACTCACGCGCTTCCTCCGCTCGCTGCGCCGCGAAGAAACACCCGCCGGCGTTCCGGCGCTCTGGGCCAAAACCGCCCGCCAACCACAACCTGCACCATGAATATTTTCCAAAAGAATCGCGACTGGAACCGCTGGCTCATCGTCGTCGTTTACGCCATCGCCATGGCATGGGTCGAATCCGCGGTGGTCTTTTACCTGCGCACCATGATTCACCGCATCGATCCGCATCAAGTCAACCCGCTCCCGGTCGTCGGCAACATGGGCCCAGTCGAAATGGTGCGTGAAGCCGCCACGCTGATCATGCTGCTCACCGTCGGCATGCTGGCCGGGCGCAACTGGCGCGCGCGGCTCGGTTATTCCGCCATTGCGTTCGGGGTTTGGGATATTTTTTATTACGTGTTCCTGAAAGTCATTTGCGGCTGGCCAAATTCGCTGGTGAATTGGGATGTTTTATTTCTGCTCCCGTTGCCGTGGTGGGGGCCGATTTGGGCGCCGATGGCCATTGCCCTGCTGATGATTCTCTGGGGAACCTTCGCCAGCCAATTTGAAGCCGCCGATTCCATTCGCCCGTTGCGCCGGCTTTGGTTGATAAACTTCTCCGGCATTGTCCTCGCTCTCTACGTATTCATGGCCGATTGCCTTCACGCCAGCAAAGGCGGCGTGGACGCGATTCGCAAGGTGGTCCCGCAACATTTCAACGTGCCGCTTTTTTGCGCCGCGCTTGCGCTGATGTCCGCGCCGGTAATTCATTTAGCCTGGCGAATTTGGTCGCCAGCATTGAAGAAACCCGTTAGCCTCACGGTCGAAGAAACGCTTTCATGCAAGGAGAGTCCGCAAAACTAGGAGACGCCGCTCCGCGGCACGCCCCGTCGGCGCGCCTGAGCGTGCTCTTGCGCGGCGAAGTCCATGCGCTCGAATCCTGGAGCGCGCAATGGAACACGCGGCGAATTCTCCTGCACCTCGCCATTATCATCCTCGGCGCCGGGCTTTACGGCGCGGCGATGGGCTGGTGGCGCGCGCCCCAGCAGGCGTTGTACACCGCCATCAAATTCCCGCTCATCATTTTGCTCACCGCCACCGGCAACGCCCTGCTTAACGCGATGCTCGCGCCGCTGCTGGGGCTCAACATTCCCTTCCGCCAATCGTTTCTCGCGATTCTTATGAGCTTCACCATCGCGGGTGCCATTCTCGGGTCGTTCGCTCCCATCGTCGCTTTCATGGTGTGGAATTTCCCGCCGATGTCGCCGAACCCCTGGGAATCCGCCGGTCCTTACAGCGCGATCCTGCTCACGTTCGTGCTCGTCATCGCCTTCGCCGGCATCACCTCCAATTTGCGATTGCTGCAATTGCTGCATCACCTCGGCAAAAGGCGCGACGTGGCCGTTCGTGTTCTTTTCGCGTGGCTGGCGGGGAATCTTTTTTTTGGAACTCAACTTTCGTGGATCCTGAGACCATTCATCGGCGCGCCCGCCTTGCCGGTTCAATTTCTGCGCGCCGACGCCTTCAAGGGCAATTTTTACGAAACCATTTTCCACACCTTCATGCGGATTTTGAACCTTCATTGAGACGCAACACCAACTCCCAAGACCTATGAGCGAATCGAACCCAACGCCGCCGCAGTTCCCTCAACAAACACCGCCCACACCACCACCACCGCCGCACACCGGCCCGTTCCCCTCCGTGCCGCCCACGCCGCCCCGCATGCTCGGCGAAGACCCGGAAGAACGCGCGCCCATCACGAGCCCGGTCACGGCCATCGAAGCCATTTTGCGCCAGCCACGCCGCGTGATGTACCAATTGCGCCAGCCGGGCGCGGGCGCATTGATCCTTTATTTCGCGCTCACCGCTATTTTTTGCGCGCTCGTTTACGGCGTCGTGGTCGGAACATTTTCCATGAAGGAACAATTGTGGATCGCGCCGGTCAAAATCGCCGGCGGCTTGATGTTCACCACGCTGATCTGTCTGCCGAGCCTGTATATCTTCACCTGCCTGAGCGGCTCGCGGGCGCGGCTCTCGGAGGTTTTTGGCTTCGTCATGGGCATGCTGATGCTCACGACCATCCTGCTCGTTGGCTTCGCGCCCGTGGCGTGGCTGTTTTCGGAATCAACCAATTCGGTTAACTGGATGGGCGCGTTGCATCTCCTCTTCTTCATCATCGCCACCATTTTTGGCCTGCGTTTTCTCACCGCGGCTTTCTCCCATTCGCAGGCCAGATCCAACGCAGGCTTCGCCACCTGGGTGGTCATTTTCCTGCTCGTCGCCCTGCAAATGACCACCGCCCTGCGGCCGATCGTGGGCCGCTCCACGACATTTTTCCCGACTGAAAAGAAATTTTTCCTCAGCTACTGGGCCGATTGCCTGAACCCCAATGCCGAAAGACCGAACGATTCCACGCGTTGATCGCAGCAATGAATCCAGAACAAAAGTTTCAATGGATTAAATGGCTCACGTGGCCGTTCATCTTCGGCTTGTTTGTCAGCGGTGCGACGGCCATTCCGCTGCAACGCGAATTGGATCTCGCAGTAAAACTTCTGGGCCCGCCCGACCTGCTGCACCAGGCGAGCAGCACCGGGCTGAGATTCTGGATTTGGAAAGTCCACGAAGGACTTGCCGCCGCCTACGCCGCCTTTCCCTCCCTGGCCTACGGGACGGACTGGCTGGCCTTCGGCCATTTCGTCATTGCCATTGCCTTCTTCGGCGCATTGCGCGACCCCGTCCGCAATCGCTGGCTCTATCAATTCGGCATGATCGCCTGCGTCCTGGTTATTCCGTACGCCATGATCATGGGCGCCATGCGCGGCATCCCATTCTATTGGCGCCTGATTGATTGCTCGTTCGGAGTCTTCGGCATTGTCCCGCTGTGGTTTTGCTGGAAATGGACCGGCGAATTGGAAAAAGCGAATGAACGGAGGCCGAAACCGTTCACAAAGCCGAGTCTAAAAAGGCATTCGACCCGGACGCGGAATGCGATCCGCTGAAAAAAGCCATGGCCAATCGCCCGCCAATTCCGCCGGAGAAAGATTGAAGGCTTCGCAGATTTTCACGCCGACATCCCCCAAAACCGGCCAAGCGATCGGATTGGAGCTTAAATCTTTGGGATTTCTCTGGAGCTTGGATGCTTGGACGCTTGGAGCTTTTGTCACAGATGCCGAGTGACGCCGGCACGATCCTCGTCCTCATTCCATTGCTGACATCCGCGTTGAATCCGTGTTTCATTTCCCCGATGGCGCGCGAGAATAATGAACTGCTGACCGATTTGCTGAAGCAAGTTTCGCGCTCCTTTTATCTCGCGCTCCGCGTCCTGCCCAAATCCGTCCGCCCACAAATCAGCCTCGCCTACCTGCTCGCCCGCACAACCGACACCATCGCGGACACAGAAATTGTATCCGTGGACCAGCGATTGCAACTGCTCCAGGCGTTGCGCCAACGAATTCTCGGCCCCAGTTCAACGCCGCTCAATTTCGGCGAACTCGCTCAAAAGCAAGGCTCGCCCTCCGAACGCGTCTTGCTCGAAAAATGCGAAGCCAGCCTCGCGCTGCTCCAGGCTCAATCTGTTGCCGACCAAAAACTCATCCGCGAAGTCCTCGACGTCATCACCAGCGGCCATGAGCTCGATTTGCAACGATTCAGCATCGCAACACCCGGAAAAATCGTCGCGCTCCAAACGGACGCCGAACTCGATGATTACACCTATCGCGTTGCCGGCTGCGTGGGTCGCTTCTGGACCAGGATCTGCCTCGCGCACCAATTTTCCACGCCGCAAACCACAGCCCTTTCCTTCGAGGAGCTTGGCGTGCACTTCGGCAAAGGCCAGCAGCTCGTGAACATTCTTCGGGACATCCCGGCCGATTTGGCTAAAGGCCGCTGTTATATTCCCGCGGATAAACTCGCCGCCGCCGGTTTGGTTCCCTCCGATTTGCTGAACGCCGGGAACGAACCGAAATTTCGCCCGCTTTACAATTGTTATCTCGACCTCACCGAAGCGTACCTCGCCGACAGTTGGGCATACACGAATCTTATCCCTTTCAGCCAAATGCGCCTCCGGCTGGCGTGCGCCTGGCCAATCCTCATCGGCGTGCGAACCATCGCGTGCCTGCGCGCCGGGAACGTCCTTGACGCGCGCAAACGCATCAAGATCAGCCGGGCTGAAGTCAAGAAAATCATGCTGAAAACCGTCCTTTACTATCCTTTCCCCGACGTATGGCGGCGCTTGGCCGCGTCAAAAGCTGTTGCCACACGCACGGTTTTGTCGTAATTAAAGCTTTCATGCAGATTTCACGACATCTCCTGTTGGCGTTCGCGGTCGCCACGTATCTCATGCCGTCTTTTGTCCGTGCGTATGATAATGAGGCGCAAATCCGCGCGCGCCAGGCATTAGAACAGAAAATGAACCAGATGGGAGCGCAAACTCCCCAGACCTCATCTCCGCCGGCTGTCGTGACCAAACCCGCGCCCACGCCCAAACCGAAGCGCGCCCGGAAAACCGCGCCGCCCGTGCAACCGGCTGAACGTTCGATGTCTGCTCCCCCGGCTTCCAGCGAAAACAGCACCGATGAAAAACTTCGCGAAGCGCTCCACGAAAGAATGAACGAAACGCCGGCCCAACCCACGCAACCAGCGCCCGTCGTGAACACGCCGCCCATGCAGGAGGAAACTCATGTTGCGCCGCCTCCGGCACGCGCCACGAAACCCGCTCCGCGGCCCGAAACCGCGCCTGCCTTCGTGAATACACCCTCCGAACAATCAGCACCAGCTACCACGGGATCTGCCACGGATCAAAAGCTTCAGGAAGCACTCCACGAAAGAATGAATGAAACTCCGGCCCAACCCGTGCAGCCAGCGCCCGTGGTGAACACTCCGACAAGGCCCGCTCCGCGCCCGGAAACCGCGCCTCCCCTCGTGAACACACCTCCTGCCCAACCGGCTCCCGCTACAACTGAATCTGCCACGGATCAAAAGCTTCAGGAAGCGCTTCACCAAAGAATGAATGAAACCTCGGAAGCGCCGGTGACGCCCACGCAACCCGCGCCCGTCGTGAACAACCAGTCGGCGCAGCAGGAAACTCATGGCGCCATGCCCGCCGTGTCCGCGCCGGAATACGCGCCGCTCCCGACGTACAACGACAACAACCCCCGGCTCAAACTTCCGCCGGCGCCGACTCCCGCGCCCGAGACGGCCCGCAGGTCATCCAAAACTCTGGCTTTGCCGCCAATCACCCTTCCAGCCCTGAGCGGACCGCCGTCGCCGCTGTCTCCGGCCAAGCAGCAGAAACTGGATGCGTTGCTGGAAAAGTACAAGGCCGACCAGATCTCGCCTGAGCAATATCACGAGCAACGCGCCAAAATCCTGGCCGAGCCGTAACGGAAATTATTAATTCCCTCCAGCCCGCCGGCCCAAAGCCTGCGGGTTTTGCTGTAGGAGACGAGGTATGACGGGCTGCCAAGCCAACGAACGAGCGCGTGTGGCCGTACCGCCGGGCCGGTGAAATCCTTGCCGCTGAACAAATCGATGCGACCGGCGGGCGCAACGGCCGTGTTCGCATCATCGGCAAAACCGCTCACCGCGAATGCACTGCTGAGGGCGAGTGCGCGAAGAGTTTCATAGGAACGGAATCACGGTTTTAGCGGCTCAATAAAAACTGTGCGCACTTCGAACGGCGCGCCTTCGCATTGGAAGCCAATCTTGCCAGAAGTTACCGTCGATCCCGTGGTTTCGTTCATGAACTTGCCGTTGACGTAAACTTTGACGGAGCCGTCACTGCAAATCAACTCGCAGGTGTTCCATTCGCCGACCGGTTTTTCGGCCGATGCGCCCTGTTTGGTCAGAGGAGTGTTGGCGTCCTTGCCGCGATGTTCCTTGCTTTCCGCGCCGCCCATCAGGAACAAATCGCCGACCGCATCGTGCTTGCCCTGGCATTGGATGCATGGCGGCCAGACTTTGTCGGGCAATTGCATGTGGACAAGGATGCCGCCGTTGTCCGCTTTCGGACCGATTTTTCCAAAGCGCCATTCCGCGGTAAGCTTGTAATCCTTGTAATCCTTTTCGGTCCGAATGTAGCCGGTCGGTTTGCCGGTGCATTTGAGCAAGCCATCCGCCACGCTCCAGGTATCGGTCGGGTTGGCGTTATTTTTCATGAAAAACGTCCAGCCGGAAAAATCCTTACCGTTGAAAAGATCGATGCGGCTGCTGGGGACAACAGCGGCGTCATTCGCGCCTTGGGCATGAGCGGAGACAAAAGCCAGTATAGCAAAAAAGAATGGTAGGGATTGGCGCCATTTCATCGCCGAAGGGTTAGAAGGGATGCGAGGAAAGTCAAGCGGGGTTTAGCGAATCGGCTGCTTCGGTTCTCAATTTCTCCGCGCCTGCTTGAAAACGACACCGAGCGGAGGCAATCCGCCCAGTGCTCCACCTCCGTGGCGTCCCGACTTTTTTCAGCGGCAAACAAGGCGGAGTTCCCTCCGCCATCGAATGCGCTTGCGTGTCGAGTAAAACAATTCCCATGTCGCAATGGTCAAACATTCCTGCGATCTAAAATCACGGTGGAGACAACATGGGACAACACGGCCGGTGAATTGCCGGCAACATTTGTTTTCCCCAAAACAGCACCTTTGCCACTTTGACCGGGCAAGCGCAAAAAAGTTCGATAAAATTTTGGCTGAGTTTCGCGTTGGGCGATATTCCTTCCACGCGGAGATTTATCCGTTTCGCGGAGGACGCGGAATGGTGTGCATCTGGACAAAGGCAGCGAAATGCCGCGGCGCTCCAATGCGCGGGTGTCGAGTTGCGCCAAAAAAAATACGCCCTTGTCACAATTTCCTCGACAATCAGATGTCTCCCAATAAAATCGCATCTACCCCATTTGCCGTTCTTCAAATGGGGTAGATGGTTTCATTTTTTACTGCGGAATGATGCGGAACTTTAATGCACTCACGCACCGTCATTTTGATTAGCAACATTCCGCCAACCCACCTTGTCAATCTCGCCGCACTGCCCTAGTTTAGGCGAATGTTCGATTCGTTAAGCAGCAAGCTCCAAAACGCCTTCCGCAACCTGCGCGGCCTCGGCAAAATTTCCGAGGACAATGTCAGCGATTCCTTGCGCGAGGTCCGGCTCGCGCTGCTGGAAGCCGATGTCAATTTCAAGGTCGCGCGTGATTTCATTGAGCGCGTCAAAACAAAATCGATCGGCGCGGAAGTTGTTCAAAGCGTCCAGCCCGGCCAGCAGATCATCAAGATCATCAGCGATGAACTCGTGGCGTTGCTCGGCTCGCAAAACCCCAGTCTGACGCTCAATGGCAATCCCAGCTGCATCATGATGGCGGGTTTGCATGGATCGGGCAAAACGACCTCCAGCGCCAAACTTGCGCGCATGCTGCACAAACAAGGCCGCGCCCCATTGCTCGTTGCGGCGGACGTTTATCGCCCCGCGGCCATGGACCAGTTGGAGACATTGGGCAAACAACTCGAATTGCCCGTGTTCGTGAAACGTGGCGAGACGGACGTTTTGAAAATCGCCCGCGGCGCGCTGGATTTCGCGCGCGAAAATAACCGCAATGTGCTGATTTTCGACACCGCGGGCCGGTTGCAAATTGATGAACCGCTGGTCCAGGAACTTGTCCGGTTGCGCGAGTTGATCAAGCCGCAGGAAATTCTGCTCGTGCTCGATGCCGCCACCGGCCAGGAGGCGGTGAATGTCGCGACCCATTTCGACCAGGCGCTGACCATCACCGGTTCCATTCTCACCAAGCTCGATGGCGATGCCCGTGGCGGCGCCGCGCTCAGCATGAAAGCGGTCACCGGCAAGCCGATCAAATTCGCGGGCGTCGGCGAAAAGCTGGAAGATTTCATGCCGTTTGATCCGGAGCGCATGGCATCGCGCATTCTTGGAATGGGCGACGTTGTCAGCCTTGTGGAAAAGGCCGCCGAAGCGGTGGACCTGGAAGACGCCAAGAAGCTCGAGGAAAAAATGCGCAAGGGCCAGTTCACGCTGGAGGATTTCCTAGAGCAATTGCGCCAGATGAAAAAGCTCGGCTCGCTCGAAAGCATCGTGGGCATGCTGCCGGGCGGCGCGGAGATGCTGAAACAGCAGGGGGATTTATCGAAACAGGAAAGGGAATTTCGCCGGATGGAAGGAATGGTTTGCGCGATGACGCTGCAGGAGCGCCGCAATCCGGCCATTCTCAACGCCAAACGCCGCCAGCGCATCGCCAAAGGCAGCGGCGTGACCGTGACGGAAGTAAACACGATGCTGAACAAGTTTGCCCAGATGCAGCAAATGATGAAGAAGATGGGCAAGTTCCAGAAAATGATGGCTCGCATGGGCGGCGGCGTGCCGAAAATGCTGCGAAAATAATTTCTCCGGCCGAGCGGACGCTCGCCGGCGTTTCAATTGATGAACTGGAACTGGACACCTCGCCTCGCACTGGATTCGGACGTTCCGGCATTGGAGGCATTGATTCCGCTCTGCGTGCGCGTGCTGCGAGCCGCTCATTATTCCACCGCCCAACTCGACGCCGCGCTGGGGCCGGTGTTCGGCGTCGATCGTCAACTCATTCGTGATGGCACGTATTTCGTGGTTGAGGAGTCCGGTCAAATCATTGGCTGCGGCGGGTGGAGCAAACGAAAAGCAATGTTTGGCGGCGACCGCGATCGCTCGGACGAAGATGGGGAACTGAAGCCTCAACAGGATGCTGCCCGTATTCGCGCCTTTTTTGTTCACCCGGATTGGGCGCGACAAGGCATCGGGCGCAGCATTCTTTTCCAATGCGAGGCGGCTGCATTAGCGGCCGGTTTCAAAAAGGCCGAACTGGTTGCCACTCTGGCTGGCGAACCGCTCTACTCCCGGTTTGGTTACGCAGTGGCGGAGCGATTCGAGACCTCGGTGCCGGGCGGTTTGTCTCTGCCGGTGGTGCGCATGGCGAAAAAATTGGAACGATAGGATATTAGGACGGTTTATACGTGGGTCTGAGGTGATGAGATTTCGCGCTTTTCGATTTTCCCGCGCAGTGGTAACATCCGACCATAGACTTAGCCTATGTCCTCCCCCAACCAGGCTGACGTTCCCAATACGCAACTTCCAAGGCATTTCCACGTCTGCCTTCCAGTCCTGCCACTGCCAACCTCGACCAACACATCACCCTCCTATGGAAATCAAAATCGAATGCGGTTGCGGTACGAAATACAAATTTGACGTTGAACCTGTGAACGGCCACATGCCTGCGGCCGTGGCTTGTCCCGAATGCGGCACGAGTGGCACTGTGGATGCCAATCGGCAGATTGCAGAAAAGCTCGGGTCAGCAGCCTACGCGCCTGCTCCAGCCATGGCCTATGCTGCACCGGCGCCTTCCACCGCCTACGCCGGCGGCGGCGCTGCCGTGGCGGCGCCGTCCACGACGAGGATCCGGGTTCCGTCGGGCAGGCCGAGCGCCATGGCAACGTTGTTGCATCGTGAAACGCCTTCGGGCGAAACCTCCACCGAATCCGGCCGGCCCCTGCTCCATCGCACCACCTTTTTCGTGAAGGAACGCATCGCCCGGCTCAGGCTCACGGACACTTACGATATCCTGGATCCTGCCAATGGCCAAAACATCGGCATCGCCAGGGAAGAGCCGCCCATCTGGGCCAAGTGGCTGCGGCTGGTTGTCAAAAAGCATCGCATGCCCACCGCCGTCAACGTTTACGAAGGCGAAGGTCAGCCGGCGGTTCTTTCCGTAACACGCGGATTCACTTTCATTCGCGCAAAGATCAACGTCAGTGCCGGCGGACGTTCGCTGGGTTATTTCAAAAGAAAACTGCTTTCGCTCGGCGGCGGTTTCCTCGTGTACGATCACGCCGACCAGCAGGTGGCGGAAGTGAAAGGAAACTGGAAGGGCCGCGATTTCCGATTCACGAATACGAATGGACACGAAATCGGCATAGTCAGCAAGAAATGGGCTGGCCTGGCGAAGGAGCTTTTGACTTCCGCGGACAATTACGTGGTGGCGCTGACCGACCTGGGCGGCGCGGACCAGGACGCGGCCGCGCTGTTGCTCGCGGCCAGCTTGTCCATTGATCTGGTTTTCAACGAGGCCGAGTGAACAACGTTTGACCCGGGGCGCGCCCGTGAGTCCGCGCCGCAGATTCAATTCAACTGCGTCTTCGGAGCTTCATCCGGCACCACTTCGACCTGCAGTTTTTCTGTGTGCCGGATGACGGTCATCTGCGAATGCACGCCCACCTGCGCGCCGGTGAGGTGCTTGTGCAAATCATCCACGCTCGCGATCGGGTGGCCGTTGAATTCCACGATCAAGTCGCCTTCCCGCAAATCGGCTTGTTTCGCCGGACTGCCCGGTTCGACGCCGACCACCAGCAGGGCGGTTTCCACCGGCAAATTGAAGTGCCGCACCAGCCGGCGATGAATTTTCGTGGTCTGGCCGGCCACGCCTAAAAACGCGCGATGAATGACGCCATCTTTGATGAGCCAGCCGGCGATATCTTTCGCCGTGTTGATGGCAATGGCAAAGCAAAGCCCTTGCGCCGGCAGAATCACCGCCGTGTTCACGCCGATGACTTCGCCGCGCGAATTCACCAGCGGCCCGCCGGAATTGCCGGGGTTCAACGCCGCATCCGTCTGGATGATGCTGTCCATCAGCCGGCCGGAATTCGCGCGGAGCGAACGGCCCAACGCGCTCACCACGCCCGCCGTCACGGTGTATTGAAATCCGTAAGGATTGCCGATGGCGATGGCGAGCTGGCCGACGCGCAATTGATTTGAATCCGCCAGGCGCACCGGCTTGAGATTTGGCGCGTAAATCCGCAGCACAGCCAAATCCGTGTCCGGATCGGTCCCGACGACATGGGCATCAGGCCGGCGCCCGTCTGCGAGCGTCACTTCCACCTTTTCCGCGCCGTGCACCACATGGCTGTTGGTCAGGATAAAACCATCCGGCGTGATGATGAATCCCGAGCCGCTGCCGCCCGCTTCACGCCCACCGCGAGGATTGCTTTTGCGGACATCAATCTTCACCACGGACGGGCTGACCTCTTCCGCCGCAGTCACCACCGCGTCCGAATAAGCGTCGAGCAACGGTCCATCGGAAACGGGCGTATTCTGGGCGGTGGTTTGGGTGTTCAATGCCGGGTTGTCCTCTGCAACCGGCGCCAACAAGAACTCGTTTGCAGCATTTTTCATAACACGAATCGGCCTCGGTCTATCCGAGGTTAGACACCAGTAAGCGAGAATGAAGGGAAGTCAAATTGTGGACGGGCGGTCGAATTCCGTAGTCGCCGACGCAACGGGTGTGTTGCTCAAAGTATGGCCCGGGGCTCTGTGAACCGCAGCAACGTTCCACTTTGGAGAGTCGACGGAATTTCTTCACACGTTTTGCCCTTCACACCTTGCTGCGGGTCGCAGACCCGCGCTCCTTTCGATTTGGGCAACACGCGCCGAACGTCCGCGACTACCTCCATTTTAAGGCCTGCCGCAGCCAAAACAGCCATCCGGGGCGAACAACTTATCCAAAGACTTGACAGGGGTATTACATTAACCGGGTGAATGCTTCATCATATACTGGCCGGAAGTCGCCCGTCCTGCTGGCTCTGGTTATTGGCGCGTGGCTGATCATTTCGCCGTTCGTGCTGCATTTCTCGCAGTACAAAGCCGGAATCACCAACAACATCGTGTGCGGCATCGCGCTCATCCTGTTGACGCTCGGCGGCACCAGGTTTTACCTATTGCGGGCGCTGAAAGTTTTCATGGGAGCATGGCTTTGGGCGTCGGCGTTCATTCTGGGTGTGCCGGGCAGACCCTATTTGTGGAATAACTTCCTTCTCGCGCTTCTCACCATTATCGTCGCGGTTGCCTGCGCGAGCCCGTTCCCGGACAATTACCGTCCGACGGAATCGTGACTTGCCGAGCGCGGACTTCAGTCCGTCAGCGATAATCCATAAGGAACGTTCAGCGTGAACACCGTGCCCGCTGAAGAGTTCGTGGGCCAAATTGCCCTTGGCGCATAGCCGTCCTATCGCCGCCTTGTTTCAACGCGCTCGTTCCACTACCTTATCCGCGTGATTTACGACGCGTCATTGGATGAGCTGCTGCAAAAGGTCTGGGACGGTGGCCGCATCAACGAGGCCGAGGCGTTGCGGCTTTATCATCTGCCGCTCGAAGAACTCGGCGCGCTCGCCGATCGCCGCCGCCAGCTTGCTCGCGCGTCCGCCCACGATGGACGTGGGAACGAGATCGTCACCTACATTGTCGACCGCAACGTCAATTACACGAACGTCTGCAATGTTTATTGCAAGTTTTGCGCGTTTTATCGCACGGAAAAGGACGATGATTCCTACGTTATCACGTTCGATGAGATGGACAGGAAGATCGAGGAAACCATCGCGCTGAACGGCACGCAAATCCTGATGCAGGGCGGCCATCATCCCAAGCTGACGAAGCAGTGGTATCTCGATTTGCTTTCGCATATCAAAGGGAAATTTCCGCAAATCAACATTCACGGGTTCAGCCCGAGCGAGTTCATTCATTTTCGCGAGGTATTCAACGAGCCGTTGGAAAAGATCATCGGCGATTTCAAGGCGGCCGGACTCGGCTCCATTCCCGGCGGCGGTGGCGAGATTCTCGTGGACCGCGTTCGTCAGCGCATTTCGCCGCTCAAAGCGATGAGTGATGATTGGCTCGAAGTGATGGATGTGGCGCACCGGCTGGGGTTGAATTCGTCGGCCACGATGATGTTCGGCCACGTGGAAACGGTGGAAGACCGCATTGAGCACCTCGAACGACTGCGCGCGCAGCAGGATAAATCCGATCAGCGTGCTGCCGGCATCTTGCCGGCAGGCCAAAACGCCAATTCTGCCGGCGAGACGCCGGCAGCACATTATGGGAATTTCACGGCCTTCATCTGCTGGACGTTCCAGGCCGAGCATACCAAGCTCAAGGCGCCGACGGTTGGCGCGCACGAATATCTGCGCACGCAGGCGCTGGGACGAATTTACCTGGATAATTTCCCGAGTGTGCAAAGTTCGTGGGTCACGCAAGGGCAGGAAATCGGCCAGGTGGCGCTCAAGTATGGCGCCAACGATTTGGGCAGCATCATGATTGAGGAGAACGTCGTTTCGCAGGCCGGCACGACCTACCGCATGACCGTTGCCGACATGCAACGGCTCATCCGGGAGTTGGGCTACGAGCCGCACCAAAGGGACAATTGGTATCGGTTGTTGAATTGATGTCGGCGCGCCCAGGCTCCAATCCGAAGGTCGAAATCCAAAGCCCGAATCTCGCAGGAAGCGACAGCCCAGCTTACCGGAGCCATCTCGTTGTTCGAAGCCCCGCGCAGGACATTGCTCGGCCCTCCAAATTTGAGCTTCTTTCGGCTTTCCGAATTCAGTCTCCGGATTTGACCGCCCTTCTCCCTCGACGCTTTCATTGCGATTTGCGACTCTCTCACGGCTTTACGAGCATTATGACCGAAACACCGGACCTGTCCTTTGTCGTTCCCTGCTATAACGAGCAGGACAATTTGCGCGCACTGGCGAAAGCCATCGCGGACTCCGTCGCGCCGCTGAGTCGCTCGTATGAAATCGTCATTACCGATGATTGCAGCAAAGACAACTCCTGGCAGGTCCTGAAGGAATTGGCCGCCGCCGACCCGCGCATCCGGGGCCAGCGATTTGAATATAATTGCGGCCAATCCGCCGCGCTGTGGGCCGGCATGAAAGCCGCCCGCGGCAAAATCATCGTGACGCTCGACGCCGATTTGCAGAACGATCCGCAAGACCTTTCAAAACTTCTGGAAGCGGTGAAAAGCTACGATTGCGCGTGCGGCAGCCGCGTGGCTGCGCGTCGCCAGGGGGACAGTTTAGTGCGCGTGGTTTCCTCCCGCATTGCCAACGGGGTTCGCAACAAGCTCTCCGGCGAAAACATCAGCGATGCCGGATGTTGCTATCGCGCCTTCAAACGCGAGTGCATCGAGAATTTGAAATTCTTCAAAGGCATGCACCGCTTCATGCCCACGCTGTTCAAGATCGAGGGTTTTACCGTCACGGAAGTACCGGTGAGGAACAACGCGCGCCTGGCCGGGAAGAGCAATTACGGCATTGGAAACCGGCTGTTTGCCTCATTCTACGATTTGCTCGCCGTGCGCTGGATGAAGAAGCGGATGTATCGCTATAAAGTGGCCGAGCGGGTGAATTGAACGCCGCGCTTGTGCCGGAACTGGAGTGGCTAGTCTCTGTGAAAATGGAAGTGCGCCGCGTTGAAACGATTGTTAAGGCGCTGAATGACGCCGAGGTGAAATATCTTGTCGTCGGAGGGTTGGCCGTCGTCGCGCATGGTTATGAGCGGCTGACTGTCAACGTCGATTTAGTCATTGGCCTGCAGCACGACAATATCACTCGCGGTCTCTGCGCCTTGTATTCGGCGGGATGGTCAATGACGATTCCCGTGACGCCTGACCAATTTGCGATCCTCAGCTCCGAGAATCCTGGAGGAGGGAAAAAAATCTCGTTGCGTTGCGAATGTGGAGCGATGCTCACCGCCGCACCCCGATCGACGTATTCGTTTACGAGCCATTTGATTTTAAAAAGGAATTCACGCGAGCGAAGTGGGAAATGATCGGCGGCCGGTCGCCGGCTCCGGTGGTTTCCTACGAAACACTTCTGGCCATGAAGAAAGAAGCTGGACGCGACAAGGATCTGTTGGATATTCAGGCGTTAAAGAAACCGGATCCATATCGATGACACGGGAGGAAATTCTTGAGCTGATTCGGACCCCCAATTGGAGATGGGGAACGTTCGAGGGGGCGGAATTGCACACTTTGCTTATAGGGCTCACCACAACCTTTCGCGAAAAGCTGGAGTGGCTGGAAGAGGCGGAGACGCTTATCCTGGAAATGCGGGCGGCTCGCGAAAATATGGCTTTAAAAGAAGCCGAATCGTCGAAAAAAGAGCGTTAAGTCTTTCCGTTGCCTCTCAACTCTTCACTCCAAAAACACTCTCCAGAATCACTTCCTTGGTTTTCCAAATCAAAGCCATCGTCATGGCCAGCGGCAGCAGCGTCAGGATGACGAGCAGCCAGAAGCTGCCGCGGTCCCAGACACTCAGCACCGTGCTGAGTTGTTGCGGAAATTCGTGGACACGCGCGAGTGCCAGTTGGATGCCGTAGACCACCAACAATCCCAAAAGCATCCCCTGGTTCAGCGACGTGAATTGCCGCGTCTCCTGCCGCAACGTTTCATCGGGCAGCATGGCGCCCAGGCGGAGCAGGACCGTGTTCAAAGTGAAAACAAAAAACCAGCCCGACAACTCCAGCACGTGCACGGAAATGGCGAAGAGCACAAAATCCGGGACGCGATTCCACCAAAAGGCAAACGGGCTGAGGCCGAGGTTGATGAGCGCAAAAATTTTGGCGCGGTCGAGCGCGCTGCGCCAGGGACGTTCCTGTTTCTGGAACGAATCCAGTTGCCAGACTCCGAATGCGAGCAACCCGGTGGTGACCAGCGGCGGAATAACGCCATAAATCCGGAACCAGCCCGCGTTCGCGGTGCCGAAACATACGATCAGCGCCATCGGCAATCCCCAAAACAGCGCCGAGAGGCCGCGCGCCAGACGGCCCAGGGAATGAAGGAGCTCGGGATTTGGCGACGGCTCAGCCATGGCTTCTACATTCAAAAATTGAGGTACGTGTATTCCTTCAACCCTTTTTCATATTCATCCAGCAAGCGCATGGCTTCGGACGGTTTCATGCGGTCGGATTTGATGGCCTCATCCATCTGCGCCTTCATCTGGCGCTTCAACTCGTTTTCGTCGTATTGCACGGACGCGAGCGCTTGCACGATGGTCGTGCCTTCGATGATTTCCTCGACGTAATAACCCGTGGCTTCGTCGGGATCCAGGAAGACGTGGACTTCATTGACGCGGCCGAAAAGATTGTGCAGGTCGCCCATGATATCCTGGTAGGCGCCCATGAGGAAAAAGCCGAGATAATACGGTTCCACCTGGCCGTTGCCGTTCGAGTTCAGCTTGTGCAACGGCAGCGTGTCGCGTACGTCGCGCAGGTCAATGAACTTGTTCACCTGTCCGTCGGAATCGCACGTGATATCCACGAGCGTGCCTTCGCGCGTGGGGCATTCCGTCAAACGGCTCACGGGCATGATCGGAAAAAGCTGGCCCAGCGCCCAATGATCGAGCAACGACTGAAACACGGAAAAATTGCAGAGATATTGGTCGCCGAGACTGTCTTCGAGCTTGCGAATTTCCTCGGGCACATACGCTTGCCCCTTGAAACTCTGCACGACGTCGTTGCTGATTTCCCAATACAGATTTTCGATCTTGGCCTTGTCCGGCAAATCCATGACGCCGAGCGTGAACATGTGCTGCGCGTCCTCGCGCCGTTCGTGCGCGTCGTGAAACGCCTCCAGCTTGTTCTGTTTGCCGAGGTTCTTTTTGATGTCGAGCAGTTCCTTGACCAGCGGATGCTCGTTATCGCCGAACTGAAACATTTCGCCCGGCCGGATTTTTTCAATCGCGCCAAACACTTCCACGATCAGCACGCTATGATGCGCGACGATCGCGCGGCCGCTCTCGCTGATGATGTCCGGATGCGGCACTTTTTCCGCGTTGCAAACATCCGCGATGTAATAAACCACGTCGTTCGTGTATTCCTGCAGCGTGTAATTGGTCGAACTGTCGAATGCGGAGCGGCTGCCGTCGTAATCCACGCCCAGGCCGCCGCCAACGTCCATGTATTCAATCTTGAAACCCATCTTGTACAGCTTGGCGTAAAAGCGCGCCGCTTCCTGCACGGCTTTTTTGACGGTGAGAATGTCGGGCACCTGCGACCCGATATGGAAATGCAGGAGCTTCAGGCAATGGCCGAGATTTTCGGCCTTCAACATTTCCGTGGCGAGCAATAGCTCCGCGGTGCTGAGGCCGAATTTCGCATTTTCGCCGCCACTCTCGGCCCAGCGCCCCGCGCCCTTGCTCAACAGCCGCGCGCGAATCCCGATGAGCGGTTCGACACCAAGCTGCTTGGAAACGGAAATGATCTGCCGAAGCTCCTCCAGTTTCTCAACCACCATGATGACTTTTTTGCCGAGCTTGGTGCCGAGCAATGCCATTTTGACGAAGCTGGAATCCTTGTAACCGTTGCAGATGATGAGGCTGTTCATCTGGCTTTGCATGGCCAGCCCCGCGAACAACTCCGGCTTGCTGCCCACTTCCAGCCCGAAATCAAACGGCTTGCCGGCATCGAGAATCTCCTCCACCACCTCGCGAAGTTGATTGACCTTGATGGGAAAGACGCCGCGATATTTTCCCTGGTAATTGTATTCCGTGATGGAATTGCGAAAGGCGAGATTAATGGATTCGACGCGATGACGAAGAATATCCTGGAAACGGATGAGCAGCGGAAACTTCAGATTGCGCCCGCGCGCTTCCTCGATGACGTCGGTGATGTCCACCGAAGCGCCGGCATCCTGCAACGGTTTGGCGACCACGTGGCCGGCATCGTTGATGTCGAAATATTTCGCACCCCAGCGTTGGATGTTGTACAGGTTTCGCGCCGCCTGGACATCCCAGGCGCCATTGGCGTCTATCGGATTGCTCATTTCTGCGACATCAAACGAACGCACTATAAAAGTCTGAGCGCGGAAAGCAACAGATGTGATGAAAAATTTTCGTGCCGATTCGCGCTTTGAAACGTAATTTCATCCAGTTATGAGGACAGCCTCTCTCGCCGCCATCGTCAAATACTGCGATCGAATCCTTCGCACACGTGAAATCGGGGACTATTCAGGCGCGGTGAACGGATTGCAGGTGGAAAATCGCGGCGCGGTCACGCGCATCGCGGCGGCGGTGGATGGTTCGCTCGCGACAGCCAGGCTCGCCATCGCCGCGAAGGCGGATTTGCTGGTAGTGCATCACGGTTTGTTCTGGTCGCCGGCGCAGCCGTGGACGGGCAAGAAATACGAATTGATCCGGTTGCTGGTGGAAAACAACCTGGCGGTTTACAGCTCGCACTTGCCGCTGGACGCGCACCCGAAGCTGGGCAACAACGCGCAACTGTGCGCCGCGCTCGGCTTGAAAAATCCAAAGCCATTTTTCGAGAGTCATGGCGGGCCGATCGGGTTGAAAGTGCGCCAGAAAATTTCGCGCATGGAATTAACCAATCGTCTGCAGCGAGTCCTCGGCGCGAAGCCACTGTTGATTCCCGGCGGCAGCAAAAATTGCGAGCGCATTGGCATCGTGACCGGCGGCGCCGGGGATGGGGTGAAACAAGCCGCAAGCGAGGGCGTGGATACGTTCATAACCGGCGAGGGACCGCATTGGACTTATGCGCTGGCTGAAGAATTGGGAGTCAACATTTTCTACGGCGGCCATTACGCCACGGAGATTTTTGGCGTAAAAGCGCTGGCGGCTGATTTGTCGCGGAAGTTCAAGGTGCCGTGGGCGTTTGTCGATCATCCCACAGGTTTGTAAAGGACCGTTGAACAGGAGAAAACAGAGGTAACAGAGAAATCAGAACTGAAACTATAGAAGCTAACGAGGAAGAATCTCTGTTTCCTCTGCTCCCTCCTGTTCAAAATTTCATGCCCGCCGTGTTCAGCGAAGTCACGGAACACGCAATACGCCCTCAGTGATTGTGCAATTGATTAAAGACGACAATCAGCACGATGCAAATCACCAGCGCCGCCACAATGGCGCCAATCAGAAAAAACTTGGTCGTGTTGTCTTTCTTTTTGGAAAATCCCTTGGCGGCGGTGTCGAAGCCGGTCACGCGCGTGCCGCCCTCGGAAAGTTCGTTCAGATTGACGCCGCGCGAAACCACCAGCGTGGAATCCATGGCTTTGCGCATCGGCGCGGCTGGAGTTGCTGGTGCTGGCGCAGGCGCCGGAGCGGAAGCCGATGGAGGCGGCGCGGGTGCCGGGGCCGGCGCGGACGCGGAAGGCATGGGCGCGCCTTCGGGGATTAATTGCAATTCGATCTGCCCGAGGCGCAGTGTCTGGCCCGGCTTCAGGACGCTTTCGGAAATTTTCTCGTTGTTAATGAACGAACCGTTGGTGGAATTAAGGTCCTTGATCACCACGTCCGTGCCGCGCAATAGCACCTCACAGTGATGGCTGGAAACGGAAGGATCGACAATTTGAAACGTATTGTCCTCCACCCGGCCAATCGTGGTTTTATCCACATTCAACTCGTGGGTGCGCCCATTCAATCCCGCGCTGAGGACGACAAGTTTCGCCATAGATTACGTCACGCAAAAATGATTATCTCTACCGTCCGGATCAAGTCAAACGGAAACGTCTGTGCTACAAATATCAAGGTCGTGAGGCGCGCCCCGCGCGGCGCCGAAACGTGGCGCGGCGCGATCAATGCTTTTCCAGCATCTCACGAAACTCTTTAAAGAGCGGCGTGGAATCGTGCGGTCCGGGCGAGGCTTCCGGATGGTATTGCACGCAAAATATGGGCTTCGTTTTGTGCCGCATGCCTTCCACGGTTTGGTCGTTAAGATTGATTCTATCAATTGCCACATCGTCAGGCAATGATTTCGCATCGACGGCAAACCCATGGTTCTGAGACGTGATTTCGACCCGGCCGGTTTCAAGATCCTTCACCGGCTGGTTCCCGCCGCGATGCCCGAATTTCAGCTTAAACGTTTTCCCCCCGAAAGCTTGTCCTAAAATTTGATGACCCAGGCAAATGCCGAAAATCGGCACACCGCTCTTGACCAAATCGCTCACCGCCTGCACCGCGTACTCGAGCGCGGAAGGATCGCCGGGACCGTTGGAAAGAAAAATTCCGGCGGGCTTGTACTTCAAAGCTTCGGCCGCGGGCGTCGTGGCCGGAACCACCTGGACCTTGAAACCCTGCTGCCGCAACCGGCGCAGGATGTTGTATTTCATGCCGAAATCGTAGGCGACGATGGGGATGTCCGCGGGCGGCAATGGGTCCCGCACGTTGCGAGCATCGGCTTTGGCCGCGCCCTGGACGAGATTGAAGCTGCCGCTTTGCTCATCCTTCGCGTCCCACAGGAACGCTTCGCGATGCGTGACTTCCTTGACGTAATCCACCCCAACGAAAACAAATTCCTTGGCGCGCCGAATGGCTTCCTCATCCGAAACGCCTTCGGTCGAAATGAACCCATTGAGCGCGCCGCGCACGCGCAATTTTTTGGTGAGCGCGCGCGTATCGATGCCCTGGATGCCCGGAATGCCGTTCTTTTCCAGATATTCGGCCAGCGTATAATCCGCGCGCCAATTGCTGACCACCGGCGAGAGTTCGCGAATGACAAAGCCCGCCGCGTGCGGACGCCAGGACTCGATGTCCTGCAGGTTCACGCCGTAATTGCCGATGAGCGGGTAGGTCATCGTGACGATCTGGCCTTTGTAGGAGGGATCGGTGAGAATTTCCTGGTAGCCGGTCATCGAGGTGTTGAAACAAACCTCGCCGCAGGCTGAGGCGCGCGCGCCAAAACCTTCACCGTGAAACACGGAGCCGTCTTCAAGAGCCAAAACTGCTTTCATTACGGACACAAATTGAACGGATGCTAAAGACGATTCCCGGCGGGTCAAGTTTCAAAGCGGAATTTCATTTCGCTTTCGCCTTCACTGCATCAAGTGTGGCGATGAATTTCTTCAGGCTATATCCCGGCTCGAGACCGACTTGCTGCCAGATTTTGTTTCCGTGGCTGTCGAGCGCTATTAAAGTTGGGAAACCTTCGACATCGAATTTTTTAGAGAGCCAATCGTTCGTGGCGGCGGAGTCGGGCGGAAGTTGGTAGTCCCGGGGGAAATCGACCGTGAGAAAAACCAGGTTTGACTGCGCGTACGCCTCGAATTCCGGCCGCGCCAAAATGTCGTGATGGAGCGCCATGCACGGTGCGCACCAGTCGGAGCCGGTAAAATCCATGAGCACGATTTTGTGTTCCGCGCCGGCTTGGGCAATCGAGGCGTCCAGATTGATCGGCGCGGCGTTCATGACTTCGGTTTGCCTCGTGCAGCCAGCCAGAATTATCAGCCCCGTAGAAAACAAGATTCCAAAAGTCTGTTTCATCATTGAAGCACTATGCCACAGCCATGTCGTTTTGCTCCGTCCAAATCACCTTGCCGCCCACGATGGTTGCCAAAGCCTTGCCTTTCAACGTCCAGCCGAAGAACGGGTTGTTTTTGGATTTGCTCACCGACGCGGCCGCTTCAAAGATCCATTCACGGTCCGGGTTGATGATGGCAATGTCCGCGTCCGCGCCGATGTGGAGCGTGCCCTTCTTCAAATTGAGAAGGCGCGCCGGGGCGACAGTGTATTTCGCGATGAGATCGGACAGCGAAAGGCGTTTGGTGTGATAAAGCTGCATCAGCGAGAGCGCCAGTTCGGTTTCCAGGCCGGTAATGCCGAAGGGCGCGTAATCGAATTCGACCTCCTTCTCGTAATCGCAATGCGGCGCGTGGTCGCTGCATAGAATTTCAATCGTGCCATCGGCCAATCCCTCGAGAATCGCTTCGCGATCGCGAGCGGAACGGAGCGGCGGATTCATTTTGAAATTCGTGTCGTAATTCGGCCAGGAGGGCAGGTGGACGGTTGATGGCTGAGAGTGGATGGCCAAAAGTTGTTTGCCATCGCTGGCCCAGAATTTTTCGCTGCCAGCGATGGCCGCATCGGTCAAAACGAAATGGTGCGGGCACGCCTCGCCGGAAATTGGAACGCCGCGCTTTTTGGCTTCGCGAATCAGCGCCACGCTGCCCGCCGCGCTCAAGTGCTGGCAATGAATCTTCGTGCCCGTCAGTTCCGCCAGCAGGATGTTCCGCGCCACAATCATTTCCTCCCCCGCCGCCGGCCAACCGCGCAAACCTAGCGACGTGCTCCAATACCCCTCGTGCATCACGCCGTCGGTGACGAGCGAATAATCCTGACAATGATCCATCACCGGCAGGTCGAACATTTTGGCGTATTCGCAGGCACGGCGCATGAGTTCGTTGTTCTGCACGCAATGGCCGTCGTCCGTGATGGCCACCACCCCGGCGCGTTTGAGCGAGCCGATGGGCGCGAGTTCCTCGCCGGCGATATTTTTGGTGATGGCGCCGGAGACGAAAACGTTCACCACGCCCGATTGTGCCGCGCGGTCGCGAATCAACGCCACCGTGCCGGCCGAATCAATCGCCGGTGACGTGTTCGGCATGCAGACAATCGAAGTAAACCCGCCGCGCGCCGCGGCCGCAGTGCCGGTGGCGATGTTTTCCTTGGCCGTCTGGCCCGGTTCGCGCAAATGGACGTGCAAATCAATCAAGCCCGGGCACACGAGCATTCCCTTCACATCCATGCGTTCCGCGCCGGCGGGCGCCTTGGCTGAGACATCTTTACCCACGGCGGAAATTTTTCCGTCCACGATGAGAACATCCGCCATGGCATCGAGGCGGTTGGCGGGATCAATGACCCGTCCGCCGGAGAGAAGAAGCGCGTTCATGCGACTTGAGGGTAATGTTGGCGAATTGACAAGGCAAGCGCGCGCGCGCTATGATTTGGGCACCATCGGTCAGCCTCTGCCCTCGGGCAACGGCTCAAGCGACCGCAGGCGGGTCCGCAATGGCGGGCTTGCCGCGCCAAAGTTCGCGCAGCGAACGAAGGCGGGCGTAGTTCAATGGTAGAACGGAAGCCTTCCAAGCTTCACACGAGGGTTCGATTCCCTTCGCCCGCTCCATCTTCCTTGACTGTTTCCCGCCGGGGCGTAGGATCGCCTTACTCGCTCCGCTTGCCGATCAAGCTCCTGAATCCCACCGGGGGCGGTCGGTTGTAAAAAGGATAAGCGGTCCGTTGTCCTGCAATGGACCCATCGAACATCTCGGTTCGGCCAACTGCCTTCGGCGGAAGGATCGCGTTCACCTTAATTGAGCTCCTCGTAGTCATCGCGATCATCGCGATTCTGGCGGCCATGTTGCTGCCCGCGTTGACTCGCGCGAAATTGCGCGCGCAGCAAGCCCACTGTTTGAACAACGAGCGGCAAATGGCGGTGGCCTACGGATTGTACGACACCGATTTTAATTACCTGGCCGTCATCCCGGGTAATGACTTGTTTTGGTACGAGCCGCTGGGGCCGTACGGCGTAACGCCCGGCGTAATGCTCTGCCCAGCGGCCGCCTTCACGAATCAAACTCCTCGCATTGGCCCGCTGGCGCCAGGGACAGCGGATCAGCCATGGCGGACGCCCGGCGGCGTGTGCAGCTACGGTTTGAACGCGTACCTTATCGCCAGCACCCTGGGCCGGACGAATGTTTCACAAGGCCCGTATGCTTTCTGGAACAAGATTCCGTTGCACCCATCGGAAACGCCCCTTTTTGGCGACGCCATGGATCCTTTAGGCGGCCCGATTCCCACGTCCCTTCCGGCTACCAACTTATACACTGGCGAGGGCAGGGACCTGTTTGGAATAAACTCGTTCACGATCGCCCGGCATGGCACTCGCGGCGCCGCCGCCGCCCCGCGAAACGTGGACATTTCCCAACCGCTCCCCGGCGCGATTGACCTGAGCGGTTACGATGGTCACGCGGAATCAAGCCACCTCGAAAATCTCTGGAACTATTATTGGAACGCTTCCTGGGTGATCCCCAGCCCGCGGCCCGGCGAATGACACGGCGAAGTTTCGTTAAATCCGAAAGCGGACCGCTTCCGCATGCAAAAATTCACCATACGTTCACGATGCGATATTTCGCCGTCGAGCCGCCAACTTTGGCGGTCCAACTCTGGCCGGCTTTTTTTCCAACGAGATTCTGGCCCAGCGGCGATTGCGGAGTAATGACAGTGATTTCTTCGCCCTCGTAATTCACTTCCACGCCGCCGCTTTTCGGGCCAATGAAATAAAAGTCCGTCGCGCCATTCATTTCCAATTTCACCACGGCAGTGAGATCGATCAAATCTGTGGCCGCAAAATCCCGCGTCTCGAGCAATTGGTAGTGCTTGATGGAATCGAGAATTTCCCTGGCCTGACGCGCCTGGCCGCCGGCGAGATAGGCGGCTTCGAGGCCGCGCGTGTCGTATTTGCTTTCGGCCCGGCTGCTTTCATGCGTCGCCTCGACGTGCGACGCGTGCGCGGCGCGCGAAAGTGTTTCGAGGTTTTCCTCCAGCGCCGCGACGATCTGCTTTAACAACAACTTTTTGTTCATGCGAAAAGACGAAGATAGCCGGATTCCAAACAATTTGGGAATCCGATTCAGTCACCGGGGAAGATGGGGCTGGAAACCAGCTTCGGTCAGAATACGCGCAACTTCACCGCGTTTGTCGCCCTGGATTTCAATCCGCCCCTCCTTCACGGTGCCGCCGCAACCGCAGGCTTTCTGCATTTGCCGTGCGAGCTGTTCTTTTTCCGACAGACCGATGCCGATAAAATTTTTCGCCACCGTCACCGTCTTGCCAGCACGGCCCACCGTTTGGCAGAGAATGTCCACGCGCCCGCGGTCTTTTGATCGCGTCGACCGCATTCGGGCAGTTTTATGAACTGCCGAGCCAGCGGTGCCGTCGCCGCTTCCCGAATCGTGTTGTCCACTGCTCATGACTCAATTTATTTCCGTGGTGCCAAATGGGAAAGTTCATTCCACAAGCTCCTTGGGCATGTGCAATTAAACGCAAACGGACCAATTTGTAAATTCGACTTGGCGATGGCAGCGGGTAATTTATTCATCGGCATGGAACTGCGTGAATTGGCCGAGCGAATTTTGTTTGCGACGACGCTGGAGGAAAAACTTCGGTCGCCGGAAGGCGTCACGGACGAAAATCCCGGCGCGCCGCTGCTGAACGTGGAAGCGCCGGGCCGGCCGGCGGAACTGCGCTTCAAAGTGCACGGTTCCGGCAAGGCCGATTTCCCGGGAGTGAACCGTTTGGAAAAGGAGCAGGAACGCGGCCGGCTGCTGCACTTTTTCGCCAACCACGAATTGCTGGCAACCGAATTGATGGCGCTGGCATTGTTGCGTTTTCCCGACGCGCCGGCGGCGTTTCGCCGCGGGCTTTGGCAGACGCTGCGCGATGAGCAGGCGCACACGCGGCTTTACCTGGAGCGAATGCGCGCGTGCGGGATCCAATTCGGCGAACGGCCCGTGAGCGGTTATTTCTGGCGCGTGGTGTCGAACATGGAAAGTCCGCTGGATTACGTGACCCGGCTCTCGCTGACCTTCGAGCAGGCGAATTTGGATTTTTGCCGGTACTTCGCGAAGAAATTTCGAACAGCCGGCGACGCGCAAACGGCCGGACTGCTGGAAAAAATTTACCGCGACGAAATCGGCCATGTCGCCTACGGCTTGAAATGGTTTCGTCGCTGGAAAAATCCAGGCGAGAGCGATTGGGACGCGTTTTGCCGGCAATTGAAATTCCCGCTGTCACCACAGCGCGCAAAAGGGCTGACGTTGAACGTCGAAGGCCGGCGCGCCGCCGGGTTGGACGAGCAATTCGTGACTGAGTTGGATGTTTACTCGCAGTCCAAGGGCCGGACGCCAGCGGTCTTCGTATTCAATCCGTTCGCGGAAGGGTATCTGGCGCACGGCAAAGGCTTCGCGCCGGTGAAACATCAGGCGATGCTCGCACGCGACCTGGCCAATCTCCCGCAGTTCCTCTGCCGCGCGGACGACATCGTCCTGACGCCGAAGCGTCCGCCGGTCGAATTCCTGAGCCAGGTTAAGCAGGCAGGTTTTCCGCTGCCGGAGTTCGTGGAATTAATAGGCGGACAAGTGGACCCGGCGGGAAATCTCGCGGAACGAAAGCTGGGCGGCTTGCGTCCGTGGGCATGGGGGCCGGATAGTGTGGATTTGTTTCGCCCTTTATTTGTGAACGTGACCGGCGAAACGCGCGCGGCAAACGAATGTTTTAACCAACGCATCGCGAAGTTGTATTCGAAAGCGTGGAGCGCGAATTTTCTGAGAAAGATTTTATCGCAGAGCGGCGCGCATGAAGATGGCTCGTGGCTATGCACGCGGCAAGAGGCGGGCGTCATTGTGAATTCGGTGGAAGACGCGCTCGCGGCCATCGCGGAAATTCGCCGTCGCGGATACCATCGTGTCGTGGCAAAAGAGGCACTGGGTTTGGCGGGACAGAACGCGATTCGATTTTGGGAACCGGAGATTCTCACGACACAACGTCAGTGGCTGGCACGCGCAGTGCAAGACGGGCGCGAAGTGGTGATCGAACCTTGGCTGGAACGCGAGGTGGATTTTTCAATCCAATTGGAAATGGCACCGCGCGGCTTGAGAGTGTGCGGTTACACGGGATTGATCAACGACCGCAAGGGACAATTCCGCGCAAACTGGGCGGCGGGAAATCACGACCGCCGGGTCCCGACGCAAGCAACGGCGCTGTTGAGTCACGTGCCGGATGCGGCGCGGCGCTTACAGGGATTTTACGCCGAAACCTTGTCGCAGCTCGAAAGTGAATTGCGCGAAGCCAACTTTGTCGGGCCGATTGGAATCGATGCGTTTGTTTATCGCACGGCGGAGGGTGATCGCCGGCTGAAGCCCATTGTGGAGATCAATCCGCGCTACACGATGGGCCGTGTGACTTTGGAGTTGATGAAGCGGACGTATCCCGGCAGCTCCGGATTATTTCGTTTGTTGAATGCAGGGCAGGTGCGGCGCGAAGGCTTTGCGGATTTTTCGAGTTACGCGAAAGCGTTATGCAAACAGTTTCCGCTGCGCCTGGAAGGCGAGCCCGTGCCAAAAATTCGCGAAGGAGCGCTTTGTTTGAATGATCCTGCCGAGGCGCAAGTTTGCCTCGCCACATTTCAAGTCGGTCGTAGCGGATTGCAGGCACACCACATCATCACGTCTTAGACCCAGGTTGGTAGGGCGCGTCGCTCCGCGCGCGCCGCAAACGGCAGGTTCAGAATCCCCGTTGCGCAACCGGGAACTCGCCTTAACGTACATCAGATTCAAATCGGAGGATTCGATATGGCGATCCGGCAAACCAAATCCGCACTCGAAGCCATTCGCACGGCGGCCCATCCGTTGAGCGGCGCGGCGGGTGATTATGACCCGTTGATTGAAATGATCGGCGACGCTCGCTGCGTGCTGCTTGGCGAGGCGAGCCACGGCACCCACGAGTTCTACCAGGCGCGCTCGGAAATTTCCAAACGCCTGATCCGCGAAAAAGGCTTCACGTTCGTGGCGTGGGAAGCGGATTGGCCGGACGCGTCGCGCGCGAATCGTTATGTCAGCGGCAACGGCCGGGATCAGGACGCCGCCGAGGCTTTGGGTGGTTTCGAGCGATTCCCGGTGTGGATGTGGCGCAACGCCGACGTGGTGGATTTTATCGGCTGGTTGCGCAACTACAACGATGAGCGCGGAACGGCGCGGGCAAAAATCAGTCTGCACGGACTGGATCTCTACAGCCTCCATCGCTCGATGACCGCCGTGGTTGAGTATCTGGAAAAAACGAACCCGGAAGCGGCGCGGGAGGCGCGACAGCGCTATGGCTGTTTCGAAGATTTTGGCGAGAACCCGGATACGTATGGCTTGGTGGCAAGCCGGGACCCTTCGTCCTCTTGTGAAGATCAAGTCGTGCAGCAGCTTTTGGAATTGCAACACCACGCGGCCGACTTTCTGACCCGCGATGGTCCGGCAGCCGCGGACGAACTCTTTTTCGCCGAACAAAACGCCCGCATCGCCAAAAATGCCGAACGTTATTACCGAGCCATGTACCGCGGCCGGCCGAATACCTGGAATCTGCGCGACACGCATATGGTCGATACGCTCGACCAATTGATGGCGCATCTCGAGCGCCGCGGCGAACCGCAAAAAGCAATCCTCTGGGCGCATAATTCCCATCTGGGCGATGCCCGCGCCACCGACATGTCGCGCCGCGATGAAATCAACGTGGGCCAACTCGTGCGCGAACGCCATCCGGACGAAGCCGTGCTCGTCGGCTTCACCACCTATTCCGGAACGGTCACGGCCGCGTCCGATTGGGGCGAGCCAGCCGAACGAAAACTCGTCCGTCCGGGCATGGAAGAAAGTTACGAAGAACTGTTTCATGAAGCGAACGCCGGCAATTTTCTGCTCACGATTCGCGATCACCGGCATCTATATCGACAATTGGCCTCGCCTCTACTCGAACGAGCCATCGGCGTGATCTATCGGCCGGAGACCGAGCGTTGGAGCCATTATTTCCACGCCAGCTTGAGCGAGCAATTTGATGCGGTAATTCACTTCGATCACACACGTGCGGTCGAGCCGCTCGAGCGCACGTCTCATTGGGAAAAAGGTGAACTGCCGGAGACCTATCCGTCCGCGATGTGAGCCGGATGGATTTATGTAGGAGACGACGTGAGGAGTCTCTGAGTTCAAGTGGAGAATCTTGTATCAATCCATTCGGATATTTGAATTTAAAATAACTCCGCCCTCGAAACTATAAGTAGACTGTAACTATTCTCCTGTGATATTCGTCTCTGACTTTCGATGAAAACCTGCATGAACATAGCCGCCACGAGTTGGCCGACGATGCCGGTCCCGATACATTTCGGGGCACGTCATAGCCGGTATAACTCAGGTTGCGTCGTTCGCCTGGGTCTATCCTCGGCACCTTACGGACAACGTCCGGAAGTCATTAAAACGGATAGACTGGAGGTAAGCAGGATCTAAAGACAGAATAAGAATTTCTCTCCAACCCTGCTTGCCGAAAGTAAGCAGGGTTTTTTTGTTGCTCTGAACGGGCCGGGTGGCCGCAACGAAAGGTGAATTCCGATACGTCGGATTGTGACTATGAGAAATGAAACAGCGACGTCTTGATGATGTCCGACCGTGCCAAACGAATTCAGGCGCAGGAATGCTTTCGCGTTCCACCGGTGGGCTTTGCCCATCGTCGGCGAATGTCTCGGTCGTATGTATTTGACACAATTTTAAAATTGAAAGGCTTCGGAGGAGGTGTGCCTGCAAACACCGAAAGAACCACCGTGAAACCGTGGGTTGGCAGCGCAAGCTGGCAAGCGGTGTTTGTTCTTTGTTGAAACTCCGACAATAAACGTCGGTAACCACATGGGCCGTGAACGCGATGACGTTCCCGGCCCTTTTTATTTTCATCCCCTATAAACCAAACCAACGAAAGGAAGTCCCATGAAACCTGTCATGCGTTATCAAAGCCAATTGCTCTTTCGCAAGAGCTACAAACCAAATCGCATCCGAATCAAGCCGGTGAAGTTGAACATTGTTTTTCGCCCGGTGCGCTTCGGATTGAAACCGCAAATCAAAACTGCGGAAGTCGATTCAACTTGAATGCAGTTCTCCGTAGCGGGTGCGCGTTCAAACGTGCACCCGTCTAACTCTCAACTCACAAAACCCATGAACTCTGAACTTCTCTCAGCACAAGTGCGCCTTTTCGCTTCGGCCAGGAGCTGGATCGAGGGCGAGGCGGTGCGGCAACTCTACGCCGCGGCAAAACTCGAGGGCGTGCGGCTCGCCGTCGGTTTCCCGGATTTGCATCCGGGCCGCGGCACGCCGGTCGGCACGGCGTTAGTCACCGACGGACTCATTTATCCGCACGTCATCGGCGGCGATATCGGCTGCGGCATGACTTTGTTCAAAACGAACCTGCCGCGGCGCGAAGCGAACCTCGACCGCTGGGCGCAACTGCGCTTCAACCTCGAACATCCCTGGAACGAATGCGTCGGCGATTTCCTCGCCCAGGAAAATCTCGGATCCACGGAATTCGACCACGCGCTCGGCACCATCGGCGGCGGAAATCACTTCGCCGAATTGCAGGTGGTGGAGCAGGTCTTCGATGCCGGTGAATTCAAACGTATCGGCATCGGGAAGGAGCAGCTTGTGCTGCTCGTTCACAGCGGCTCGCGCGGGCTCGGCGAATCCGTTCTGCGCGATTACACCAATGAACATTGCGGTCAGCCTGTTTCGGCCGATTCGTTCGCCGCGCAGGATTATCTGTGCGGTCACGACCTCGCCCTGCGTTGGGCACGGGCCAACCGCTCACTCATCGCGCAGCGTTTTGTCGCGACCTTGGGAGCCGAAGCCGAAGGCGTGTGGGATGGTTGCCATAACAGCATTACCGCATGCGAAAACGACGGTGAAACTGTTTGGGTCCACCGCAAAGGCGCCGTGGCGGTGAGCGGCGGGCCGGTTGTCATCCCGAGTTCGCGCGGCTCGTTGAGTTATCTCGTAAAGCCGCTCGGCGATGGCGACAGCCACGCGTGGTCGCTCGCCCATGGCGCCGGCCGCAAATGGGCGCGCAGCGAAACTCGGCTGCGCATGCGCGAGCGCTTCGGCGTGCTCGAACTCGTGCAGACGCCGCTCGGCGGCCGCGTGATCTGCGAAGACCGCGACCTCCTCTACGAAGAAGCGCCAGGCGCGTACAAAAACATCGAGACAGTGGTTCAGGACCTCGTTGAGGGCGGTCTCGTATCTGTCATCGCGACCTTCAGACCATTGTTGACGTATAAGACCCGAAAGGTGAAACGGTGACGCGTGACAGGCGGCGAGTCGGTGACACGACTCGTCGCATCACATGCCACTCGTCACTTTTCACCACGACAATTTGCGATTCCATTTAAAAAATCGGCAATCGCCAATCGGAAATTCGCAATTTCCCCATCCAATTGCGTTCGGTTAAACCGAACAATTCAAGGACGCCACGGAGGTGGCTAATCCCGCCATGGGAACGGGCGGAAGCGAAAGCTTCCGCCCGTTTTAAAAATCCATGTCAAAAATCGACTGTTCTCTCTTCCGTCAAAATCACAACATCAAACATCAACTCGATCCATCTATGACTGCAACTCAGCATGAAAAGGCGCTGCGCTTTCAGGAACTCCATCGCAAGCCCGGCGCGTTTTTGATTCCAAATCCGTGGGACGCCGGCTCGGCTCGCCTGCTCGCCGGTCTCGGCTTTCAGGCCCTTGCCACCTCCAGCGCCGCCGCCGCGGGTGTTCTCGGCCGCATCGACGGTCGCATGACGCGGGAGGAATCGCTGGCGAACGCGCGCACGATTGTGGACGCGACGGAATTGCCGGTCGCGGCGGACCTCGAACACGGCTTTGGCGACAGCCCGGCCGAAGCTGCTGAGATGATCCGCATGGCCGCAAAAATCGGTCTGGTCGGTGGTTCAATTGAAGATGCGCGCCCTGATCGCGAAAGACCGATTTATGAACTCTCGCTCGCAACCGAACGCGTTGCGGCCGCCATTGAGGCGGCGCGGTCACTGCCGTTTCCGTTCACCTTCGCCGCGCGCGCGGAAAATTTCGTGCGCGGCAACCCGGACCTGGACGATACGATTCGCCGGCTCGTCGCGTACGAACAGGCTGGTGCCGACGTGCTCTTTGCGCCCGGTTTGCCGGATATCGCCTCCGTGCGCGCGGTGTGTTCCGCCGTCTCGAAGCCCGTGAATTTCGCCGCCAGCGTGCGGGGTCGATCGTTTAGCGTGGCGGAACTGGCCGCTGCGGGCGTGAAGCGAATCAGTTTCGCGGCCGGATTATATCGCGCAGCGATGACCGGCCTGGCGGATGCCGCTCGCGAGGCTCTTACTTCCGGAACTTTCAGCTACGCCGACCGAATTTTAACCACGACGGAGTTGAACCGGTTCTTCCTCAAATAATTCGGTGCCCGTGAGCCGGTCCATTCAATCCCGTCTTTTCGTCGCTTTGCCCAAGCCGAACGAGGAATTCAATTCACAGGAACGCCATGGAGCGCCGTTGAACTCCAGACAAAACGATTGCGGGGACCGGCAGGATTCGATTAGCTTCGATATTTTGCAGTGATTTCGCAAGATGAACCGAATGAAGCACCGAGCTTGTTGATGCCGCGCTGCCAAGTTTTCCGGCCCTTGGCCGGAAAACTTGCGCCCTGGTCAGAAGCAATGCTCATTGCCCTGTTCCTGCTGGCATGCGGATTGATTTCGCCAGCCGGTGCGGCGGAAGCAACATCGTCAAATCCCTCCGAATTGAATCCCGCGTCCGTCTCCGCCTTCGCCGATGCGACCATTTCGCCATCAATGATCGACGGGAAAATTCCCGGCGCGGTTTTCGTCGTTGTACGCGATGACCAAGTGATTTGCGAGAAGGCATTCGGAGTGACAGGCCTGAAGATGCGCGCGCCAGTCTCCTTGGATCAAACGCTGTTTCGCGTGGCTTCGATTTCCAAGATTCTTACCGCCGCTTGCATCCTGCAATTGGCCTGCGCGCACCGCTTGGATTTGCAGATCAACGTCAATTCCTACCTGCGCCGGTTCCGAATCGCGCCAGCGTTCGGTGAACCCATCACCATCGCCGAATTGATGACCCACTCCGGCGGGTTCGACAACTGCCAGTTCGGTTATGCAGCGCACACGGCGGCGGACAAATTGTCCCTGGGCGATTACCTTGCCCGGTACCAACCGGCGCGCGTCCGTCCCCCGGGCTTGTTCAGTGTCTACGACAATTACGGCTACGCACTGGCAGGCTACCTCGTTCAAAAAGTTTCAGGAATGCCGTTTGCCAAGTATGCGCGCGAGCAAATTCTTCATCCTCTCGGCATGAGCCACAGCAGCTTT
Source organism: Candidatus Angelobacter sp. (assembly GCA_035606845.1). Lineage (GTDB taxonomy): Bacteria > Verrucomicrobiota > Verrucomicrobiia > Limisphaerales > DASXHY01 > DASXHY01. The sequence goes on along the minus strand of DATNEA010000068.1, from coordinate 21,364 downwards.
TTGCCAAAGGGAGCATTGCGCCGTGAATTGGCCACCGGCTACTGGTTGGACGGAGCATCCCCGCGCCCGGTGCCGGCGGACTACGTGAATATCACGCCTGCTGCCGGTCTCTGCACCAGCGGATCCGACATGGCCGACTTTCTGGTTGCGCTGCTCGCCGACCAGCGGCCGGATGGCAGCAAAATGTTTCCCGCATCCGTCTTGCGTGGATTGGAGACGCGACAATTCGCCGCCGGCCCGCAAATGCCCGGACGTTGTTATGGCTTCAACCGCATCTCCCTGGCAGGGCGCACGGCGCTGCAACAGACGGGTCAATGGCCCGGCTTCAATTCCGTCCTGCTGCTGTTCCCCAAGGCGAAGTGCGGCGTTTTTCTTGCCTACAATCTATGCGATTACTTGCAACTGGAGCGAAACGTCATTGAACAGTTCACTCAACATTTCATTCCACCGGACTTCGAAAATACCAGCGCGAAGCCCCTTCCGGCGCGCCAGTCCGTCGTGCCGTTGCTTGGCTCCTATTTGTCCGCACGGACCCCGCACGACACGCCCGCATTGGGTTTCCCGCGCGAAATCGAAGTCATTCGGTCCCGGGCGGGCAACCTCGAAATTGAGGGCGAGCGATATCGGGCCATCGGACCGCGCACGTTCGAGAAAATTGCAACGAATCGCCTCGCCGGTCGCCGCGTCATGTTTCTCGTCGACGACGGTGCCATCCATCTAATCACCCAGAACGGCGCGTATCGCCGGGTGGACTGGGCGGAAAGCAAAAAGGGCCGTCTGTTCCTGCTGTGGGCGTCCACGTGCATCCTTCTCTCCGCGGTCGTATTGTGGCCGATCATGGCATTTAGCCGGTTCCTGTTCAGAAAGCCGGAACAAGAGGAAGCCCCTTTCCCGCGGAATCTCGTGAATTTTTCCCCGGCGGCGCGGGTGATGGCATTTACCGCCTGCGCGCTGGCGCTCTGGTTTGAAATATCCTTTGTCCTGGCCAGGCAGCAGCTCCGGCCTTTTGCGATGTTTTACGGATTTCCCGCGCCGTTAAAGCATCTGCTATGGGTGTTGCCGGTATTGATATTGTTCCTCGCGCTTCTTTTGTCGTTTTGCGTCCTAGCGTGGCGGCGGCGCATCTGGCATCTGGCGCATCGGCTGCACTACACCTCGCTGGTGGCCGCGCTTGGGCTGTTCGTTTATCTCGTCTGCTCCCTCCATTTGCTGGCCGGAATTTGAATTCGACGGGTCGGTTGAGCACGTTTTGAGCCGGCAGTTTGGAAATGCGGTCCGTGAAGAAAATGGAGCGAGCGAAGGGATTCGAATCATGAGGTAAATTTTTCGCAAATCTCTAAAGTGCTGCAACTTACGCGGTTGATTATTTCGAAGCCAACAACAAATTCGCACGAAAAAGTCTAACGCCGCACGAAGGCTGTTGCCTGCTGTTGCCACACAGGGAATCACTGTTGTCGACCTCCGCATTAAGCCACTTCTCTTACGTTTCGCATTCAGCTTCACACGCCTCATACAACAGATTTCTTATAACTCCATTTACGTCACCGAGCGAGAATTAAGTTTCTTGCCCGGTCAAGAGTGCTCGAACGGAAGTCGCCCAAGGCGGAAGTTCCACGATCGCATTGCGTGCCGAAGGAAGCGGTTCGCCGGCTATCTCGTCCACCGACGAAGGCACCAGTTCCGGAGAATCAGTCGGAAAGTGCGCCGCGCGATCGTAGGCGGCCTGCAATGACCTGAGCAAAACCAAAGATCCAGTCACGGAAAACTCAGTGATGTGCCGATCCACTTTGTGCATGTCATCAATCATTTCAACCGCACGAAATTCCCGCGAATCAAACCCCAACTCGTTAATCAAATCGATCGCATCTCCGAGCGAGGGACCGGGCGATTGATCAACCAGAATGAATGTCCAAAACCATTGCCGTTCGGAAACACTATTTTGACTCATCGTCCTCGCGATGCTTTAGGCGTAAGCCGGGACATGTTTTGCGCTCACGCGCGTCTATGGCTGGAGTTGCCAGTCTTCTTTGACGTGCGCTTAACGACGAATCACGTTGGCGACGCGTTTCGTTTGCGCCGGCGGGAACTCAATCGCTTAATGCGTTCATACTGCTCCAGCGCGTCCTTGAGAGTAGCTTTCGGTTGCCGTGAAAGATGCTGCTTCAAAAGTTGACAGTGCTCACGGTGGAAGTCGTTAAGGTAATCGTCGCTCTTCATAACTCAATCGGTCGACCGGGCTTTTGAGAATGCAAATTGAGAACGATCGACTTCGCAACCTCCATAACGAAGTCCAGATCATCAGTAGCAGCAATCAAATGTTCAACTTGCTCTTCAGTGCTGGCTTGAAGCACGCATTTGGTGATTTCCTCCAACCGAACCAGTGCCGCAATATGCGGCCGAATTGTTCCCTGTAAAGTTCCGATCTGTGCGGCAGTTTCTGAGGGTTTAAGCGCTTTCTTCGCGTTGACCTTTTGGGGTGAGGTTCGCTTTGTTTTACGACTGATCTTTTTCATTGATGGAAAGTTCTTCAGCCAAGCAGAATTGGCAAAGCTCGCTGGCGTCGGCAAGACCGTCGTGTTCGACAAACTGTTCCCAGCGCTCCTGCTGCCGATCGGTTCAGCCCTCCGGATTTTTCCGTCACAACCAACTCGTCCGCTCCAACTGCTCCCGCGCCACCGCATCGGCCCGCGCTTCCTTGCGCCGCACTTCCTCCACTGCCGTATTCACTTGGCTCACCACATGAAAGTTGTCGAACGAGATCGTCGCGTTGCCGAAGTTCTCCTTCACCCCTTTGATGTACGCCGGGCATGTCGATCGCTATCTGCGTGATCGCCTTGGGATGACCGTTATGGCGGCCCATTTCCTCGGCAAATTGCGCCCATGTGCCGGCGTCCTCGCCTTCCAATGCCAGCAACACCCGCCGGGCTTCCAGGTCTGCAAACACCGTCAGGTAATTATGTCCCTTGCGCCGGTTCATCTCATCCGCACCCACCCAGACCACGTTCTCCCAACTCATATCCGCCCACGCCGCGTCCACGTGCGCGAACAGCGCCCGCCACAACTTCTGATCCGTCTCGTCCAGAATCTCCGCTGCCTTGTTCACCGGCATCTCGCGCATCAATGTCAGCGCAAAGGCTTCAAACTTCTACGTCAATCCGCGCGAACGGCCCTCCCACGGCGCCCGCACCGTGTAAACCTTTTTGCATTGCTTGCACTGCCCGCGCGCAGTGCGCACACGATTTCCGAGTTCAACTGGCACACATTGAGATGACGCCAGCGGCGCTCGGGCGCGTGATCGTATCCACCCACCGTCTTGCTCTTACAGTGCGGACAAACCTCGCTCTGCCACAAAACCGTCGTTTCCTCGATGCGGATCAGCACTTGGCTTTCCTTCTCGACGTAATCAACGCCTTGGACTCGCCAGCCATCGCCCAATACCAAAATCTTCTAAAATACTTTCTCGGGGATCATTCAGACAGCCAGTTTACACAACCTTCTACCCACAACAAACGTCGAGGTCTGCGCCGGTGAAGTTGACCGGAACGCGGGTGAAAGCCCCGCCCGTCGAATTGGGCTGTTCACGACGGAACACGACCTCCACAGCGTCGCCGCGAGGCGGGGTTGGAAGCGGAGGAAGCTGAACAGACGAGCCGCAATGAAAATGAACCACATCCAATGAGTCCCGAAAATGTTACAACCGGAGATAAGCCGAACCTCTCTTCGACAGGTCAAGGCCGCTGGGAACAGGCTGGACAACAGCTAGCGCCTGCTCATCGCTTTGGCGGGGTCTGCGTGGACAGCGCGTCTGGAAGTTCAGTCAAGGTAAACCGGGAGAACTGCGGCGACGGGAACCCCAAGTCCCCGCCGTCGGCGCAAACGGGCAGCGCCCGTGAGGCCGCCGGTGTCGCCGCAGAAGTCGGAGTCCTTCATAGTAGCGTTGATTTGCACTACCTCAAACGGTGCAAGGAGCCAAGGGAGGACACTTGCTCAATGCGTCGAAGCGAAGCCAAGGACGCGGGGATTGCCGGGCCAAACCGGCCACCAACCCCGGACAAAGTTCGGTCGCTCCAAATCGCGCTCTATCGGAAAGCCAAAGCCAGTCCGACGTATCGGTTCTGGAGTCTGTATGGTCACTTGCTGCGCCGGGACATTTTGGAGACGGCGCTGCAAACGCAAATCGAAAACCGGGGCGCGGCAGGCGTGGATGGCCAAACACTGGCCGCCCTCGCCGCCAATGCACAAACCCGGACTCAATGGCTCGGCCGCCTGCAAGAAGAACTCAAAACCAAGGCGTACCGGCCCAGCCCGGTGCGCCGGGTGATGATTCCCAAAAGCGGCGGCGGTCAGCGACCGCTGGGCATCCCCACCGTCAAAGACCGCGTGGCGCAAACCGCGTTGGGGATGATCCTGATGCCGATCTTTGAAGCGGACTTTCATCCGCACAGCTTCGGCTTCAGACCCAAACGCGACGCGCACCAAGCCATCGAAGCGATCAACAGTGCCGTGCGGCGCGGTCACGTCGAAAACATTGATGCGGACTTGTCGAAACACTTCGACACTATCCCGCATCGAGGATTGATGAAGGCCGTGGCCAAACGCATCAGCGACGGCAGTGTGCTGCGTTTGATTAAACAATGGCTGCGCGCGCCGGTGGTCGAGGAAGATCGAGACGGCAGACGGCGAGTGGTTCCCAACCGCTGCGGCACCCCGCAAGACGGAGTCATTTCCCCGCTGCTGGCCAACGTCTATCTGAACCCGCTGGACTGGGGCGTCAACCAAAACACCGCCGGCCAAGCCCGAATGATTCGGTATGCCGATGACTTTGTCATCGCCTGCCGTGTCGGGCGCAGCAGGCCGGTCAAAGAACGGTTGCGCCGCTGGTTGAGCGCCAAAGGGCTGAACATCAACGAAGTCAAAACCCGCGTGGTGAATATTCATCAAGAGGGCATCAACTTCCTGGGATTCAACCTGACGTGGCGAGGCAGCTGGAAAGGCCAGGGCTACCTGCACGTCGAACCCGGACAGAAAAGCCGCCGGGCACTGCGCGAACACTTAAGCCAAATCCTCAATCACTGGACGCTTTGGCGCCCGGTGGAGGAAGTGGTTCAAGAAACCAACGCGGTGTTGCGTGGCTGGGCCGGGTATTTCCACTTCCGCAACAGTACCCGTGTCTTTGGGCAGATGCGGCGCTACAGCCAAAACCGGCTGCGACGCTGGCTCTGGCGCAAACACGACTGCACCCGCGGATTGTGGAAACACTACAGCGATGCCCGATTGCGTCACCACTATGGACTCTATGAGTTGCCGATGACTGCGGCTTGGAAAGGCCACCGATGAATGAGTTCGGAGAGCCGAATATGGGAAATCCGTCCGTTCGGTTCGATGAGGGGCGGGAGTGTGTTGGTCATTGGCCTGCGGCCTCTCAACCCAACCACCCCGCCTACTCTACAACCTGAAAAGGAGTTGCATCCGAGAAATCGATCTCGAATGGACCAATAATGTACCAGGCAATCTTGAATTGCCGATTACGCCGACCGGGCAAGGCAGGTTCGACTCCTGCGCGGTGTGTCAGTTCAGCGAACATGGTCGCGATAACTCCTGAATTCAGGCCGGCCCCCTGTTGCTGCGCATACCGATATGAAAATCAAAATCAATGACGGCGGTCGTGCGGCCGCCGGATTCCGCAGCACGGCTCGCGATTGCGTTTGCCGTGCACTCGCAATTACTACAAAACGCCCATACACCGAAATCTATGGCAGACTCGCCGAAGGGAACGCGAATCAACGCATCACCCGGCGCACAAAGCGATCAACCGCAGGCAGGAGAACCGCCCGGAATGGAATCTCCACGAAACGAAAATGGTTCAATGACTATATGGAGGAGTTGGGGTTTGTCTGGACGCCCACGATGTTCATCGGCCAGGGCTGTAAAGTGCACCTGCGGAAAGGCGAACTACCCACGGGGCGACTGGTTGTGAAGGTCAGCCGCCATCTATGCGCCGTCATAAACGGGGTGCTTCACGACACGCATGATTGCACACGTCGTGGGAAGCGCTGCGTGTATGGCTATTGGAAACTGATGAAGCCCGTCGGAGTAAAGAGGCATTGACCACCAAGTGGCGTTCAATCCCGCTGCGTCACCGCCGGAATTTTTTGCATGAAGACGTCTCGAACAGGATGGAGAATGTTTGCGCGGCCATGCCGGCGCGGCAGATGTAGAACTTGTGCCGGAGTCGTAGTTTGCGTTCCAGCGGGACTCACCCATTTTGATTCTCGAGCCGTTTCGAAGTTCGAATCTGACTGCACTGCATTTTTCTCACCGTGAATTGGGTGGGTGGATTTTCTCTGAGTATCTTTGGACAAAAAAATGGATTGAGCAGGCGCGGAGAAGCAACCCGCAGACCGTGTGAAAGAGCACGGAGCGTGAAGGAGGGCACGCGTTTGCAAGTCCTGCCCAATCCGTTTTTTTGTTTCGCATCATTTGCACTCGCTCTTCGAATTGTTTTCGGCGGTAGCCGTCTGGGAGCGTTCGCGTCTGCGGAGGACGAGATGAAGTCGTAAACAGGGTAATTGAGGATGAAGGCTTGGGGCCGATGCCCCGGCCTCTTTTTGCTTCCCCCAGACCAACGTCCGCGCCAGGCGATATTGCTCATTGCAACGTAAGAAACAAATCATCGTCAGCCCTGAGAATTGACCATCAGTTCCTTCACCATGTATCAGCCAATCTGCCGATTTTTTCATTTTGTCGGGAAGGATTTCGTTTCTGTGGAGCTAATAAAAGGTGGAGGGAATCACGGATGTGTTCCCGGGAATAAAACGAAATGCACGACGACCTGTACCAAAAAGCGCGCGAACTTTTGCGCCGGAATCCCGAAATGGGGAAAAAGAAGCTGGGCGATCTGCTTGGCGTAAAGACGCCGACCAGTCGGCGGTTGATTGAGCGTTACCGCGGCGAGACGTCGGGCCACAACGCCGGCCATCCGGTTTACGAACGTGTGCGGGACTTGAAGGACAAGCAACCGGACTGGGGTGCGGTGAAAATCGCACAGGCGCTTTGCATCAGCCTCGACCACGCCAAACTACACCTCGCGCGATGGATCGGCGCGCAGTCGTTCTCCGGCGCGACCGGGCCATCGGCAACCGCCGGCGCCGCACCCGAGCCGAGTCCCGCCGGCGGCCCGGAATTGCAGGACACCGTGCGCGATGGCACCCGTGACCTCGCCTATCACGGGACCAAGGTTCATTCGCTGGAAGACCTGCTCGTCTATGCGCAGGTGGACACGCGGATTTGGGAAGTCGAAAAATACATCGTCAATCGCTGGGAGGTGGGCACGAAGGTCGGCACGGAAATTTTGACGGCGCCGCTGTATCAGTTCAAGGTCTGGCTGCGCCGCAAGGTGATCGAGCAAAATGCCAAAGAGCTGATGCAGGGATTGCTGGAGCAATTCAAAATGGCCGCGCCTGTGCGCCCGGCAATTCCAAAACAAAACAACGGCGCCGGAATGCTCGAAGTCTCCATCATGGACCTCCATTTCGGAAAGTATGCCTGGCGCGAAGAGTGCGGCCGGCAATACGACCTGGAAATCTGCCGCGATTTGTTTTGGACCGCGCTGGAGGACCTGCTCGAAAAATCCGCGAGCCTCAAGCCGGGAAAATTTTTATTCGTCGCGGGCAACGATTTTTTCAATACGGACATTCTCGGCCGGACCACAACGTCCGGAACGCCGCAAGACCAGGCCGCCACTGTCTGGCGCCAGAGTTTTGTCGAAGGCAAGGCGCTGCTCGTCAAAGCCATTGAGCGGATGCGCGAGCTGGCGCCGGTGGACGTCGTCTTTGTGAACGGAAACCACGACACGCAATCGGTCTTCTTCGTCGGCGAAACCGTTTCCGCGTGGTTTCGAAACACTCCGGGCGTGACGATTGACAACTCCCCGACCACGCGCAAATACGTCCACTTTGGACAGAACTTGATCGGGTATTCCCACGGCAATCTGGAGCGCCACCCGATGTTGCCGTTGCTGATGGCGAATGAACGTCCACAAGCCTGGGCACAATCGCGTCATCGCGAATGGCACCTCGGACATTTCCACGTGAAGAAACACAAAATGTTTGTTCCAGCCGACGATCAGCAAGGCGTGCTGGTCCGCATCGTGCCGTCGCTTTGCCCGGCTGATGCGTGGCACGCCTCCATGGGCTATGGCGGAAAACTCGCCGCCGAGGCGTATTACTGGGATCCGCAGGACGGTTGTGTCGCGACGTTCACCCACTCACCTGTTTAACATGCACGAATCACCCGAAATCTTGCGCTTTCCCGTTTACGAACCGGCGGGCCGCGATGTTGTGCTCTACGAACGCGAGCTGCTGCAACACATGTTAATTCTCGGCGCGACGGGTAGCGGCAAAACGTGTCTGCTTCATCGCGCTGTTGAACAGTTATTGAACCAGGAGGCGGGGTTATTGATTTTCGACGCGAAGGGAGACGACACCGTTGCCCGCGTTAAAACACTGGCAAAGTCCGCCGGGCGCGCGGACCAACTCGCTGTCGTCGGCGAAAACGGTGATCACTATTTGAATTTGTTTCGCCCGTTGCGCTCGCTCGTGGACGTGGACCGGATGACACGGCGTCTGCTCGCCGGTTCGGGAAGAATGGGCGTGGACAACGCCTACTGGGACGAGTTCCGTTACGCGCTCTTTGACGCCGCGTTGACGTTGCTGGTGGTGAGTCAAAAACGCGTGCGCTTCGGGCCTGCAATGACGCTGCTCCATGAGTGGTTTTTCGCACCCAAAAACAAAACACCGTCGGGCATCCTTGCCGCGGTGGACCGAGCCGCCCGTTGTCTGGCCGAAGTGCCGCCAGCCGAAGCGCGAAAAATTTCCCAGGCGCTGGACACCGTCCGGTTATGGGAAACGCTGGACGACCGCACGCGCGGCAATGTTCAGAGCACGCTGCTCAATGCGTTGCGACCGCTGTTGAGCATTCCGGCGGCGAACTGTTTCGAGCCGCTCGGCCGTCCGGTGTTTGATCCCGCCAACATCGCCAGACGCGGCGCCGTCTGCGTCGCCTCATTCAACGCCACACTGGAACCGCAACTGGCCGGACTTTTCTTCCGGCTGGTGAAGGACGATTTTCTGCATGCCGTGCAACAGCGGCGTCACGACCGCCAACCGCTGTGCGGCATCATCGCCGATGAATTGCCGCTGCTCGTCGCCGAATCGGACGCGGAGGCGCTGGCGATCATCCGTTCGCGCCGCGCATTTTTCATCGCCGCCAGCCAGGGCCTGGCCGCGCTGGACGAACGCGTCGGCGTTCGGATGCGCAAGGCGATGGTCGCCAATTTCGGTTCGGTTCTGTTTCTGCGCGGCCGCGAAGAGGAAACGGATTTACTGGCCGCGGTCAGTTTGGGAATGCGCGAGCGGACAAAATCGGTTCGCACCCTTGTCGAGGAAGGTTCAGTGCTTTCCATCAGTTCCGAGAAAGCGAAGGAGAACGTTCTCGTGTGTCCGCCGGGCGAGTTGGGCCGGCTGGCGCCGCACGAAGGATTTGCCGCCGCCCCCAATCGCGAGCGGTGCGACCTCCGGTTGATGTTTGTTCCCTGGTTTGAAGAACGCAAACAAAAGCGGACGCGGCCACAGTTGGAGGACCCGTTTTCCGTGGAGCACTTGAAACGGCTGCTGCGGGCGCAAGGATGGCGCGAAGAACTGGACCAGCCACTCTTCGAAGCTGCCCTCCGGATTTGCAGGGAACCGGACCGCGAGCAGCGCGTGGAATATGCGAAGGGATTTTTCCGCACGTACGCCGCCATGATTCCGCGCGGGTTGGAAACGCTTCCGTCTCCGTGGCTCAAGGCGCTGCCGGGAATTTTGTGGACGACGCGCGCTCCGCGCCGCATGCATCTGCCGTACATGATTTGCGAATTGGCGCAAAGCGAGGGGCTGTTGCTGGTACGTTTCGCTCAGGAGGGGGTGTGCGAATTGAATCATTCGCGCCAGACCGCGTGGGACAGAATTCGGATTGTGCTCAACACGTCGCTTTATCCCTTGCGCTGGCGGCTCTTGAGGCCGCGGCACGCGCGCCAAATCCAGGCGCGCTGGCCGGAGATTAAGCCGGCCAGCGACAGTGAGATTGTTTGATCAGGGACTGAACATTTCCTTTCCGGTCGGACAACTGATTCCTTCGCGCGCCGACATTTCCTTCAAGACCTCCCGGGCCTTGGTCCGTAACCGGTGCATCTGCTTGTCGGTTTGCTGCGCCTTCGGAAGCCGGTTTGCATCGAGTCCGTTTTCCTCGAAATCAACCACGGCTGCGTGAATGTCACGCTCGTGTTTGAACTGTTGTTTCAAATCGTTCACCATCTCGCGCGTGGTTTCCTTCAAAACCACGTCACGAACGATATCCGTCGGCGCGGCCGGCTCGACGTTTGTGCTCAATTCCGGCGAATTGATCGGCACGTGCTCGCCCTGCCGAAGGAGCTGTTTGAATTGATTGTTGATGCAACTCTGCACGACGGATTGAGCGAAGTTGAAGAAGCTCGCCATGTCCTGCAAATGACGTGGATGCACGCGGCGGCCAGTCCCCGGGCGCTCCGTTTCCTTCAGCAACAAACCGATGGCTTCGTTGACAAATTCCATCGGATCGCGCAGGCCGCGCAACCGCTGCCCGGCGGGATGCGAAGCCAATCGATCCATTCTGCGCCTCGCGATGGTTGCCAGCCGCTGAAGTTTTTCTGTGGTGGATAACGCCGCCACTGCCTCGCCAACGGATGCGAGTGATCCGTCGGACAACAGCGTCGGCCCGATGTTTTGAATCGATGATCTTTTCATCGATTTTTTCGTCAGACGCCATTCTCAACCACGATCAGAGTTCCGTTGCGTCGATGATTCGCTGCTCATCTCCTTTGAGGAGCAGGATGTGTTCTGTGCCGGCCCGCCGCGTTCGCTCAATCTGAAAATTCATCACCACGGGAGCCGCATCATCGCGGCGAATCGCGCAAACCCGGAATTGATCCTCGTATGTTCCGCCGGGATTGTGTTCCAGGTGGATTTTCAAACCGGAAAGGATGACACCGGCAAGATTCCAGCCACGATCAAAGTGGAGTTCGCAATAATCATCCAGAACATCGGAGGCGACGAACACCCGCGGGCCGCGAAGGCCGAGGATCTGCGCGCCGCGACTGATGTCAGTGAAGTTTGCGGACGTGTTTTTCTGGTTAACAGAAGCGCGAGTTGGCTTTGGGTTGAGAGTGAGTGTATTCATTGTTTTGTTGTTCATGGAAGCTGTTCCGCCTCCTTTGAGACCGTGCTTTTTAGCGAAGCTTTGTGAGTAAAATAGTCGAAGCCGAAACCCGTGGATTTCAATCCATAATTACTGCCAAAGCGGTAAATATAGCTTGTTTCCGAGTGGCTGTTCGTTGATTTTTGGAAAGTCGGCACAAATTTACTGTGTTAACAGTAAATTTACTTGTGTATTTCTGAAAACTGTGAGAATTGTGCCTGCGGTGAGGGCAAATTACTGTCATAGCGGTATATGAAAAATGATTTGAAGAATATCGTTCGACACCATCGCCGCTTGAGTGGCCTTAGCCAGGCAGAATTGGCAAAGCTCGCGGGCGTCGGCAAGACCGTTGTTTTCGATATCGAACATGGCAAGGAATCGGTTCAATTCGATACGTTGAAGAAGGTGCTGGCTGCGTTGAACATAAAGTTCATTCTCCAGAGTCCTGTCCTGGAGCAACGCGAAAGAGAACAGGCCAAACCCACAACGCCCTCCGCATGAGAAAGGCACAGGTCTATCAACAAGGAATGCTGGCCGGCGTTCTGGAAGAATCCGACCGGAATCATTACCGATTCATCTATGCGCACGGCTATCACGGACGCCCGATTTCGCTGGCCCTCCCAGTACACGAAGCGCCCTATGAGTTTGACGCGTTTCCGCCCGTCTTCGAAGGGTTGTTGCCGGAAGGGCTGCCGCTTGATGCGATGCTGCGGCAGTACAAAATCGACAAAAAAGATTTGTTCAAACAACTGGTCACCGTAGGCGAGGACGTCGTCGGATCGCTGACGATCAAGGAAGTGCAATGAATCGTTGCCCGATCACTTACGAGCCTTTGCCGGACGGCGCCACCTACTCCCAGGACGGCCTGAAGCTGCTGAATCGAAATCTGGCGTCACTGGCGCCACTTGAATTCACGGCGGAACAACAACGGCAGGAGGCCATCAGTCGCGCCGGGAAAATGTCGATCCAAGGGATTCAATTAAAACTCAGTGCCGTGTTGCGCATCACTGAAGGACGGTTCGAGGTGGTGAATCGAGATGGCCGATACATCTTGAAACCTCAAAGCCTCGATTTTTCCGAACTTCCGGAAAATGAAGACGTGACCATGCGGATGGCTGCGGCCGTTGGAATCGAGGTGCCGGTCCATGGGTTGCTCCGTTCGATTGACAATTCATTTACCTATTTCATCAAGCGTTTTGACCGCGAAGGCCGGGAACGGTTGCCGGTTGAAGATTTTGCCCAACTCAGCAGGGAAAGCCGCGACACAAAATATGATTCCTCCATGGAAAAAGTCGCCACCGTCATTGACGAGTTTTGCACTTTCCCGGCTCTTGAGCGCGTAAAACTGTTTGAACGCACCCTGTTCAGCTTTCTGATGGGCAACGAGGACATGCACCTGAAAAACTTCTCGTTAATCACCCGTGATGAGAAGGTCGAACTTGCCCCGGCCTACGATTTCCTGAACACCACGATTGCGCTCAAGGCCGCCAAAGAAGAATTGGCGCTTCCGATCAAAGGAAAGAAATCAAAGCTGACCCGCAATGATCTGCTGAATTACTTCGCCCGCGAACGTCTGCAGATCAACGACAAGGTGTTGAACGATGTTCTATCGCGCTTTGCCAAAGCATTGCCAGTCTGGAGGGAACTCCTGGACCAATGTTTCCTTTCGGCAGATGCGAAACAAAGATATGCCGCAATCCTGGAGGAGCGCACCAAACGCATGGAGTTGTGACATCTGATTTCCACGACAACGTACCGACGCAGACATGATTCACGGAGAGATCCGCCGATTTCGCTTTCACATGCTCGCGGTCAAATGCGTGTCCGAATAATTCGCCGACTTTGTGCCGCAACGCAACTCATGGCGGATCGAGGCTTCTCATCAAAGCGCGGGGGAAAACGCCGGGTTGAAACCGTAGTCCGTGAATCAAAACAACGACGGTGGTTGCTCCACGAAACGCTTGGCGGATTCGATGTGATACGTCGTCTGGCATTTCGGGCAGATCAGGTGGAACTCGTAATAGTAATCCCGGCTCGGCTTCCATCGACCTTTGCGTTTGATGACGGGCGTTGAGCATTTGTGACACGGCTCGCCTTCCTGCATGTCGGGGCGGACGCCGTCGGTTTCGGGTTTGTTCTCGTAACCGACGTCCACCGGGAGATTGGGCAGACGCAAGGCGGCCATCGCGAGTTGATCGCACCGCTCGTTTTCCAGATCGCCGGCATGGCCTTTCACCCACCGGAATTCCACTTGATGCGTCTGGCACAACGCATCCAGCCGTTGCCACAAATCCACATTCTCCGGTCGTTCGGTCCTGGTGCGCCACCAGCCTTTCCGTTTCCACGCCGCCACCCAACCCGCCATCATGGCATCCACTACATACTTTGAATCACTGTAAATCGTGACCTTGCAGGGCTGTTTCAACAATTCCAGTCCCGCAATGGCGGCGAAGATTTCCATCCGATTGTTTGTGGTCTTCCGAAAGCCGCCGCTGACCTCGGCTCGTTTCCGGGGATGCAACAGCACCGCGCCATAACCGCCCGGGCCGGGATTCGGTTCGCATCCGCCGTCGGTGTAAGTCTCAATGTGGGCCACACTGGTAGATGCGAAACTTTGGTTCATCTTTCGTCTGCCGATTCTGCAACCGTTTGCAATGACGTTCAACCCTTCCTTCCTCAACCCGAATTTTCGAGTGCATCGGTTCAACGGATGGCGTAATTAATTGCCGTGCCCGGTGCGAAGCAGCCATTTCTCTCTAAGTTCGACGACCCGAAGACTCGGGATTGGGCATATTTTCAATCTGCAGACGCAATTCGACGACTGCCGGAGTTGCTTGGCTACGCTCATCACATTCTCCGCGCCTTTGAGAAGGACGTGCTGGGAATTACGGGGGTTCTTTGCATTGACTCACGACCGACGATCTATTTTCGGCGCGACAAGAAACCGCTTTCGTGGACGGAAGCAAATCGGCTGCACCGTATCTTTTGGAATCAAGGCATCGCCACAGTCTTGATTCTTGCCGATCCCGAACGGCTTCGCATCTACTCGTCACAAGCGCGACCGGTTGATCTGAACAGCGCCGACGAAAATCCACCCGCGTTGATTGGTGCGCAGTTGGAGAATATCGCCGACCTGTTGGAACTGGAACAGCTGCTTCACGAAGTTGCCTCCGGCCAGTTCTACCACGAACACGCCGGTCAATTTGATGAAAAGCTGGCCGTTGACGAATGTCTGCTGAAGAATCTGGCTGACACACGCGACCGGCTTATTACTGGCGAGCACCGTTTCAAAAATGAAGAGACGGCGCACGCACTCTTAGGTCGTTTGATATTTCTGTGCTACTTAACAGACCGAGGTGTCATCAATTGGTCTGATTACGAAAACGAGGTCGGCAAAGACATCAAGGACGTGCGTCAATTGCTGACCGATTACGATTACAAGGAAGGAAAGCAACGGCTTTACCGCTTGTTCAAACGGCTGCAGGACACTTTCAACGGCAGCATGTTCGATCAGAATCTTGAGACTGAAGCGCGCCGTCTCAAGCCGGTGCATTACGAGGTATTGCGAGAGTTCTTTTCGGTGACGGATGTTGCCACTGGGCAAGGAACGCTGGGATTTTGGGCGTATGACTTCAGCGTGATCCCGGTCGAAACCATCAGCGCCGTCTATGAGGATTTTCTAAGTAAGGAGGACGCTGAAGGTAAGCGCAAGAAGGGCGCATATTACACACCACGTCATCTAGCGGAAATGGTTGTGGACATCGCCATCGCCGACGATCCCGATTGGGCGCGCCGACGCTATTTGGATTGCTCGTGCGGATCAGGAATTTTTTTGGTGACACTGTTCAACCGGCTGGCATCGCACTGGGTATTCCAACATGACAAGGCCACGTACCGCCAGCAGGCCGATGCATTGCTCAAGATTTTGCACGAACAGCTTTGCGGCGTTGACATAGAACGCACCGCTTGCCGTATCGCTTGCTTCAGTCTTTACCTTGCCTTTCTCGACCAGTTTGACCCGCGCGACATCCACGAATTCGCGCTCAAGGCCGGGCGTGGCCGCAAAGTGCTGCCCAAACTTTTACGCTATCGCAAAAGCCGCTGGCGCGAAGATTTCAACCCAACAATTTTGGAAGGCGACTTTCTCCAGTCCGACACGACGACGGACAAGTTTGATTATCTGATTGGAAACCCACCTTGGTCTGACAGAGGAACGAAGCAGGAAGCGTGGAGGTTCATGCAGCACGCGCCCGAGCATCTGCTTGACCGCGGGTGTGGTTGCCTGTTGTTGCCAGCGAAAGTTTTCTTCAACAAAACGGACGAACTGCAAGCAGAGTGGTTCGACGCAGTGACAGTGGAACGTATCGTGAACCTCTCCGATTTCCGCCACATTTTGTTTGAACACGCGAAATGTCCTGCACTCATCGTACGGTTTTCCAATACGCAGCCCGCAGTAGACCACCGAATCCAATACGATACGCCGAAAGTTTCGGGCACGGATTGCCGTGATGGCGTCATTACCATTCTGCCTCGCGACCGGAAGCGTCTTCAACAAACGGCGTTGTTGGCGGTGGCTCGACGCAAACAAACGCCGAGATTTTGGAAGCAATATTTTTCCGGAACGCCGCGTGATTGGCGGCTTTTGGATTTGCTCGATGAGATGCCGAAATTGGACGCCATTGCGAAACCTTTTTCTAAGGACAAAGAAAACAAAGCTCGCTTTTGGACGAGTGAAGGAATCAAGCCCAACAAGAATGGAACGCACAAACCTTGGTGGGATGACGAGCATTTGTATCTGAGCGCGCGCTTGCAAACCACCGCCCTATTCGTTTTGGAAAAGGATTGCGAGGCTGTTGGAAAACGATTCCATCCTGTCGTAGAACGTCGGCGTGACCCGAAACTTTTTGTTCCTCCGTTGATTGTCGTAAGCTACGGGTTTGGCAAGATCGCGTTTTGTGATTTTCCGGTACTATTCCAGCATTCGCTGCGTGTCATCACTTCATCGGCAGCAAATCCCTCTGCGCGAGAGGCGGACAGTGACCTGATGTTTTTTCTGACGGCGTATTTGCGTTCGAGTTTGGCCAAATACTATTTGTTCCACATAAGCGCAAACTGGGGCATCGAGCGAGACAAGGTGCATTTGTTTGAACTGATCCAATTGCCGTTCCCTCTGCCCGGCGATTCCTTTGCCCATGCTGATGCCGCCGATATTGTCGCAAAGACTGCTGCTGCTGCGAAGTCATTGCGTGATGAGCTTGCGGTTGAGTTGAATCAGCTTCACAAAGAACGCGAGAAAAAGAATCTGCTGGTTGACTCGAAGCAGTTTCAGGAAATGCTCGCAGCGTTCTCTGAAAAACGCCGGAAGAAGGTGGATTCATTGCAGGCCAGGTTGGAGCGCGACATCTACCGCTACTTCGACCTGACCGATGAAGAAATCGCGCTAGTCGATGACACGGTGAAGTATATCGAGCCGAGTTCCACGCCGCCCAATCGGGAAACCGTCCGTAACGCCGAAGTTCCGACCCTGAAAACCGTAAGTGAAAAGGATGAAGTGCTGCTGAAATATGCCAACACGCTGACGGCTACCTTGAACGAATGGGCCGACGGTGGCCGTACTCGCGTCGAGGCCTCTGCTGCCAGGTTGGATCATAATCCGTTTGTGCTGTTCCACTTGCGGCAAACGAACAGACCCCGAGCTTTCCGTTTCGAGAAATTCAACAATCAAATCGAAGCCGTATTGGAACGCATCTACGAAGCGTCGCGCGAGAAGCAAGGGCGCTTCAATTATCCGCGCGCTGTAACTTTTTTCGACGATGATCACATCTCCATCTATCTGCTGAAGCCAAACACGCTCTCGCACTGGACACGTTCAGCCGCACTCAATGACGCGGACGAAATCTTTGCGGAAGTCATCCGTCAACGCCGCGCTAACACAAGATGAGCACAGGGAACGCCGGTGGCTATTTTGAATTCTTCCCGGAAGAATTGATTCCGAGTGGAATACAGCTTGCGCTGGATGCTTGGGCGAAGCTCCCAGCCGCTCACAAGTCGGGCAAGGAGGATTTCATCACTGGCAAGTTCGCAGCGGCCATGAAGCGCGAGAAGAAGGCGCGACGGCTTTCATTCTCAATTCATTTCCAAGCGATTCCGCTTGCCGCGGATGGCCCGGTAGCGGCGCGGATTGATTTCAAGTTCTTGGCTGGATTTGATGAGGATGCATACTTCGCATTCGAGGCCAAGCGGCTTCGGATTCCACGCAAGTCAAAGATTGACCTGAACACGCGAGCGTACGTTGGTGCTGAAGGCATGGAGCGGTTCGTCACTGGCAAGTATGCGCCCGGACAATTTCACGGAGCGATGTTGGGTTATGTCATGGACGGCGACATATCGTCAGCAATGTCGGCAGTGCAAGCATTGGTCAATTCATCTCGCCAAAAATTGCGAGTGGTAGCTGACGCTGGATGGGAAAAGTCTCGTTTCGTGCCGTCGCATAAAAATATTCGCCAAACGCGACACCAACGCGGCCTAGCAACGAGCGGGAACGAGAGCCTCACGTTACAGCACATCTTCTTGACGGCTTGAAAGGCTTCGCGCAACGGATCGGGCGGCACGAGCAGACGTCCGGCGAATTCGTAGGCCTGCCATTCCACCCAGCCGTATTCGACTTCGGGAATGGCGGAGATGTAACCGAACCATTCGGCGGCGGTGTCGTGTTGCAAGCCGGCGTAGATGTCGCGGTGCAGGATGAGATGGCCGATTTCGTGGGCGACGGAGAAGCGCAGGCGGTATTCCATGCGCGGATTCATGAAAGCGCGTTTGCCTGCAAAGACCAGAATTAGGAATGCGAACTCCGCACCGAACACCGCTCCATCCGCTACGCGGCTGATTCCAGCTTGCAGTCAACGCAATGAGCGTGGACCTCGCATTGCGTTCCGATTGCGTGATTGAGGCTTTCGGCGGGCGCACACCCGAGGCGAACTCACGAGAGGAGGTTCAGCAGTTTTCTATGATGACCGCGCTCATCAAATCGCGCCGAAATTGATCGAGGCTCGACTTCGCGGCTTCAAGGCTATCAAAGCCCTTTCGAACGAGAATGGGATCGAGTGCGGCAGTTTTGATGTCCCAATAGAATTTTCCGGGGGTTGTCATATCCCTCCCGACACTGACAATAATTGTATTTGGCATTTTTTCTTCCTTTCTAAACTTGTAACGAGCTGTCATCACAATGGGAATTGATGGCGGATACGTGTTTCAAATTTCTCTCCAGGGTTATTTCAAAAACTGCCTTGAACGATTCCGAAGGACGGCCTCCCGATCGAGAAAGCAATTCAAGAATCTCTGGAGAAGATACGTGATCTGCTTCGATGTTCCCTGCGACCAAAGGCTGATACCAACTCGCCCCTAAAGCAAAATCCATTGCCGTGTATCCAGTTTTTGATCGCATTTCTAAATCCGCCCCCATGTTGATCAGCCAGCGAATCATATCCAAAGACCTATGCTCATGTCGATGTCTGTCAAAGCGATGGCAAGCGCACATTATCGGAGTCAGGAGTGAGCGAGGTTGTTGCAGGTTGACGCTTTTTATCCATTCAAACAAAACTCGTGCGCAGTCGAGATAACAGTCAATAGCACAACCGTTCATGGGAAGTGCGTAGCCACAACGGTCGAAGATTGCAGGTGTTAACGTCCCATGCAAGTTCGCGTCAGCACCACGCTCTAATAGAAGGCGAACTATCTCCGGATTTGGCCGCACCTTCCAACGGTTGCAGATTTTTGAAAGTATGGATGCCTTTCGCCAATCACGGGCATTGGGATCAAGTCCGACATCAAGCAGAGCCTCAGCCGTTTCTAAATTTCCTTCTTTGCAAGCAATGAACAAAAGCGTTTCCTTTTCTGCATTGCGAAATTTCTTTAGATTGGCCCGCTCTCTCGTTAAGCGGAGAATTAGTTCTCTGTCTCCGTGGCGAGCACAACTGGGCAACTCGTCCCTTCCGACGCGTTTCTTCCAACCACCCGACGCGTAACGTTTTGCTGCTGTTTGAATGTCACTCGTCGTGTTTTCAGCAGTCTCGCTATCCCGCGCGATGAAAATCGCAATCCGGTCCGTCGCTAATGTTTGAGGCGATCCGGCAGAGGCGCTCTTCACTTGTGTAGCACAAGCTTTGATTTGCTCAATTATCGGCTCTATTGCATCGCCGGGGAAAACTTCAATCAAGCGGCAGCCATTGGACTCGCACAAATCTCTTTTCTTTTGATCGAGTTGCTTGCGAACACGAAGCCCGGCTTCGCCCCCAAAAATTGCCACGGACCTACGATGCTGAACACCTTGATATTCGACTGCAACATTCAGACGAGGAAAATAAATATCCAGATGTTGTCTGCCAATCCATTCTGGTCTTGCGTGATGAATCACAATCTCATCAGGAAAAGACTTCTTCAACGAAGCAAAGAGCGCTGTTTCCGAAATCCATCCCTGCCCAACGCCTCTTAAGCCCAGAGTATCCCGAAACCGATTTTCACAGTCACGAAAGATTTTTCTAATATGCGTGGCCATGCAAATTTCGACCAACCCGGACACAAACGGCAGTTCAACTTGGTGATGCTCCTCTTTGAAGATTTTGCGGATTGCTTTTGACGCTCCGCCAAGACCGTGGCGAGAACCGAGCTCATAAACGTGACGGTATAGAAACTCCTGTTTTCGACGCAACGGATAAGCCAACTCAGTCCTAAACCTGTCAACTGCAAAGCATTTGGCATTCATGAACTCGTCTGGAGCGATGAAATTTTCTTTCAACCGCATCTCGAAAGGCGTTAGGGCTGCTTCAAACTGCTCGCGGAAATTCTTGAGAACCATTTCTTGGAACTTCCTGCGCTCAAAAATATCTTTGCCTTCGGGTTTGGAATACCGTTCAAGTCCTCGCACGTTAGAACAATAGCGGAAAATAGCGGCGGAGATATCGAGGTAGAAATCGAAGATGTTCTTCCGCTCCTTGGCTTCAAACCTTTTTAGTTCTTGTTCGACGAGCAAGAGAATTTCTGCCTTATTAGTTCGGCCAGCGGCGGTTATTGGCGAACCGTCAGTAAAATAGTATGCCTGACGCGCCGTGAATTTCCGCAAATCGCAATGCACACCAAAGGTCAAGTAACGTTGGCTGTCGCTGTCCAAGCCGCTTTGCACACATGCCTGCCAAGCTGATTCAAAATCTCCTATGAAACCATAAAATTCGCAGAGTGCGTCAACCATCTTTCGTTTCGGCAAGTCTGCTTCTGAAAACCCCGCGCTGCTGATGGTAGGAGGCTTGAGCTTCGCTCCCTTATCAGGAGGCAAAAACTTTGCGGCCGTTTCCAAGAAGCCCTGTAGCGGAAAAATATCGTTTGACTTCAGATAACAAGCAATGCCTTCCTGAATGGCCAAGTCCAGCACTGGTCTCCGATACTTACCTCTCTTTGCTTCCGGCCAGGGACCTTTTCGAGTTTGAGCCCATTTCAGGAATTTTTCCTGATAAGGCATTTTGTTTGCCTCCGCGCGCATCGCCCCAGATAGTAAAGGATTAAGTTTTCGCGTAAAGCTCGTTACCCTTCTCCGAGAATTCCCGGGACTTCTCTTCCATGCCGCGTTTGAGGGCTTCTTCCTCGCTCACGCCTTGTTCGGCGGCGTATTTGCGGACGTCTTCGGTGATCTTCATCGAACAGAAGTGCGGGCCGCACATGGAGCAGAAGTGCGCGGTCTTTGCGCCTTCTTGCGGCAGGGTCTCGTCGTGGAACTCGCGCGCGGTGACGGGATCGAGGCTGAGGTTGAATTGATCTTCCCAGCGGAATTCGAAGCGCGCTTTGCTCAGGGCGTTGTCGCGGTATTGCGCGCCGGGATGGCCCTTGGCCAGGTCGGCGGCGTGCGCGGCGATTTTGTAGGCGATGACGCCGTCTTTCACGTCTTTCTTGTTCGGGAGTCCGAGATGTTCCTTGGGTGTGACGTAGCAAAGCATCGCGCAGCCGTACCAGCCAATCATCGCCGCGCCAATTCCGCTCGTGATGTGATCGTAGCCGGGCGCGATGTCGGTCGTGAGCGGCCCGAGCGTGTAGAACGGCGCTTCGT
>DATNEA010000075.1:0-38220 GCA_035606845.1 Candidatus Angelobacter sp. | reverse complement strand
TCGATGCGAACACGGTTCTTGCCGAAGTCGTTGACTTGAACCGCCTTGCTGTCAGCGCATCCGTCCCTGCTGCCAACGCCTCACAGCTTAAAACCAATCTCGAAGTCCAGGTGCTCACGGATCCACCGGTCACCACCTCGCTCCACTTCATCAGCCCGTCGATCGAAGCCGCGGACGGAACGGTTCTGACCCATTCGCTGCTGCCGGCTGATTCCGGCCTTCGCCCGGGTCAATTCGTCGAGTTGCGCATCGTCACCGCCGTCCATACGAACTGCCTCGCCGTCCCCGAGCAAAGCGTCGTTACCGGTGATGACAACAAAAGCTTCATCGTGCTCGTCAATGGCAACGAGGCCGCGCAAAAACCCGTCACGACCGGTTTGCGCGAAAATGGCCTGGTGGAAATCGAAGCGCCGGATTTGAAGGAAGGCGATTCGGTCGTGACCACCGGCGCCTACGGGTTCCCGGACAAGGCAAAAGTCAGCATCGGCAATAGCGCTGAAAACTACGCGGCTGAAAGCCCGACCAATTCCGCCCCGGAGAAATGAATCCCGAAACGCATTCCCGCCTCGGTCGGTTCGCCACGCGGCATTCGCTGTCCATCATGTTTGTTGCCGTGGTGCTGTGCCTGGCCGGCATTTTTTCCGCGCTCCATCTCCCCTCCTCCGTTTTCCCGCAGACCGATTTTCCGCGCGTCGTGATCATCGTGCAAAATGGCATCATGCCCGCGCATGAAATGATGGCCACGGTCACGCGCCCAATCGAGGAGGCCATGAAGGAAATCCCCGGCGCCGTTTCCGTGCGCTCCGCGACGAAGCGCGGCTCGGCTGAGATCAACATCTTCTTCAACTGGCACGTCGACATGCAGCGCTCCGAACTTTACGTGCTCAGCAAATTGTCCGAAATCCGCGGCGATTTGCCCGCGACCGCCACGACGGAAATTGAGCGCCTGACCTTTTCCGCCTTCCCCATCATGGGCATCAGTCTCACGAGTTCCAACCGCAATACCATGGACCTGTGGGAAACCGCCAACTACAACATCAAGCCGCGCTTCCTGCAAATCCCCGGCGTGGCCAAAGTCGATCTTGTCGGGGGCGCCGAGCCGGAATTTCACGTGCTCGTCGATCCCGCCAAATTGCAGGCCGCGCACCTGGATCTTGAAGCCGTCAGCACCGCCCTGACCAAGAACAATCTCATCGCCGCCGCGGGCATGATGGAGCAAAACTACCACCTCTATCTCACCACCATCGATGGCCGCGTCCGCACGCCGGAAGAAATCGGCAACGTCGTCATCGCCGTCCGCAATAATCATCCCGTGCTGATCAAAGACGTGGCCCGCATCGAACGCGGTCCCGAACCCGTGTTCACCGTCGTCACCGCCCAGGGCCGCAACGCCGTTTTGATCAATGTCCAAAGCCAGCCCGACGGCAGCACGCTCGACATCGCCAACGCGTTAAAAACCGAGCTCGCCAAACTCCGCCGCGAATTGCCCCCCGACATGCAGCTCGGATTTTACTACGACCAATCACAATTCGTGCGCGACTCCGTCGGCAGCGTCTGGGACGCGATTGTCTTCGGCCTCATATTGTCCATCGTCATCCTGTTTTTGTTCCTGAAAAACTGGGGCAGCGTCCTCACGGCGATCGTCACCATTCCCATTTGCGTGCTCATGACGTTCGTCGCGATGAAATTGGCCGGCATGAGCTTCAACATGATGACCCTGGGCGGCATCGCCGCCTCCATCGGCCTCATCATCGACGATGCCATCGTCGTGGTGGAAGCGATGTTTGTAAAAATCGCGGCCGGGCGGTCGAAATTCGACGGCATCCAGGAAGCGATCGGCGAAATTCTCCATCCGCTCATCGGTTCCACCCTCACGCCCGTCGTGGTTTTTATACCGCTCGCCTTTTTGACCGGAGTGGCGGGCGTGTTTTTTCGGGCGCTCGCGCTCACGATGGTCGTCTCGCTCCTGGCGTCGCTGTTCCTCGCGCTTTCGCTCACCCCATCCATCGCCGGCTGGTTCATCCGCAGCCGCGAAAAACTCGAACATGGCCATGCCCCCAAGGACACCGAAGGCGGATTCATTTTGCGCCGCGTGCTCAAGCTTTACGAACGCGGCCTTCACGCCGCCATCCGGCATTCCTGGCTCACCCTCCTCGCCTGCGTGCTCGTTCTTGTCGTCGGCATATTTATTTTTCGCGATTTGCAGACGGATTTTCTCCCGCATTTTGACGAACGCGGTTTCGTCATCGATTACTGGGCGCCGGCCGGCACAAGCCTCAGCGAAACCTCTCGAATCCTGGATCAGGCCGAAGATATTTTGCGCGCCACTCCGGACGTGGAAGGCTATTCCCGCCGGCTCGGCACGGAAATGGGCATGTTCATCACCGAAGCCTATCGCGGCGATTTTGCCGTGAAACTCAAACCGCGCAGCGGTCGCAGCACTGACGAAGTCATCGCTGAATTGCGCCATAAATTCACAGAGCGCTTTCCCATGATGCGCTTTGAATTCCCCGGAATTCTTTCCGACGTGGTGGGCGATTTGCAGGACAACCCCGAACCGATCGAAATCAAATTGTATTCACCGGATCTCCAATGGCTCCAGGAAACCGCCCCGCGCGTCGAGGAACAAATCAAAAAAATTCCCGGAGTCGTCGACACGTTTGACGGCCTCACTGAAACCGGCCCGTCGATCAATCTGCGCGTCCGCAATGCCCAAGCGCAGCGCTTCGGCCTGACCGCGCAGGACATCGCCGAGGCCGCCAGTGCCGCGATGTTTGGGCAGATTTCCTCCTACGTGCTTCAAGGCGACCGCGTCGTCAACCTCCGGGTCATGGCCCAAACGAACAGCGTGAACAGCGTCGACAAACTGCGCCAATTGCCGTTGCGCACACCCGAAGGCGCCACGGTCCAACTCGACCAGGTCTGCGATGTCAGCATTCAACCGAGCGAGATCGAATTCGTCCGCGAGAACCTGCGCCAGGTGATCAGGGTCACGGGCGGGCTAGAAGGCCGCGATCTCGGCAGTGTCATGCACGACATCCAAAACACGTTGAGCCATGACACCTGGCTGCCGCCCGGCAGCGTGGAATACGGTGGTGCTTTCCAACAACAACAGGAATCGTTCCACAACCTGGCCGCCGTCCTCGTGATGGCTATCCTGCTCGTGTTCATCGTGCTATTGATTGAATTCCGCTCGTTCTACGAACCCATTTCCATCATCTTCGGGGCGATTCTGGCCATGTTCGGCACGGTGGTGGCGCTGTGGATCACTGGCACCACCTTGAACGTCGTTTCCTACCTGGGCGCCATCATCGGCGTCGGCATCGTCGCCAAAAACGGAATTCTCATGCTCGATTTCGTGCAGCATATGGAAGCCGAAAGCGGCGACCTGGCCGAAGCCCTGGTGCGTTCCGGCCATCGGCGTTTGCGCCCCGTGCTGATGACCTCGCTGGCCGCCACGCTCGGAATGCTCCCGCTCGCCTTCGGCATCGGCGCCGGTGCGGACATGTTGCGCCCGCTGGCCATCGCCGTCATTGGAGCGCTCTGCATCTCCGTGCTCCTCTCGCTCATCGCCACGCCGGTGGCCTATTACATCCTGCGCTCGTTCAGGAAAAAGCCGTCGGCATTGTAGAATGCCGTGCCGAAACCTTCGCCAGTCGCGGAGCGACATGAGGATATTAGCCAGCAACAAAGTGGCTGGTGAGCCGTCCTACAGATGCTGGTCCTGAAAGGACAACGGAAAATGCCATCGATTCCAGCGTCCTTTCAGGACGCGATCGTAATGCCGACATTTCCAGCCACTGCGTGGCTGGCTAATTTCCAGAGTCGCTTCGCGACGCAGCAGTTCTACAATCGCTTTCCAAAACCATCATCTTTTTTACTGCGCACCGAAGCGATAGAACCGGCGCGGATAATTCGTAGCCGAGCTGTCCATGAACAGGAAAGGACTGTCAATGCCGAGATTGACGGAAAGGATGTCCTCCCAGTGCAGCAGATCGCTCGAGGCCTGGATATCGTAGGTCACGCCGCCGGTCGCGTTGAATTGAGCCTGGAACGAGCCGTCGCTGCGGAGTTCCCAACTCGTGAACATCGGCGGAATCGTCAGCGCGAGCTCGGGTGAAAAGGCCGACCCGGCCAGGGCGCCGTCAATGCTCTGCACGCTGATATAATATCTGGGCCGGGGGTACTGAGGTATCGGAAGCTGGAATTGCTGCCGGTTGAGCGGCCCCATTTGCGGCACGCGCCGCCACCCGTCCGGGGCGGAATTTGGCGCCAGGATATCCGAACCGCCGGGCATCGTCCCAATTCGGAGGTTGTACGTCAGGCTGTTAGAAGCGGTTTGCACATCGGACGACGCCTGCCAGTTCAGCACCAGCGAGGAGCCTGAAACGCTCGCTGTCAATCCGGTGGGCGCCGTCGGCGGCGAGTTCGTCGTCGATCCCCCATTCTGCCACACTTGCATGGTGTTATTGCCACCGAGCAATAAATCCAGCCGCCCATCGTTGTCAAAATCAGCCCACGCGCTGAATCCCCAATCAACATTTGGCACACCGGACGCGAAAGCGGCGGTCACGTCAACGAATCCATTGCCCGTGTTGCGGAATAATTTGGTGGTGGCACTGTTAGAGTCATTGTCTCCGGTCACGACAATATCAGGAAGGCCGTCATTATCGAAATCGGCGACGGATACGGAACCGCCGTCAAGACCGGGCAAATCCATCATTTTCGCAAAACCGCTGCCAGAGTTCGTCCATACCTGCGTTACCGGGTTGGGGCTGGCAAAGGTGCCGGATAACCCGGAGACCACGAAGTCCAGCTTGCCGTCATTGTTGAAATCGGCCCAGCCAAACGAGGCGAACCCCAGCGCTGGCACTCCTACGTTAATGTTTGTGAAGCCGTGGCCCGTGTTGCGCCACAGCTGGGTGAGGGCGTTGCCGTCGTTGTCATAACCGGATAGGAAGATGTCCAGCAAACCGTCGCCATCGAAATCTATCCAGCCGGACGAACCACTGGTAACACCTGGCAGACTCACATCGGCCTGGACAAAACCGCTCCCGGTATTGTGCCAGATTTGGGCAACATCTGTGAAGTTGTATCCGCTCGAATCATCAGGATGCTCGCCCGTCAGCAAAATATCAGGCTTGCCGTCGTTGTCGTAGTCGCCCCAGATCGCCGAGCCGGAATCAACCGCCGGCATGCCGGAAGCAACCACGGCAGTCACGTTGGAAAACCCGGAGCCGGTGTTTCGCCATATCTCGGTACGATCAACGTTGTTGGAAACAGTGCCCGTGAGCAGGACATCCAGCCGCCCGTCATTATCATAATCGCCCAAGGCCACTGAACCCCATTTGACTGCCGTCAAACCGGCATCGATACTTGCAAACCCGCTCCCTGTATTGTGCCAGATTTGTGCCACCGGCACATTGCTCACCGCATCCCAACCCAAAACCAGAATGTCCAGCCATCCATCGTTATCCAAGTCACCAACAGCGGCAACCGAACCTTGCTCCGCAGCGGGGAATCCGACGTTAATCGGCGCAAACATTGGTATTTCTATCGTTTGATCGCCACCGTAAACCGCCCCCGCCGCATTGGAGGCCACCCATTGCGCATGATAAGTCGCGCCCGGAAGGAGTCCTGAAAGCAACGCGGCCGTGGGGACGGGCGTCGTGTTCGTACCGGTCACGCCACTGGGAACCGTCGTGATTCCGTAATTCGTCGTCAAGCCGTACTCGAGCCAGACGGTGGTATCGGCGCCATTGGGAGCGACTTCTGCGACCAACGCCGCGCTGGTCGATGTAATATTCGAGACATTCTGATCCGAGATGGTGGGCACGGCGATTAGCGTCACGCCGGAATTGGTCCAAACACCGCTGCTGGTGCTCAAGGTGGCATTGTTGGTATGGTCGCTGAAATCGGCAGTCAGCAAACCGTTGCCCTCATCAAATCGATAATAGGAAACCAGGCCAGACTCCATGCCTGTGAGCGTCTGGTCGAAATCCTGTTTGATCTCGCCCGGCGTGCGAACGACATTCCAAATTCGCACCTCATCCATTAGTCCCTCGAAAAGATTGCAATCGCAGGTTGAGCCTTGCCGCCCGATGTAAAGTGGCGTGCCGGTTTGATTGATAACTCCCGGGCGAGCATTCGTGCCCACCGGAGAACCATTGATATAGAAAATCTTGTTCGATCCATCAAACGTCACGGCCACGTGCGTCCAGGTCTGGGCTGGCACCTCATTGGTCGGGCTCTCATCCCACGCGCCGGTATCGTTATTAGTAGTGACACCAAAAAAATCCAGGTAACCATTGCCGCAACTGTTTGAGCCATCGTAGCCGACCGTCAAGATGTAATCGCTGCTGAAGTCGCCGGACCCTCGCGAAAGAATTGTCATGCAATTGGTGGTTTGCGGCCAGACCCACGCCTCGAACGTAAGCTGATTGCTCAACGCTAAACTCGGGCTCGGATTGACGGTCAAATAATTGGTGCCGAAAAATTCGAGGGCATAATTGACAAACGGCGGCGTGCTATTTGCCCATCCAGCCGCGACCGCGACCGTCCCATTATGGCCATTGCCAGAAGCGTCGTAGGCCGTGGTGCCGCTGCCTTCATTCAAATGATAATAGGCGACCAGGCCGGGCTGTCCTCCTGACGAAAAAGTCATGTCGGCGGCGATTTCGTTCGACGTGCGGATCGTGTTCCAAATCCGGACCTCCGCCAATTGGCCGTTAAAATTGTTGCACTGACAACCCGTGCCCTGGCGGCCAATCAGCATTGCCGAGTTCGTCTGGAAAAGCGGGCCCGGCTGCGCCGCCGTGCTGTCCAGTACGCCGTTAATAAAAAATTGCTTATTGGTGCCGTCATAGGTCACCGCCACATGCGTCCAGGCATTGAGCGGAATCGTTGAAGCCGAAGCATCCCACGCGCCCGTTTTCCCTCCCATCAAGGACACATTCATGGGACCGCAGTTCCCTGCTCCACTGATCTGAAAGATATAAGCAGTGTGAGTGTTGTCACCGCCATCACCCATGGAGAGGATCGTGTTGCACGTGGCCACAGTCGGATAAACCCACGCCTCGAACGTCACTGGCGTCGGCGTCAGATTTGTGCTGCCCGGAACTGAAACATACTGGTTCGCTCCATCGCAGCTCAAACTAGAGCCGGCCAGCGCTTGAAAAGACAGCGCGAGTATTAATGTTCCGAGAATGGAAATCCTCCGCATGCGGCGAAGGTGTGAGTAGAACACATTCGTATTCATGGGTAATTGGGGGCTGATTGGCGGGCATTCTAGTCAGCGCCGCGCGCGCGGCAAGTGATAAAATTGTAATCAATAGAATGCCGGTCGGCTCTAAAGCAGGTTAGCGTTAACTAGTCGATTAGACCCGGACTCCGCTCGCTAGAGAAATCTCAAACGCTGTTCGCTATTTGCTTATAATAAGTCCGCCGGTGCGCCAGCCACAGTATCCGCTGCCGCTTCGGGTTGTCCTTGGCCATAGGACGAAATTGGCCACGCCGAGCACGAAGGGACTTCGTCGGCAGGCAAGTTGAGCTGATCAGAAAACGGCGCGTTGTTCTTTGAGCGGCCTTGGAATCAGCAGTTTATAAAAATTTTTGACTGGATAAATTCCTGAATTATGCCAGGATTGTCTTGTTACCCCCGTTTGGCAGGATCAATAGCAATGCCCGCGGCGGCCGCGGCGTGGATTGAAATCGAATGAAACACGCTACGATCAAAATAGGTGAATTCACTGTCCCGTTGGTCGGCGTAGCTGAAACCGTGATTCTCGAAACCTGCGATTGCTGCCATCACGGTTTCGGCATCCAGCACGTTGAACTGGTCGGCACGCAATTCCTATGCGCCCACTGCCGCGCCGCCGTTTTGGTTGCTACAACCACCAATCAAACCCGACCCACCCCTGACAGTCGTGTTTGATTGGTATTTGGAGAAATCTGAAGAAAGTGGTGCCCCGGCTAGGACTTGAACCTAGAACCAATTGATTAAGAGTCAACTGCTCTGCCAATTGAGCTACCGAGGCAAACCATTCATTTACAACCGCTTAAATGTTGTAAACCGAAGTTTTTGTATTCCCTCTTATCATTGTGGCCATGGCAGTGCAAAAGACACAACGGGGAATACAAAATCCCAAAAGAACAATCGCACCGAACGACTCTCGCCGGAGGGCAAGCGGCATTCTTTCCGAAAGTCCCAAATTTGCTGCAATACGTCAGCACGGGGCTTTATTTCGCACGTGTGAAAGTGAATGGCAAGTCGATTCGTTGCGGTCTCGGCACAAAATTTTGTCGACCGCGAAACTCAGGCTTGCGAACTTCATCAAAAGCAATACGAGCCAGGCCGGAGACTATTCTTCCGCCGCGGCGCAGGCGCAATGTGGCACCGCACCATTTTGGAACGCGGCTGTGCCGGAGACCAGCCCCAGCAATGTCATTTAAACTGAACGGTGAAATGCCAGCAAAGGCTCGCGTGCTGCGGCCGGCTTTCAGCACAGCCGCGCTCCGGTGCGTGTCGCGAGTTGCGCCCCCGCGGCGCTGATTGCCGATATTGCCCTTGCGCTTCGCGGGCTTTGGCTTTATAAACGCGACCTGCCGACGGCTCGCGATGTTGTTCGTGAAGGACCGGCATTGTGACCAGGGCTTGGGTGGTTGCTGCGCTGTGTTTCAGCTACAGCCAATTGCCTATGTTGGGGTATATGTCACGATCAAAAGCGATTCTCATCGGTGTCGCAGCGCTGGCTGTCGTGCTGATTGTAATCCTCGGCCGAGCCTATCACCAGCGACGCGTTGCCGCCAACTACGCCCACTTGGAGAGGGAGAAGGAACGCATGCAGCGTTCGAACGGCGACGTGCCACCGCGCGTGCATGAGTGCTTTGATTTCAATTGGAGATTTCATTTGGGAGATGTGCCTGAGGCGGCGACCCCATCCTTTGACGACTCCTCCTGGCGGCAGCTCGATGTGCCGCACGATTTCAGTGTGGAAGGCGATTTTTCATCGACGAATTTCAGTTGCAGCGGGTATTTGCCGGGAGGGATTGCGTGGTATCGGAAGACATTCACCGTGCCGGCGCAATGGCAGGACAAGATTGTGGCGGTCCAGTTTGAGGGCGTTTCCGCCAAAGGCGAGGTGTGGCTGAACGGAAAATCCGTCGGCGGCCGCCCCTGGGCTTACACCACATTCAGTTGCGATCTGACGCCGTATTTGAAATTCGGCGGCACGAACGTCCTGGCAGTGCGGGTCGATCATTCCGCGATGGACGACACTCGCTATTATGGCGGATCGGGCATTTACCGCCACGTGTGGCTCATCGCCACCGAGCGTTTGCATATCGGTGACGACGGAGTGTTTGTGACCACACCAGAGGTTTCCGAGCAAAAAGCGCGTGTGGTTGTCGAAACAACGGTCGACGATGAAGTCGCGGCGGCTGATATCGATTTGTCAACCGAATTAATCGGCCCCGGCGGCCAGGTGGTAGGGACATCGCGAACGAACTCTGCCGTGGAAGCCGAAGGGCAAAAAGTTCTCTCACAGGAAATCCTGCTGTCCTCCCCAAAACTCTGGTCGCCGGACTCGCCGTCGCTTTATACGGCGGTCACTACGTTGCGCCTGGGCCAGCGCATCATTGACCGGCTGGACACCCCGTTTGGAATTCGTTCCATTCAGTTCGATCCGCAGAAAGGATTTTTCCTCAACGGCCAGCCGATGAAATTCAAAGGCGTCTGCCTGCACCACACGGCAGGAGCCTTGGGCGCCGCCGTGCCCGAAGCCACGGATGAGCGGCGGTTGCGTTTGCTGAAGGAGGTTGGCTGCAATGCGATTCGCACCAGCCACAATGAGCCGTCACCGGAGTTCCTGGACTTGTGCGACCAGCATGGTTTTTTGGTCATGGACGAGGCTTTCGATGAATGGAGCGGCTCGAAGAAGAAGTGGGTCTTCGGGCGGAACATTGGCAAGCCGTCGTTGCACGGAGGATATTCCGAGTTCTTCAAGAAATGGGCGGACAAAGATATGCTGGATATGGTCCGGCGCGATCGCAATCATCCCAGTGTCATTTTGTGGTCCATTGGAAACGAAATGGATTATCCGAATGATCCCTACACGGAAAAGACCGCGGGCGTGCTCGCGAAGGATGCGCGACGGCTGATCGAAGCCGTGCGGAAAGGCGACACAACGCGCCCCATCACGGCTGCCTTAGGCGCACCCGCAAGAGCCGAACGGATCGGCCTGGAGGATCAACTCGACGTCGTCGGCTACAATTACCAACTTGACCAAATGCTGACCGACATGGAGGCGCACCCCAACCGCAAATTCATTGGCAGCGAGGAAGATTATCACATGGATTATATCGATCTCCTCGCCACCAACCGCCGACTTGCCGGACAATTCCTTTGGCTGGGTTTCGACATTCTGGGCGAAGCCGTGAATTGGCCCTCCCACGGCTCGGGCAGCGGCATGTTTAATACCTGTGGCTTCCTGAAACCACGCGGCGCATTTCGCAAGTCGCTTTGGGTGGAGAAACCGATGGTATACCTCGCGGTGCAGGATTCGTACGATTCGGATGAGTCCACCAGGGCCCCATTGGGTGACGCAAAGAATCATTGGAACTGGAAGCCAGGCACACAACTGACCGTCGAGTGCTATTGCAACTGCAAGTCGGTGGAATTGTTCCTCAACGGCAAGTCTTTGGGCACAAAAAGTCCCGCCGATGCGCCCAACCGGATTCCGCAATGGGACGTTGTATTTGAACCAGGGGAACTCAAGGCGGTCGTCCGGAATGGCGGCGGAGAGACCGTGGAGTACCGCCTTAGAACTGCAGGACCTCCGGCGAGGATCGAAATTGCGCCTGACAAGAAGCAGTTAACCCAGGATCGCGATGTGGCACATCTGGAATTGCGATTGGTCGATACGAATGGCGTTGTCGTTCCGGACGGCAACGGCCTTTGCACGGTCGAAATCACCGGTCCGGCCCGGCTGCGCGCGCTGGACAACGGCGATCAGAGTGATTCCACTCCTTTGCGCAGCCACTCGCGCCGATTCAACGGCGGCCGCGCGCTCGCGATCGTGCAATCGCTTCATGACCAGCTCGGCCCGATAGAGGTAACCGTGGCGACCGCCGGAGTTCCGGAGGCGCGAATCAAATTGCGCTGAAAACAGACGGCGCGAGCTGCCTGCGCAAAATACGCGACAGTCAGCAACCGCCGGCAGAGCCGGAAGCTTGACCGAGGTGGAGCGACTCAAAGCCGCATGGCACTTCGGGCAAGAAAAGCGAAGCCCGTTCTCAGCGCCGTAGGCGCGGCATCTGTGTAGCCAGCAATTCTCAAACAACACCAAGCCCCAGCGGGGCGACATCTTCTTCTTCCACGACGGCCATGCCGCTCCTACGGAGCTTGTTCATTTTGGATTCATTACTACAAAGATTTCGCGCCTGACGGCGCTCGATCGCAGCCCCTTGTCACGGCCACATCCCTTTCCCTCCGCCGCCCTCCGGCAATCAGTTCCGGAACTGTCAAACTCCGGCAGTCTCTCCAGCATAGCTGGAGGGTTTTTTATCGACTAAACGAGCCCCCGGTTCTTCATTCAGATCCCGATTGAGTCCAGTTCACTTCCAAGAGTTTCAAGGGAAGATTTCCGTGCCGGTAAGTAGCCGGAGTTGCAAAGGCGACAAAGACGGTTTGAATCCCTTTCCGATAGATTTGGGATGTGGGCGGCGCGAAGGTGAGACGTTTACCGCGATCGGTGGTTTGGACGGACTCGATTCGGAGAAATTCCTCCCCGATTCGAGCACGAATCGATGCGCAGTCGCCATCCGAAATCGGGGTTGAAGAGATCGAACCAAGTTCCAGAGATAAATGATTCAAATCGCGCACGAACAACGTCACCACACAACCGACTTCGCCAGTTCGCTGCCAGCCTTCGCCGTTGAAGGGGATTCCGTAAAGCTCCGGCAAATCCTGGCCAAGCTGGTAATGCGCCGGCAGCGGCGGTTCGGAAGCCCGGTTCTGATCCAGCCTCGCCACGACCGCCTCCCGCGACAGGGTCTCTCCGTAACCCATCGCACGGATCGTTGCCGTTTCGTATCCCCACCAGACAATCCCCAACAACGGAATGACAAAAGCAGGAAAAGACCGAAGTCTGGGATGGCTGCTCTCTTTCAAGAGGATCCATAGTGCATTGGCGCCGCCGAACATGGCCACGCCTATGGCGGGGCCGAAGTCGAGGAAATAGCGGGAGAAAGCAAATACGAAGTGAAGATAGAATACCACTAAAGGAACAAAAGCCAGCAACGACCAGACGCCCGCCGTCATGGCCATCAGGTACTGTGGACGCAAAGCGCGGCCCCGCAGCCACAGCAGCGCTTGACGCAACACAAACGCCCAGCACACCAGGATTCCCACGAGAAATGTCCAATCATACATCGTGTGATAAATGGCCCGATAACGGATGGCGGCCGATTGCCATCGCACCGCATGCTCTCGGAACGCATCGAATCCATTTAACCCAGGCGTAAAGAACATCGTGCCCACGAGTTCGCGTGCCGCGGGCCATAAGCGCTCTTTTCCATAGGGATTGTAGAATTGGGAAAGAAATTCACAATTCGTGGCGGACAAATTGAGCTTGTGGCCAAACTCAAGCATCGAGCCAAATCGTTGTTGATTGGTCCAAAGCAACAGAAGAATCCCCACGCCAAAGAAGGCTGGACCGGCGAATGATTTCCACCACGCCCAATGTGCCCGCCGGCTGACGAACCATGCCATCAGCATGGAGGCAAACCCGTAAATGCCAAAGGTTGGGCGGATAAATGGAAGGAGGCCGCCACAGAAACAAAGCATCAAGTACAGGCGGAGCCGGGGCTGCCGCACGAACGCGAGCGTTCCCAGAAACATCCCAATGCCGCAGATATAGCCGTAAGCGACTGCCTCCTCGTACACGTTCAACTGAACTTTGCACATCGCGAGGAAGGGTGGAAACAGAACGGTAAGAAAAACGGCGAGCAATAAGTGCGGCTCCTGTTTCCAATCCACCAGGCGATCGTTCGCAAAAACAAATCGCCGCAGGATCGCGTAGCTTAGGAGGCACAAAGCGATTGCAAATGCGATGCGGTCCGGAAAAGCGGGCTGGCCCAGCCAGCGAGCCGGCGCCTCGAAGAGCAACCGCCAGCACGGCACACCCAATCCCCAAACTTGCTGCACCCTCCCATTGCACCACACCATGTCACGCTCCAACTCGATCGGTGACGTGGACAACGCCATTCGCCCGTTTAGCAGCGCTTCTGTCTGGCGCCGGTACGGCGTGCTTGACGAGTACCACATTCCCCAGCCGCTTATCAAACCGGTGCCGACACAAAAGCCAATGGCAATGAGGGCTGAAAGGTACCAAAGGACCAAGCGTCGTGAGCGAACCCCGAAGCCACTCGGCGTGGGCTCCACAGCTTCGTCCGGCGCGGTTTGGTTCATCAGCTTTGTCATGTGAGTCCGCTTTCCGTTATCGAGCACGCTTCCTGGTAGGCGTCGTAATCCGTGTTGATGGCCCAAAGATCGTGATGCTTTCCGTCCAAAACATTCTCCGCCGCCAGCCGCCCCATGAGAATGGAGTGATCCTGGTTGTTGTACTTGAAGGAGCCATAACGCCCGATCACATCCAGACCTTCAATCGTGGCGAGATACTCCCGAATCACTTTCAAATGCTGTTGGTAGCCGCGGCGATACACGGGGTAGGCCCGGGGAACGCGAAACACACTGCCACGGCCAAGCTTTTCCGCACTACTGACCAGCCCCGAACGAACCAGCTCCTCGCGCGCCTGGGCGATCAAGCTGTGATCCTCTTGCTGCCACAATGCATCGTCTGAATTGCACCAATATTCCATCGCCAGAATGGCATGGGGGCTCCCACCATACAGTTGCGGCACCCAGTTGCGAAAATTGGTGACTCGTCCAAAGCGCAGGTCCGGGCTGTGAACGTAAATCCAATTGTCGGGCCAGGGATTGCCGTCCAGCACCTCGACGTACACGAGAATTGTATTTCGGAATTGGAGTTGCGCGCAGGCAGCAGTCACCTCCGGTGGAACACCATCCAATTGCAGCACCATGACAGTCAGCGGCATGGTGGAAATCACCCGGTCGCAGGCGACGGCGCCCGAAGCCATTTTCAAACCGATCACTTTGCGGTTTTCGGTGAGGACCTTCAGCACCGGTGTTTTGAGGCGCACTTGTCCTCCGCGCTGTTGGACGGCTTCAGCCATGCGTTGATAAACAGTGCCAGTGCCGCCGGTGGGATACGCGAACTCGTCAGCCAGCGTCCGGTGGTTTTTTCCGGTGTTATAAAACAAGGCGCTCTTCACGGCAACTGAGAGCGAGAATTTTTTAATGCGCTGCGCGGCGAAGTCCGCGTCGAGTTCGGTGCAGGAAATGCCCCAGAGTTTCTCACTGTATTTCTGGAAAAAGATTTCAAAGAGGCGCCGCCCAAATCTTTGGCAAACCCAGTTCTGAAAGCTGCCATCCAGCCGCGTCGGACTTCCCCACTCTTGCGCGTAGCTGTAAAGACAACGCATGGCTTCCCATGCGCCAAGTTTCTGGAGCACATCCAGGCCTTCCAGCGGATACTTGAACAGTTTGCCGTCATACAAAATCCTCGTCTGCCGCTTGACCATCGCGTAGTCCCGGCCCACCACCTCCAGCCACAGTTCGTTGACCCGCCGGTCGTGGCTGAAGAATCGATGCGGCCCCAGATCGACGATCTGGTTCCACAAGGACATCGAGCGCGCCAGGCCGCCAACGCACGAACTGGCTTCAAAGACCGCCACGTCCCCAATTCTTTTTGTGAGCTGGTAAGCCGCGGTCAACCCCGCGGGTCCGGCTCCAATGACTGCAATCCTGTTCATGCTGCTGCCGGCTTTGACCCATTGACGGCGAGTCTTTTCATTTAATCCCAACCGTAATTCGTAAATGTTATCTTTTTGCCAGGGGGAGCTTGCTTCGCGCAAAAGAAACGCTCGATAAACAGACGGAGGGTGACTTTCGCCCAAGTTCCTCGGGACGGATAAAGCCCAGAAAACAGACCTGAAGCCCGCGCTGATATCGCGACTTCCGTGGTCCGCGAAACACAATGGTGGCGTTGGTTGAACAGAGTTGGACTGAGTCACGCGCGAGATACTCCAGTCCGATCTTGGCCTGGATCGGCTCAATATCGCCCGAAGTGATCGGCGTCCCGTCAGGCTTAAAAACCGAAAGCACGACACATTCCGGGTCTGAAGCAAAGAGCGTGACTGCGGGTTGTACGGTTCCATCGCCCAGGTTCCAGCCATCGCGGTTGAAAGGAATATCGGCAGACAAATCAGGGCTGCTGAGTTCGTAATGTCGCAATTCGGGAGGTGTTCCGGGTGAGGACGGAGAAACTGCTGCCGCGGATTGAATTTCGGCGAGCCTTACCGTATAGGAATAATAGCCCGATTGAATCCGGCCCACGAAAATAGCAATGGCGATCCATACTCCTGCGATGGCGAAACACCAGCGGGCTTGCCACTTCGCCTTAAAATAACCCAATTCGAACGCATTCCAAACGAGGGCGCTTATGCCAACCATAACGGCGGGGAGGAAGTCAACATTGTATCGCGAAGACACACTGGGAGACCAGAGATAGAATCCGAACAACAGGAGAAACGAAAGCGCCGCCCACGGCACTGCACAAACCGCGAACGCAGACTTCAAGCGCGCGCTGCCCATCGCTTCTGGAAGCTGCGGGCTTTGCGCCGACCTGCCACGCGCCACGCAATGGCGCGCGAAATGTGCTATCCAAATCAGGATGCTGCCAATCAGTAACGCGAGGTACAGCACATTGAAGGTTGGAAAGTACATCTCATGCCAGCGAAGAGTCGCGGATTGGCCCCAAACGGCATCTGGCGCATAGAAATCCATTCCATTCAGCTTTCGATTAAAGAACAGTGTTCCTAATTCATCCCGCGCGGCTGAGAGAAAAGGCTCCCGGCGAAAGGGGTAATCGAATTTGAGCGAATAAGTGTTCCAAGTGTCCCAGGAGACGCCGGTTTCGAGATTGAGCGAATGGCCAAACTCGAAAAATCCGCCGAACCGCAGTATATTAGTACATCCCAACCCTGCTCCGCAAAGGAAGAACACCAGCAGGATGCCGGCGAGCACGGCGACACGCATCCGCGCTCGCCAGGCGATAACACATGCCAACCCGACTGTCACAACACCATAGAACAATAAGGTCGGACGGACCCATGCGCCTAGGCCTGACCATAAAGCAAGCAATAACAACTTGGCAGCCGTCGGGCTTCGTACCGCTCGCAGAAATCCGGCAAACAAAACCAACGAGTAAAGATAGCCATAAGCAATAACCTCCTCATAGACCTCCGAGCGGACGCGCAACAGATAGACGAAGGGCGGAGCCCAGAAGAGCACTCCCAGCACCCAGGGAACGCGCATCCTTTTCCAATTATCAGCGGTCGTGCCGGAAGAATCCGTCTTGCATTGCAGCGTAGTGAATGTCCGAATCACAAACCAGTAGCAGAGTGTGCACGCGATGAGAAATATGAGACGGTCCGGAAACGCTTGGAGTCCGAAAACACGGGCGATCAATTCAAAGGGAAAGCGAAAGGCCGGCACTCCCAACCCCCAAACTTGCTGCACGCCATGATCCCAGGCTAAATCGTGCTGCAAGCTGTACGGTGAAGCACTAAGCGCCAAATGCCCATGGAGGAATGCGTCCGTTTGCCACCGCAGCACGGGATTGGCGGAATACCAGCGACCGACGTCGGAGAGCGTAAGTAACGTGAGCATCGACGCCAAATAAAGCGCAATCACCCCGTCAAACCACCAGCGCCGCCGCGCGTTTGTCATCGCTTCGCCATCCATAGAAGAACCCGTGCATCTGTATTAACAGATGCCCATCCAGATGTCGATGTATTCTGGCTTGTATAAAGCATGGTCCGCTTCGGCTCAAACCGACGACTTTTGTTGGGGACCCTTAGGGCAGTAGGACTGGGAAGCCAGCGACATCTGACTCGTTTCAGCCGCGAACTCCAAGAAGCGTTGTCCGGCGTCATTTTATGAAAATTTGAAATCCGTCAGGGCTGGGGGGACATTGTTCAGTTCCGGCTCGGTCTATCTCCGTAGTGAACACGCTTTGAAGCTCTGCTTTTTCGAAGAAACCTATGTTCGCCGTTTTGTTCCATCCGAATTTGAGATTCATCCCGAAATTCCACACGCTCACGATAAGGATTGCAATCAAGTTGCCCAGGTAGACATTCACGGCAATTAATCGCACTTGGATATTCAACAACACAAGACTAAGGCCAATGCCGGCAACGCAAATCAAATTGAATTTCACCAAACGCTGCAAGCGATCGCGCCACCGGTTTTGAGCGGCCGAAATGTCGCCAAAGGTCCACAGTTCATTCCAGATAAAGTTGCTGATCAATGCGATCTCCGCAGCCAGCACCTTGCCCAAAGAAAGGTTTATCGCGAGCATCCTTGGATCTGACAGAATGAACAGCACTGCCATGTCCACCGCGATTCCAGTTGCACCAACAACGCCGAAACGAATGTAACGCTTCAGAGTTGGCCAAACCACAACATCCCTGTTGATTTTCATATTGCCGCCTTGTCGTCCTCCTCGCTTGGAGCGCCATTTCGAGTGGTAGATTCCCATTTCTCCATTTCCGCAAACGTCAGAATGGCTATTGGCCGCGTCAAAGTTGACACCCCGCGGCATCTTTGCGAACTGAAACTGAGTATCCCGTTGATCACCCGAACCACTTATACCTTCTACAAGCAACAGAGATTCTGTCAATAGCTATTTCCCGCGGGTACAGTGCGACGCATCTAAGAACGCGATTGATCGTGAGGAAATCCATTGCTTGGATCAAGTAAGATCTTAAACCAATAAGGCTTCGCGTCCCATTATATTCCATATCAAAGGTTTTCACGTTGCAAAGCAGCGCGCAGATTGCTAACATTGAAAACATCACCCACATGCTGATCTTTGTCCGGTCGACGCAAGGATTGCCAATGATGGCAAAGCATTTGACAAAACACCTCTAGGTGGCGATTGCATCCCTGTCTATTTAACATAAGTTATTGAATTACAACAAAAACTGTTTGCG
The DNA here is from genome assembly GCA_035606845.1 of Candidatus Angelobacter sp. GTDB lineage: Bacteria > Verrucomicrobiota > Verrucomicrobiia > Limisphaerales > DASXHY01 > DASXHY01. The sequence continues at coordinate 20,085 of DATNEA010000075.1, read as the reverse complement.
CTCGCGGATCCCATGCGAATCTTTAGATAGCGTTTTGGCTGGCCTGTGGACTTCGTATCTTGTAAGTGAATAACTTTTTATAAAAATCACTTGACCTTATTCAGTCTTTGTGGAGAATAGCAGAAGTCTAACAGAGTTTCACTATCACGGAGCGAACGTCAAGTTGGCCCGTACGTGGGAAAAAAGGATTATGGGATCGAACACACAGATGGCGCTGTGGAAAAAGACTTCTGGGCAGGGGTCAAATAGACCTCGTTCCATTCGCTCGCCTCTTATTACTCCGCCATTCTCTCGGAACAACTCGTCCCGAACTGAATAATCATTAACTAATGAGAACCGCCTGGCTTTTATCTCTGACTGTTTCGACTTTGCTCGTTCAATCAAGTTTTAGCTCCAGCTTGGCCGAGCAGAGGCCCACCACGGGCGAGCCCGCCGATCAATTTAAACAATTCATTCACGATCCGCCTCCGATAGCAAACCTGGTTTACAGCCAGGAAGTTCCTAGAGATCCAAAAACGACAAACTCAATGGATTTCTTTCTGGATGAATTGCGCTGGCAGACAAATGCGGTCTTTTTTGCGCAATCCTACTCAAATTTGGCAATCTCCGGCGAAGCAGCGGATCTTGAGAAATACTCTTCAATCCTGGCGAATTATGAGAAAAAATTCTCGCGGAGGATGGGTGGCAACTTATATCTTTGGACTGATGCCGGGCGAAAAGAAGAAGAACGTAATTCACTTACGGCACTGCGTGATCTAACTTTGCAGTCGCACGCCGCGGACATGCTCAATATGGGGTGCCATCTTATTCCAGTTGGGTCAGTTCAATGGGCGGGGGACGGATTTTTAGTTACTAATGCGAATCAGGGCATTTGGGTCAATGGCAAACTTTCGAGGGATAGCCAGGGAAGAGCGACAATGATGACAGTCGAGGCGCATGACCTTAAAACACCTAATGAAATAAGCCAGGTATGGACTTACCGCTACTATTATGATGGTTCCTTGTCTCTGCCATTTCTGCCGAGCCGCATTGTTTCTCTCATGGCCCAGGATGGAGAAACGAATCTTATTTCAATATTCAAAATCTATTCGTTGGAGGCAGCCGCGGCGCCGCTTCCAGAAAGCCAGTTCAGCATACCCGATCACATTGCGACGAACAATCTTGTGGCCCAAATAGTAGTTTCCAACAAATATTTATATTATAGCCAACAAGGGCAGCATTTTAGACTGGCTGACTCTTTCGCCGCTGATCAAGCCCGCCAGATTACCAAAGGCGTTTATTACTTTATTGCTTTGATGTTTTTAAGCCCCCTCATTCTCTATTGGCTGCAGCAACGCAAACAGAACAAAAACAAGTAAACAAAGGGAATTATGAAAAAGCGTATATCAAAAATAAGTGCTATTGCTGTTTTGACGTGCGGCGTGGCATTGTCAGCGCTGGCGTCAACGTCTTGTTACGTGGTCTCAAGCCTTGGTTGCTATGGGGCTCAATCCACTTGCACCTTTGGGGGCCAAAAAGGAACTCCGAGTAACTCAAGCGGAACTTGGAATGAATGCACCACAGGATGCCCGGGAGGAACAGCTTGCAAGACCGCCGTCTCTTCGCAGACCTGCACCTACACGTGCACTGTCAACGGAGTGGATCATCAGGTCACAGGTTCTGTTGCCCCTGCGGCGTCGGGACAGCCGACCGGTAGTTGTCCTCCTGCAGGTGGGAGTTGCTAAGATTCTTGGCATGTCTGTGAGGATCGTCGGAGGCTCTCACCGACACCCGGTTTTCAATTCGAGCGTGATCTAATGGATTTCGAAATGGATCAATTTGATTGTGCGCTCGCATTTTTAAACGAAACGAAATTTGAGGGATAGTATAGCTGCTAATACCATTTGAGTGTGCTTAATCTCAAACAATGCGATTTCCACCTCCCCTCCGCCACGAGATGGTGGGCCTTGGGGGGGGGTAATAGTGTCTTTAAAAATCTGGCTATTGTACTCTTTAGCCTTTCCTTGACACCTTTTCTAACAATGAAGATCGGCTTTGAGTTTATGGAAGGATACCGTTTTGCGCTCAAGGGACAGTTTCTACAAGCTATACCATTTTGTGATCTGGCCTAGCTGTGGAAAAAACGAAAACAAAAACAAACAAACAAAGGAGTTATGAAAAAACGTATATCAACAGTAAGTGCCATAGCTGTTTTGGTGTGCGGCGTCGCATTGTCGGCACTGGCATCAACCAATTGTCAGGTGGTTTCGAGCCTTGGTTGCTATGGGACTCAATCCACCTGCACTTACGCAGGCCAAAAAGGAACTCCCAGTAATTCGAGCGGAACTTGGAGTCAATGTGTGTCAGGATGCCCGGGGGGAACAACTTGCAAGACCACCACTTCGCAGACCTGCACTTACACGTGCACTGTCAACGGAGTGGATCATCAGTCCCAAGGTGCTGTCGCCCCCGCAGCGTCGGGTCAGCCCACCGGTGCTTGTCCTCCAGTAGGTGTGAACTGCTCTTAACATTCCTAGCATATTGGTGGGGATCGCCAGCGGTCCTCACCAACTTTCCTAACAACGATGCAAGCTAAATTATTACGCGCATTCTGGATTTCGAGCGCAATCATTCTTACTTTCACTGGAATCACCAAAGTGATCAGTGCCATTGTGCCGGTCCCTATTCTAAACGAGACCGATCCGGTGTTGGGATTGACCACTCGTTGGGTATTGGTCCTGGTCGGGCTCCTCGAGCTAGCCGTTGTGGCTGTCATTATAATTTTCAAACAGAAACCATTTGCCCACCTCCTGGTGGCGGTCATAGGCACGGAATTTCTGCTTTACCGCGTTGTATTTGAGACGGCCCATTTTTCACGTGGATGCCCCTGCCTCGGGAGATTCACCGCATGGGTTCATATTCCCGACCCTGAAATCAATAAAATATTGGTTGCAGTTGCCAGTTGGTTGTGTATCGGTGGCTTTACTTGTTTCTTCCTATCATCCTCGCGCAAAAAAGAATATATCACTGCTGGTAAGTAACATTTAAATGTAACTACCAGATTGTGAGATTAGATACTATAATTTCGAAGCTCGATGTTTCAGATGCACATTCGATAGGTCGAAAAAAGAGCGTTTTGATTCCGCTGGTTGCATATAAATTCATTCTTTTCTTTTTTATCTTCCTCTTAATATGGCTAGTGCCGTCGTTTAACGTTCAAAAGCATGGAACATCTTTCCATTGGCCCCCGGGACCCGTAACGCTGGAATCCTATTTTGGCACGTGGGATTCAGCTTCGTATCTATATTTAGCCACTGAGGGTTATAAAAAAGGAAGCTTCTGCTGCGCCTTTTATCCGCTTTGGCCGATGGTTATTCGCCTATGCGACCGGATATTGCCCGGTCATCAAGTGCTATTTGGGCTCCTGCTCGCAAATATTTTTTCACTCATTGGTTTATACGTCCTTTACCGTTTTGTTTCCGAAAGTTACGGCAGCCTGATCGCCGATCGGTCGCTCATTCTTATACTCGCATTTCCAGGAGCCATATTTTTCAATTTCATATATACCGAATCATTATTTTTATTGTTAATAGCTATTTTCTTCTATTTCCTTTTCAAGCGGAACTACTGGCTTGCCTGCATATTCGGTTTTTTTCTCCCCTTGACCCGAGCGATCGGAATTCTTTGCATCATTCCTGCCATTTGGCACGCCCTCGACCAGATGCGGCAAACCTGCCGTTTGGCGTCGGGCAAAAAGCTTATTCATTTGCTTTTTTATAGAGAAAATGACTCGTCTGGTTTTTGCTTCGCACCTGTCATCGCTATAGGTCTTGGAATTATCAGTTATTTCAGTTTCATGTATTGTGCCGTAGGCAGCCCCTGGGAAGGATTTGCCGCGCAAAAAAATTTCGCCAACTCCCCGTCCATAGCCAATATATTTAATTTGCCAGGTTTCTTCAAGGCAATGGCCAATATCGGCCCCTCTCATGACATGGTAAACTCCATCTTCGACCGCTATTTCTTTTTGCTGTTTTTGCTGCTGCTACCAAGCATCTGGCGGCTAGATAAAACTCTATTTGTTTTCGCTTTGATCAGCGGATTGGTGCCGGCAATGTCCAATTGGTTCTTTTCGTACACGCGGTTTCTTACACTTTGTTTTCCATTTTTTATTGCTTTGGGGGGCAGGCTAAAGACCTCGCGAATGGTTTTTTGGTACGTGGTAGGGATGGCGGGCTCCATTCAAATCGTGTTCCTTATTAGACATATAAATTTTTATTGGGCAGGGTGATTATCATTTCACGGCTGAATCCGCCTTTGTTTTCCGAAAGAAAGAAAACGCGGCGTTGCGAAAAACAGGGGTATTCTCCCAGTCTTAGTGGCTGGAACTTTTCTTGATTTGCTCTTATTATTATTTCAACATCCATTTTTAAACTGAACCCAGCTCGTCTGGGAGAAATCTGCCGTCGGCCGGCCCGCGGCGCTGGCCTCCTATGCGCCGTTTTGCTGGCCACATTGACCGGCTGCTCACGGAGTCCCACGGAAATTGTCGTCGACAACCGATCCAACACGACTTTGAGTAATGTTTGGATTTCGACTGACCATTTTGCCCAATCTGTGGGAACGATGATACCGGGCGAGTCGGTCCACATAACCGTTGCTCATCCCGGCAAGTCACGCGCCGCCTTGAGCTTCCAAGCGGGCGGCAAGAAAATAAACGTCGATGGAGCACAATCTTTCGGCCTGGATTCAGGCCATCCCCTGCTTCTGACCGTCGGAAAAGACTTGAACGTGAGCGCTTCGGGCGCCACAAACGGCCACTGATCGACTCGACTTCCATCCCATATGCCGCCGCCTCCATTTTGGTCTTTTCGTCATCCGTGCATGAAGGCCGCTCCTTCCACATCGCACGCCGGAGTCCTGAATTAATTCAACTATCCGAAAGGGTGAAAGCTTTTAGTCTACTTGAGCTTGAGTGCCTTCCGAACGTTTTTTTGCCAAATGAGCTGCTGTGTCCGCGGGCCGGGAGTTTTCGAAGCGGCCCTCACCCAAGCCAAGGACCGCCAGGAGAAAACCCCCGAACATGATCTGTATCCCCAATGACATTCCGGTGACACTCGGAATCGTCAGCCGCAACGTATCCGAATAGGTCAGGTCCCCAAATCCAGTGTTCTTCCACTTCAGAAGGGCCAGCACCAGACATACAGCCCCAGCGAGGACCAAAGCGCCGCCCAACAGAATACCTTTCTCGAATGGGTATATATGAAGTATCCGGGTCGCCAGTCGGGAGGACGGCAGCAGGCCTGTCACTCCAGTAAATACTTCGGAAAAGAGGCCCAGCAGCAGCAACTGAAATCCCGCCATCATCCCCACGGCGCAAACTAACAGTGTGTTTGTATCGAACCGCGTGCCCGCAACCGTTATCGGCCCCCGCAGCAATAGGCCAAAACAAACGGTCGCCACCAATAACATAAATAGCCCAGGATACATGAATAGCCAACGCGGCGCGTGCAGGAGCATGAATCTCAAATGACGCCACCCGTCGCGCCACGTCCGCAAATGTGGCCGCCGACCACGGCCGTCCGGCCGCAAGGTCACCGGCACTTGAGTGATCCGCAGCTTGGCGAGACTGGCTTTGACGATCATCTCCGAAGCAAACTCCATCCCGGCGGTGTTTAGCCCCAATTCCAGGATCGCTTGCCGCCGAAACCCGCGGATGCCGCAATGAAAATCAATGATGTTATTGCGAAAAAGAACGCGCCCCAACCAAGAGAGGCCCGGATTTCCCAACCACCGGTGCAGAAAAGGCATCGCGCCGCGTTCGATCACTCCCCCGCCGCGACCTATGCGACAACCCATCACCAGATCGAAGCCCTCGCGCAACTTGTCGAGAAATCGCGGCATCTCGCCAAAGTCATAGCTAAGATCGCTGTCACCCATCAACACGTACGTGCCTCGCGCGGCTAGAATCCCTTCTTGCAACGCGCTGCCGTATCCAAGCCGCGAGACTGAAATCACTCGCGCGCCAGACGCCAAGGCGATCTCGCGGGAACGGTCGGAACTGCCATTATCGGCAACGATGATTTCGTACTGGATGCCCAGCCGCCCGCAAGCCGCGACGCAATCCATGATACATCGTTCGACAGTCCGCTCCTCATTTAAACACGGCAAGACAAAACTCAGGTCAATTAAGTCCATAACCCTGCCCCCCAAGACGGTTTCCGATCGAAGTTCCACCAACGCATTGTTAAGGAACACTTCTCCTTAACATAAAAGCGCGGGGCGATGCAATAGATAATACAAAGTTCAAAATCTATTACTGTGACAAATAGATTTCGATACCTGCGTGGCCAGGAATTTTTGACGATGCCGAGGCGCGAGCCGACGAGCATACTCTTACGGGGTCTGTAAGGAGCGAGCAATGAAGGCAGCGACAAAAAGGCCAGTCACCCGGAGGGCTGCGCTAGGACAGGTAAAATAAACTCATAGCCGCAAAAGAACGCAGAGAAGGCACAGAAATACTGTGTTCTTTGCGGTTTTTGCATTCTTTTGCGGCCAATAGTTTTTGTTGGTTTGCTGTAGCGCCGCCCGAAACCGCGCCGTCGCAGAGGATGATGCTTCCACCTTTGATTTTGGATCTAAAATATGTCTGATTGATTGTAGAAGGAATTATCCCGAGCTTTCCCCCTCAATCCTCTCGCTCCACCAGTTTATTGAACCGGCTGTTTTTGAGATTTTGATAAAGGAACGCCAGTTTCCGCTTCTCAAAAATATCAAACCATTCCTTCCAGGTAATCTCCTTCAGCGTCGCTTGTCCGCTGAATCCCGGAAAATCGATGCGAATGACTCCCGCCGGCTGGCCTTGCCGCCGCGTTTGCTTCACCGTTGCCGGATGGCCGCCTCGCGATTCCGCCCATTCGCGGATTTCGTCATGGTCGGTCGTTCGTTTCGCCGAACGGCTCGTGCGGCCCGAACTCGCCCGCGCGGAACTGCGCTGGCTCGCCCGCTGCCCAGCCCGGCTTTTGCCTCGCATGGATTGCCGGCGCGAACTGGTCCGCGTGCCGCGGTTGCTGGTGAGCCGGTTGCGTGTTGATCGTCTTGATGTTCCTCGTGTCGTTGCGCGTGTCTTCATAATCAATCATTTTCTCGGTTCGAATTCCATGGAATGAATTCAATGTTCCCAACGTCCAAGCAGCGCGCGCAAGGTTCAACTGGGGTCAAGAACCGACGGACATTCGGCATTCTGGGGAGGTTCCGCCGCGTGCGACTGCGAACGCGCCGTAATCGTGCCGATTGAACGGATTCGCTTTCGAACCAGCCAATCGTCGGTACACATCGAAATATCGCCTCGCCATTTGCTTCACCGAAAATCGTTCGCGCGCCGTCCGCCGGCACACTTCCGGATCAATGGAATCCGCCTGCCGAATCGCCTCCGCCATTTCCTCGCGGCTCGAAACCAGAAATCCGGTCCGGCCAGGTTCGACCAATTCCGCCAGCGCGCCGGAACGGAACGCAATCACCGGCGTGCCGCAAGCCAGCGCTTCCATCGCCACCAGTGAACTTGTTTCCGGCGCGAGACTGGGAACCAGCAAACATCGCGCGGCAGCCAGCAAACGCTTCGTTCGCGGCGGCCGCACCGGCCCGATAAATCGCGCCGACGCATTCAGCCGCGGAGCAATTTTCTCTTCGAAATATTTTTTGTGGTCCGCGTAAGGAAACACTTGACCCGCGATCAGCATCCGCACGCCGGCCTGGGCGGCGGCATCCAGCGCGATGTGAAAACCTTTCTCGGGACAAATCCGGCCCAACGCCAGCGCAAATCGCCGCTTGGCGTGCCGCGCCGAAAAGAATTCTTCCGGCACGCCATTTTCAATCGGCGGCAGCAGGTTCGCGCAGGGCGCACAATTCCGATGTTGCGATGCCGACACGCAGTTGAAGAAAAGTTGCGGCCGGCCCAGTTGAAAGACGGCTCGCGGATACCACGAAATGGGCAAATGCAACGTCGCCAGCATCGGCAAATCGCGCGCAGGGAGATAATTCAGAAAATCGACCCCATGCAGATGAATCGCGTCCACCGGCCAGTTCTCCAGCGCGCGCACGATCGCATCCCGATGCCGCCACGCCGCCATCCTGCGCGCGGTCTCGTCGAAATCTCCCTCGGGCCTCGGCACCGCCAGCAGCCTGCCGCTCACCTGCGAACCTTCGCACGCCACCACGATGGATTGGTGCCCGGCGCGGGTCAATTCAGCGTCCAGCCGCGACAACACCTGTTCGGCTCCGCCCACCGCTCCGGGCGCAACCGGGGCCAGCGCGTATGCAACGCTAAGAATTGTCATGTGCATGGAGGCGGTCAGATCAGGACTGAACTGGTTGCCATTGCTGCCGCATCACAGGCGCGCAACGCTTCGGCCGCAAGTTCGCGCCAGCGTCTTCCATTCATTCCCCAGTCGAAAAGCTCATAATACAATCGGCCGGCATGGGGTGGCTGCGTGAAATCGTAGCGCGGCGCGACGCGAAATCGTTCCGGTTGAACCGGGAAATAGCGCAACACATTTTGCTGCGTTTTGAAAAACGCGAAGAGTCTTCGCTTAAAAAGCCCCAATTCCTCCGACCAATTTCCTTCCGCCACTGGCCCCGCGCCGGACGCCGGCAGAAACGCGCCCGTTTGCATCAAACCATCTCGATTGTGATACGAAGTCATTTCCATAATCAAAGGCGCCCCATCCGCGTGCGCCTCATGAATGCGGCACGCTAAATGGACCGCCAAAGCCGTCGTGTCATGGTCCGGATGTCCGCCCTCGTAAGGATGCGTCACCACGATGCGCGTCTGAAATTCATCGAACTTTCCAGCCAGCATTTCCGCCATTTCTCTCATTGCGAAGGAGGCGCGCTGATCGGGAAATCCCAGCGCGTGCACTTGCTCCGCTGTCACTCCCGCCAATTCCAGCGCGCTCAAGGATTCCTGCAGCCGCGCCTGAGCATAATCCCGCGCGTCCGCGAAACCGGCGCTCCACGCGTCGTCCGGATCGGGCGGCGCGCCATTCGTCACAATCACCACCTGCGGCTCGCGCCATCGGCGCAACTGCAACCCCGCGCCAATCACTTCATCGTCCGCATGCGCGGCGACAACGGTCACTCCCCTGACGCCATTCGAGAGAAGCGCCGACACCGGCATCCTTTGCCCGCCTGATTTCATTCCCTGAATCATCCCATTTCCTCGCATTTTCGAGCCGGTCATCCGGCACAATCAGCCAAACCATGGCGCGAAACAGCCGTCGATTCATCTGGGGCGAACACCGAATTTACCCCCCGGCAAGCACGCAGACGAATTGATACGCCGCATTCATTTGGGCACGTCAACCGAACGCCGGAGCGCGGCTCTGTGAGCCGCAGCAACGTTCGCATGGCTTGTGCGTTCTGCCCAAAAACACGCTGCGGCTTACAGAGCCGCGCTCCGTCCAACTTGGGACGCTAGCTCTCCTGGAACTTCCGTTTGACATTCGCGCCTTCATTTTTAATGCTCTGAAAATTCCGTGGCCGGCTGAAAATCCACTCGGCCACATTCAAAAGTTGCAGTTCGGGTTGTAATCGAATCATGAAAATTCTTTCCGGCGTCTTTAAAACCCTTGTTCTCCTCGTCGCATTAACCCTTTGCCAACCGCTCTTCGCCGATAGCACCAACGCTGAATCAGGCTCGCTCAAATTGCCCGCCATTTTCGGTGATAACATGGTTCTCCAGCAGCAGCAGCCCGTGCCGATTTGGGGTTGGGCCGCGCCCGGCGCGAAGGTCACGGTAAATTTCGACGGCCAATCCGCCTCCACCCACGCCGACAAACAAGGCCGCTGGCTCGTGAAGCTCAAAAAACTCGACGCCACTTTCCTCCCGCAAACGCTCGTCGTTGAGTCCGGCGAAACCAAATCGTTCACCAACATTTTGGTCGGCGAAGTCTGGCTTTGCTCCGGCCAATCGAACATGGAAAAACCCATCGGCAACCAACCCGGCCAGAAGCCCTGCTTCAATGCCCCGGAAGAACTCGCCGCCGGCCACTACCCGGACATCCGGCTCTTCAAAGTGGAAAAAGAGCTTTCCGCCACGCCGCTCGACAATCTCAAAAAGTTCCGCACCTGGCGCGCCTGCGATTCGAACGCGCTCGAAACCACCAAGTTTTCCGCCGCCGGTTATTTCTTCGGCCGCGAAATTCACACCAACCTGAACGTCCCCGTCGGCCTCATTGAATCCTCCTGGGGCTGCACGCGCATCGAGCCCTGGACGCCACCCGTCGGCTTCGAATCCGTTCATTCCCTCGCGCGACTCGCCACGCCGCCTTCGATCACCGGCAAGATCCCGAACACCACGCCCATGGTTATTTACAATGCCATGATCGCGCCGATTGCCGGCTTCGCCATCCGCGGCGCGCTCTGGTATCAGGGCGAATCAAATCTCATGGGCACCAACGACGACTATTTGACTTACGCCGACAAAATGAAAGCCCTGGTTGGCGGCTGGCGCGCCATTTGGCACGAAGGCGATTTCCCATTTCGTCCAGATTGCGCCCTTCAAATACTACAGCGGAAAAGCCCGGCGCGCCCTCTCCCCCGACTGGTTGCCGGAATTCTGGACCATCCAATCCCGCGCCGCGCGCACCATCAAAAACACCGGCATGGTCGTCACCACCGATCTCGTCAACGATTTGAACGACATCCATCCGCGCGACAAACAGGACGTCGGCCATCGCCTGGCCCTCCTCGCGCGCAGAAATACTTACGGCGAAGACGTCGTCGCGTCGGGCCCCGTTTTCAAGCGCATGAAAATCGAAGGCAACAAAGCCGTTCTTCAATTTGACCACGTCGATGGCGGCTTGATGAGCACGAACGGTCCACTCACCTGGTTCACGATCGCGGGCCAGGATGGAAAATTCGTGCCGGCGGATGCAAAAATCGTGGGCGATACCGTGGAAGTTTCCGCCAGCGCAGACAATGTCGACGGGGCTTTCCAGCCCACCGCCGTGCGCTTCGCCTGGGATGAAACCGCGCAGCCGAATTTCTTCAACCGCGCCGGGCTGCCGACTGAGCCGTTTCAGACGGAGAAATAGTAGTGGCACGAGCGTCTCGCCCGTGCGAACCAAAAACTCACGGGCAAGATGCCCGTGCTACTATCCTATTTCGGCGCCGGACCCTGCGACACCTGCACGAAATCCTCCGGGCGAATCCATTTATTGAACGCCGCGCGCACGTGGTCCGCGGTCATATCGATATACAGATGCGCCGCGCGCACCGGTTCATCCAAGGGCAAATTCAATTCCGTCCGCGATAGCCATCCGCCCGCAATCGCGTCAAAACTCGCTTCCGAGAGCGGAATTTTTCGCAGCACCAGCACCTTCGCCTGGTGCAACTCCGCATCCGTCACATTGTTCGTCCGCATTTCATTCAGGTCGCGCGCGATCATGTTGCGCGCTTTGAAAACATTCGGCGGATCGCAGGCATAACTAATCTCATACACGCCGCGCGTCAGCCCAACCTGGAACGACGACGACACAAAATAAACCAACCCCGCATTCTTGCGCAGGTCGCGATAAAACCGCGTGGCATAAAACGCGCCGCCCAAAACATTGTTCCCGAGTTCCAGGGCGTAATAGTCATCATTCGTGCGCGTCAACTTCAGCGTATGCGCCAGCGTCACCTTGTCCTGCACGCGGCTCGCGTCGGGCACATTCAGGATCACCGGCGCGTTCGCCGGCGCCGGCGGATACAGCGTGTTCGGTTTCGGCCCGGACGCGCTCCAGCTCCCAAAATATTTTTCCGCCACCTCAATCGCATGCTCCGGCGTCACCTTGCCGATAATCACCATCGTCGTCAGGTCCGGCCGAAACGCCTCGTGGTAATAATTCCGCACATCATCGATGGAAAGTCCCTTGATGCTTCCCGGCGTCGTCTCGCGATGCGTCGGATCGCTCTTTGGAAACAACGACGTCTCTATCGCCCGCTCCGCCCGATAGCCCGGGCTTTGCAATTCACCCGCCACTCCTTCGGCAATCACCGGCTGCAACACACGGAACGCCTTTTCTGGCAGCGCCGGCGAAAGCTGGTTGTCAGCCAGCAATTGCATCCCGCGATCAAAATCCGCCGTCAACACCAGCAAGGAGAAATCCGCGCCGGCCGATTCGTTCGCGCCGATCTCATCCAGCGCCTTTTCAAACGCCATCCGGTCCAATGTTTTCGTGCCGAACGAGAACAACTGGTCCAGCGCCTGGTCCACGCCATCCTTGCCCTTTGGCATCTGCACCTTCGGCCGATTTTTTACGCGTCCATAAACGCACACCGTGTCGCTCACGTTTTGCGGCTGGATGATCAGCTTCAAACCGTTCGGCAAATTCGTGACCGTTGGATTCGTCGTGAGCTTCGGCACCTCGAGCCGGTTCACCGCGTTCGCCGCCCAATACGGCAGCTTCACGCCCTTTGTCTCGCCCGCCGCGAACGATTCCGCACCGCCAAAACTTTTCGTTGAAACCGCCTTGCCCGACGGCACCGGCGTCAAAATCGCCGTCACCGCGTGATTGGTGTCCAGCAATTCCCTCGCGACGCGATTCACGTCCGCCACCGTCACGCGACGGATCGCCTCGATGTCATCCTGCGGCGAATGCCGGCCTTCGATGGCTACCGCCGCCGACCATGCCATCGCGAGGCCGGAAACGGAATTCTTCATGAATTCCGCGCTCGCGATTTCCCGCCGCTTGGCTGCTTCCACCAAATCCTCGGGGAATCCATCCATCGCGCCGGTGGAAACAATCGTTTGCACCTGCTTCAGCAGACCCGCGCTATCGCCGTCCGCCGGAAATCCCGCAATCGCATAGCCGATGCCCGAATACGGCAGCGTGTCATACTCAAACGACGCCAGCAGCGCCTTGCCCTCCGGCACCAGGCCGTAAAGATCGCCGCGACGGCTGCTCAATACATCCGACAACACCTGCGCCGCCGCGTAATCCGGACTGTTGAACCCGGGGAACCGGTACGTGATCGCCACGAGCCCGTAAGGCAAATCCGTATCGATGGCCAGCTTCGTCGGCTTCACCGGCTCAAACGAATAGTTCGGCCGCGCCGGCAATTCCCTGGAAGGAATTGCATTAAAAATGCTTTTGATCCGGTCGAGCGTCGGTTGCAACTCCACATCGCCGGCGACCACCAGGATGGCGTTGTTGGGTGCGTACCATTCATCGTGAAATTTTCTCAAATCCGCATCCGTCGTTTTGTCGAAGGATGGCCGGGTGCCCAGCGCGTCATGCTCGTAAGGCGACCCCTTGAACATCGCCTCGATCAAGCGCATGTAGAAAACATATACCGGGTTCGATAAATCCTGCGCGACTTCCTGTTCGATCGCGCCGCGTTCCTTGTCCCAAAGCTTCTCGTCATCGACGAGGCCCTTCATCCGCTCCGCCTCGACGTGGAGCGCGAGATCCAGATCCTCGGAGGGCGTGGTGAAGAAATATTGCGTCACGGCCTGCTGCGTATCCGCATTGAAATCGCCACCGAGCATCGCGGTCACGTCCGCCAATTGATCGCCGGAAAGCCCCGGGCTGCCGCGAAACATCATGTGCTCGAGCGCATGCGCCGTGCCCGGAAATCCCGCCGGCGTTTCGTCCGAACCCACGCGATAATTGATCACCGTCGTCACCACCGGCGCGAGCGGATTGTGCACGATGATCACCTGCATGCCATTCGTGAGCGTCGCGCGCAACACACCCGGCTCGTCCGGGATGGCATTCGTCGCCGCATACGCGCCGCCCGCCAGCAGCAACGCGCCGGCGATGAGCAAAAATGTTCGCCGCATTTGTCGAGAGAAAGACATGAGCATATCGTTAGAGGCTACAATTAATTGGGGCCGTGGCTTCATAAGGTATGTTACCTAAAACCGGCGCAATGGGAACCTGATAAAATTTTAGGCCTGAACCGGCGACAGATTTTGGCAGTCCGTTAAAAAGTAGGAGACTACGTGAGGAGTCTCTGAATTGCCTCATCGGGATTTGCTCCAGTGACTCGTTAGATCAAACCCAGAGAAATATCAACGATGAGGAGCAAGACACTCAATGCGACCAACCCCCACAATAAAACAACAACTCCCCTCCCAAGACAAAAACGTCGCTGCCAATCAATAAATCTCGCAGGAAAACGAAAACGCTGCTGACGCGCCAGGTCACGTTCAACAAATCTCCGCCAGGCCTGACGACGTCGCGTGACAAACCACAAAAATCCAACGCACACGGCACATAACAAAAGGCCCCGGATAAGTTGCGCGAGCGATGAAGACATGGCGGTCTAATATCAAGCCGTTTTCTGGACTTCCCCTTTGTGTCCCGGGTGCTCGTTCAGATATTGAGTAAAACTTTTGGCCAACGTCACAAAATCCGACGGGATCATCAGCACGGTGGTGGTATTGTTCTCGGCGCCAACTTCCGTGACCATTTGCATCCGTCGCAACTCGATGGCCACGGGATTGTTCGCCATTTGTTCGGCGGCAGACCCGAGCTTCTTGGACGCTTCCAACTCCGCCTCCGCCTTGATAATGCGCGCTCGCTTCTCCCGAATCGCTTGCGCCTGCATGGCCATCACCTCCTGCATCGCCTCCGGCAGTTCCACATCCTTCATTTCAATCCGTTCGACCACAAAGCACCACGGTATCGCGGCGCCGGCGATATTGTCCCGCAGCAACCCGTTGATCTTGTCGCGCTCCTGCAAGACCTCGTCCAAATCATGCTGGCCAATGATATTGCGCAGGCTGGTCAGCGCCAGTTGATAAACGGCCAACCCCGAGTCCTTCACCGCAATCACCGATTTGTCCGCGTCGGCGATATGATACCAAAGAACCGCGTTGACCTTCACCGTGACGCTGTCGCGAGTAATGGTCTCCTGCTGTTCGGCATTGACGGTCTGCGTGCGAATATCGATGGCCACCGCCTGGTCGATGCCCAGCGGGACGATCCAGTATAGGCCAGGCCCCCGCAACCCGATGTAGCGACCAAGGCGAAATACGACCCCTCGCTCATACTCCCGCGCAATGCGAACTCCACTCAATAAACCCACAAAGATAAACGCGATAATGATCAGAGGTATCATGGAAAGTTATGGACTGCCCAACAGTTCTTGAGCGAATCGCCGGTGGTGATTAGACGCCCGGCAGATTTCCGCTCATTCGACTCATATTGAAGGCGTTATACGCCATTACCAGCGCAGGTCAACCCCGAAAAAACGCGGCTTATTGATGAACCAAACTCTCACGTTCTGTTTGAGGCGGTATCTCAAACGTGTCTGGAGATTGTCTGTGAATCTCCGCTCCGTTATCGAGTGTGTAGGTGGCAGGCATGGCGCGTGAAAGTGGCCTAACGATCAGAACCCGCCGCAGCGGGACAAACATTCCTCTGCCTACGAGATGCGGCCATTTGCCAGGCGCATCACTTCCGCCGCTTGTACACAATAAAAACGACTATGCTCCAAAGTATGAACACACTGCCCATGCTCAAAAGGAACGGATCAGAACGGAATAAAATGCCTCAGACTAAAAAAATCACGCCCAGCAATCCGGGGAATATGGAAACAACGGGAAGCCGCTGCTGGAGGGCTCTGTTCCGGACAACCATCGCATTCAATATAGTGACGCGCTCCTCGCAGCGATTCTTACAGGCGCAAGTCTCGCCCACCTCGGTGACACAATCCGGGCAAAGTGCGCGATTACATGCGCGGCAAACTGCTACCGCGTCAACGGTATGATGTGTGTAACATTTCATAGGGTATGTCCTTCATTTCAATCCGTTCGACCACAAAGCACCACGGTATCGCGGCGCCGGCGATATTGTCCCGCAGCAAGCCATTGATCTTGTCGCGCTCTTGCAATACCTCGTCCAAATCATGCTGGCCAATGATATTGCGCAGGCTGGTCAAAGCCAGTTGGTAAGCGGCAAATTAGGATTGGTTGCCGCGATTTGTCAGGCCGCGCCGTCATAATGAAAAAGCACTGATGCTGCCAACAATGCCGGAATGCTGAATGGGAGCAAGACCGAAAACCAAAAGCCAAGTCGATAGCAGACCAAGCGATACCGCTCCAGGTTTGATGGTCGAATAATGCGTTCAGAAAGAGGGCCTAGAAAATAACAGACGTTCGCAATGCCAATCGCGAACAAATAGCCAATGCCCTGAAAGAGTATGGTAAACGGGGTCACCTCGAAATCCATGCGGGATGACAAAGCAGAACCGACTGCCACGTAGGCCATGAAGGCAAGTATCCCGGCAACAACCAACCCAAGATTGTAGCGCAGCCGCCGTGCCCCCCACCAATCTCCCGCGGATATAATTGCATCATTCATCGTGCGAAGTGGCCAGTCCGGGATGGCTGGAGCGATTTGTTAGCTGTCTTTTGCCTCAGCGCCTGACTCGTCATAATTCTTCTCATTTCGCAGCCATTCCACGATGCCCGACACCACGCCCGTAAAGAGCGCCAACCCCACCCATGAGCTGACGGAGTTCCAATTCCAACGAAACGGCGTCGTGCCGGAAAATTCACACAGAACTGGGATAGCTGCATATATGCACGCCGTAATACCGATGCTTCTCAGCAAAAATCGGGCGAAACCGCGCTCTTTGACCCTGCTCCAAACTTCTCTCTGGACGGCGTTCATAACGGCTAACGACTAGAACTCAGCGACGCAGGAACTGCAACACAAAACAACCCGCAGCATTTCGCTGAAACGCCTGCCGCAGGCCACTTCGGAATCCCGGAGGGATGAAAGACAATAGCCCCGGGCAAAGCGAGTCTGCGAGCGCCGCCCGGGGTAACCGGGACAAAAATCCGTTTCATACTTTCCGGCGACGCCGGGCGAGCGCAGCGAGTATATCGGCTCTTCTCGATGAACCCGGAACCGCCATTTCTCAGACGGCATCCCGCTTTTTTTGCAGTTGTGCTTCATACTCCCGGTGAATCGATGCTGTAGTCTGTAAGCCACGCTTTAAAAGGGACAACCGGTAAATGGCCTGGAAAAGCAATATGCCGTATCCCAAAATGCCATACGCGATGTCACCGGAATAAAAAATAATACGCAATCAATCCAATGGACGGCACAAGATACCGGAGCGACCGGAGAATGCTGCGTCTGACGAGCCCATCCACATCTTTGTATAGGCTGATCTGAAACTTTTCCTTGGGCGTGAATTCAATCGATTCGTCCATAGTCCTTAGTGGTTTGATGTTATCTAACAAATGACTGCTGCGATTTATTGAACGGTTTTATATCTTCCAATCCGCGTTGAGTATTTTCAGCGCCTCCTCGTCGTCCTCATTGTTGACGATTATCTCAATCTTCCTCACATATTCCCCACCAAAAAACGTATATATTGTTTGGTACACCCGCTTCTGATCCAATTCAATTTGGAATCGGACTCCGGCAGCCTCGAACTTCTTGAGCAGGCGGTCTGCTTCAATAGGATAGAATTTGCCGTACGAGCGAAAACCATCTGGTGCGTTTGAAGTTGCTGCAACGTCGTCAGCGACCACAAAAGGTTCCGTCTTCTCCTCTTCGGGCATCGATGAAGGAGGCTTGGGATTGCAGGATTCCAACGGGGACTGGTCTACGGAACAAACGGAATCCTCGTCCGAATACATGTGACCACAGTATGGGCACTTTTTCATCAGAGTCACGTGTGTGTCAAATAAGGCAATATCAACCATCCAAAAACGAATAGTGCCGCGATAAATCCACAAGTCGAAAAATACGCTTTCCGCGGCCCAGTGCTCCGCTGAATCATCGCGCCGAGTGCCAAGACAAGGAAGCTCAACATATAGCCATCCAATACGACACCCGCAAAAAGTCCAGGATCGTACCGATAGCCAATGACGCTCCTCTCGATTGCAAGCATGATATAACCAGCGGGGGTGAATATCTTGAATGGCAATAGTAACAATGCGAGCCACTCATTGCGGGATGCCGGTAAAATCTTCATAAGTTCGATGTGGCCTAACACGCAATCGCCCGAAACCTCGCTCGAAGTGGTAACATGTCCTTTCGTGTTATTTCCTTGTGCACAATTGATTTAAGCAACACATCCCCCGTTTTTTCAAGTCATTTGCCGCGAAATGGCCGAGACGGGGCGCATCTCAAAAATGCGCGACACTTCAGCCGCGGAGCGGCGAAAGCCCTTAGCCCACGGCGCAAGCCGTGGGATGAAGGTGATTGACCGACATAGCCGCGGGGTGGCGAAAGAACGATGGAATCCATATTTCTTTCGCCCCATCCGGGGCTCGAAAATTAGCTGCCAATTCCCACGGCTCACGCCGTGGGCTGAGTTCTGACGCTGCTCCGCAGCTTATTTCTCCGAGATTCCGGCCTCTTCTCAAAATTGACATGCCACCCCGATGACGGCCACCACTGCCCGCCTTTGATCTGGGTAAACTACCCCAATTGGCCGGCGAATATTGAAGTCTGAGATTAAAACAGAATCCCTTAAAGGAGAACTTATGAATGCACACGCAGCAACTCACGTTTCGGTCTTTGCGGAAGAGCGGAAGAATCCGGCTTACCAGGCTTATCAGATTTTACATTTGGCTTTTACCGTCGCGCCCATCCTGGCCGGCTTGGATAAGTTTTTCGACTTCCTTTGCAGTTGGGACAAATATCTCGCCGCCTGGATTCCGAATTTGCTGCACGTCGCAGCGCATCCCTTGATGCTGGCGGTGGGCGCCATTGAAATCATCGCCGGTCTGATCGTTGCGGTAAAACCGCGCATCGGCGCGTGGATCGTCTTTCTGTGGCTGTGGGGAATCATCATTAATTTGCTTACCCTCTCGGGATATTACGATATTGCGCTGCGGGATTTCGGACTTTCGCTTGCCGCCCTGGCGCTCGCGCGGCTGGCGGGGCAGTTTAATCACCGGACGGATCGCGGCACGGAGCAGCGCTGAACGATGCTGGTTCCTTCGCCGGAGATTCGCCGACTGACAGCGTGAATTTCGAAATCCGAAAGCCGAGGCGCGAAAGAAGCCCGAAAGCCGAAAACCGAAGCGGAACCGGCGCCTTAATGGGGATGTTCTCCTGAAAAGGGGCCTGCGAGACGGCCAATTTTAAAGTTTTGCGGGCGAACATTTCGGGTTTCGGATTTCGGTCTTCTTTCGGCCTTCGGATTTCGGCCTTAGGGCTTTGCCAACTTCCCGGCCTGGGAAAAATATGTCTTCTGCCCGCCCCCCGCCTTGCGCTCGCGCAACCGTTAAACCTATCGTGAAGCCATGATTCGTTTGGACCAGGCGTTGGTGGACCGCGGGTTGTGCGAGAGCCGGGAGAAGGCCAAGCGCGCCGTCATGGCCGGCATTGTGAAAATCAACGGCCAGCTCGCGCGAAAACCCAGCGATGCCGTCAAACCGGACGACGAACTCGCGCTCACTGAAGCCGAAAAGTTCGTCAGCCGCGGCGGCCACAAACTCGAACGCGCCCTGAACCATTTTCAGCTTGATGTGACCGGCCTGATCGCCATCGATCTCGGCGCCTCCACCGGCGGGTTCACCGATTGCCTGCTCCAGCGCGGCGCCGCCAAAGTCTTCGCCGTGGATGTCGGCCAGGGCCAGCTCGCGTGGAAATTGCGCCGCGACAAACGAGTCGTGGTGATGGAGAAGACCAACGCGAGGAGCCTGACGCCAGCCAATTTCGGAGGGGCGAGCGTCTCCAAACCGGAAATTCGAAATCCGAAATCCGAAACTTGTCACTCTCTGCCCGCGGATTTGATCGTCATTGATTGTTCATTTATATCCCTCCGCAAAATTCTCGGCCCTGCCGTTGCTTTGTTGCGGCCCTCCGGTAACATCGTGGCGCTGATTAAGCCGCAATTCGAAGCTGGCAAAGCCGAAGCCGACAAGGGCGAAGGCGTCATCACCGACCCGGCGGTGCACGAGCGGGTGCTGCGCGAACTCGAAGAATTTGTGACGCGCGAAACGCCGCTGCGCTGGCGCGGAGTCACTGAATCGCCGCTGCTGGGACCGGCGGGAAACAAGGAATTTTTGGTGTTGCTTGAAAAAACTGGCTGACAAAATCAAACGTGTCGGGCTCATCGGAAATTCTGAAAAGGTTTCCTGCGCCGGCG
>DATNEA010000004.1:0-54588 GCA_035606845.1 Candidatus Angelobacter sp. | reverse complement strand
TCTTCGATTACATCGAAACCTTTTATAACCCAAAGCGGCTCCACAGCGCTCTCGGCTATCATTCACCTGTGGAATTTGAACAACAACTCTATTATAAAAAGAACTGACAACGCCGTGTCCATTTTTTCGGGGGAAGTACATCCAAGCGCTCCAGAGAAATCTCAATGGCGATGGTGCGCAGGTGCAACGCGCGAGCCGTTTTTGGAACTTGGAGCTTTCTCTGGAGCTTGGATGTTGGACGCTTGGAGCTTTTTCAGAGGCTTGCCCCGATTTGTCTTCTGCGGTAACGTCGAACCACTATGGAAGACGCGATTCCGCCAGCAACGCCTCCGCCCCCGGCTTATACACCACCGCCGCCCCCTGTTTTTAGTCCATCAAACCCGCCGCGTCCGCCCTCGCGCGGAAAAGGCTGGATGATTTTCGCCATTATCCTCCTGGTGCTCCTGGGCCTGAGCATGCTCGTCAACCTCGGCCAATTCGCCAGCGGCATCATCCACGGCCGCAGAGGAGCGGTCGTCAGCGCGCGCACTGCCGGACCGACCTTGGATGAAGCCGTGCTCGAAGATAATGACGCCAACAGCAAAATCGCCGTCGTCGAAGTCAATGGCATCATCACCGGCAGCGCCATCAATCAGCAGGGTTACAGCATGGTCGATCTCATCAAGGCCCAACTCGATCGCGCCCGCGATGATCGCCGCGTCAAAGCTGTCATCCTGAAAGTGGATTCCCCTGGCGGCGAAGTCCTCGCTTCCGATGAAATCAACCAAGCCATCCGGAATTTTCAAGACGGCAAACGCAGCAACGGCCAGGACGAAGACCATTCCAAAGCCAAACCCGTCATCGTTTCCATGGGCAACCTCGCCGCCTCCGGCGGTTATTACATCTCCGTCCCCTGCCGTTACATCGTCGCGAACAAAATGACCATCACCGGCAGCATCGGCGTCATCATGCACGGATGGAATTACCGCGCGCTCATGGATAAAGTCGGCATCGTGCCCGAGGTCTACAAGAGCGGGAAATTCAAGGACATGCTCAGCGGCTCGCGCGAAACCAATTCCATCCCGCCCGAGGAACATCAAATGGTCCAAAACCTCATCAACGAAGTGTACGGCGATTTCAAACAAGTCGTCGCCGACGGCCGCAAAGCCGCCTACGACAACAACAAGGATTGCCGTCAGTTGGTGGATGACTGGACCAATTACGCCGATGGCCGCGTGCTGTCCGGCCCGGAAGCGCTAAAACTCGGGTTCGTGGACAAGATCGGTAATTTCCAGGACGCCGTCGAGAGTGCCGAAAACATGGTGGGCATCTCAAAAGCAAACCTGATCCGCTATGAGGAACGCTACGATTTGTCGGACATCTTTCACTTGTTCGGCGAAAGCAGCAGGACTGACGCGAAATCGATCAAGGTGGATCTGGGCTTCGACGCGCCCAAACTCCAGGAAGGGCATCTCTACTTTTTATCGCCGGTCCTCACCCCTTGATGTGAAGGCCGTCACGGTCATCTCACACCTGCTCGTGCAGCACAATCTCACGCGGCTGCGCGACAAGCGCACGCGGCCGCAGGAGTTCCGCCGTGTGCTGAGTGAAATGGCCGCCTTGATGCTCTACGAAGCGACCCGCTCCTTCACCGTGGCGCTGACCGGCGGCGCCGTTGCCACCATGAGTTTGCTTTCCGAACTCCGCGCGAAACACGTCCGGCCGGTGAATCTCCTCGCCGCGCCCGAAGGCATCCGGCACGTCCGCCGGTTTTATCCGCGCCTGCCCATTTTCACTGCGGTCGTTGACAAAAAATTGAATCACAAAGGCTATATCCTCCCCGGGCTCGGCGATGCCGGCGACCGGTTGTTCAGGGTCGGGATGGCCTGAGTTAGTTCGATAAACTCGTTAAAAAGTTAAATGAGCGACTCGTTAAATAGAAAAGGCGCGCGCCACTCGCGCTCTAATCCATTTAACCGATTTAACTCGTTTAACTCATTTAGCTGATTTAACCCTTTAACACCTACGCCCATGCCCCCCGAAAATCTGCTGATAGTGGCTGACAGCGATCACGACGCGAACATGCTGTATGCCACGGGCATGTTCGTGCCCGACCCATACATCTTCCTGCGCCTGCGCGGAAAGGACCTCCTCGTGATGAGCGATTTGGAAATCGACCGCGCGCGGCGGCAGACGCCGCATTGCCGTGTGCTTTCCTTCAGCGCCTATCAGAAAAAACTGTCCCCGAACCCGCGCAAACGCGCCGGGTTCGCGCAAATCATCCGGGCCATCCTGTGCGAAAAGAAAGTCGGAAGCGTTCACGTTCCCCACAATTTCCCCTTCGGCCTCGCCAGGGAACTGCAACATCTCGGCGTGAGCCTGAAGGTCAAGCCCGACTTCTTTTCCGAACGCGAATTAAAATCCGCCGCCGAAGTCAAAAAAATCAGCGCCGCTCTGATGATGGCCGAAGTCGGCATGGCCGAGGCCATGCAGGCGCTCAAATCGGCCAAGGTCGCCCGCGACCGCCGTTTAATCTATCGCGGCGCGCCGCTCACGTCAGAAAAACTCCGCTCCATCATCGATTGCGCCATCCTGCAGGCTGGCGGACTGGCCTCGCACACTATTGTCGCCGGCGGCAAACAGGGTTGCGATCCCCACGAATCCGGCCACGGCCCCCTGTTCGCCAACGAGTTGCTCATCATCGATATTTTCCCCCGCTCGCAGAAGACCGGTTATTTCGGCGACATCACCCGGACCGTCGTGCGCGGTCGCGCCAGCGAAGCCGCCCGCAAACTCTACGATACCGTCCTGCGCGCCCAAATGCTCGCCTTCAAAAAAATCCGCCCCGATGTGCCGACGGCGGAAATTCATAAAACCGTCCAGGACCTGTTCGCGCGGGAAGGATACCAGACGGGCCGCCGCCATGGCCGGATGCAGGGTTTTTTCCACGGCACCGGCCACGGTCTCGGGCTGGAAATTCATGAAGCGCCGCGCCTGGGCTCCAATTCGCCCGGCGCCCTGAAGGTTGGCCAGGTCGTGACGGTTGAGCCGGGTCTCTATTATCCGGAACTCGGCGGCGTCCGCATCGAGGACGTCGCTCTCGTGACCAATCGCAACGCGCGCAACCTCACGCAGTTCGAGAAAGTCCTGGAGTTGTGACACAGCTCCAAGCGCCCAAGCTCCAGGGAATATCCAAAGTTCAAGCTCCAACCTGCGCTGCTCCGGTGACACGCCATTGAGATTTGGTGCTTGGGATTTCTCTGGTGCTTGGACGCCCGGTGCTTGGAGCTTTCGGCCCCGGCCGAAGCGGTAGTGAAACACCCCAAAAAGAAGCAGGATTAGTCCCTATTTCCCTCGGAAAGCTTTCTCCTAAAATCGCGGCATGAAACATTCAAAAATCATGCTGGCAATCCTCTCCGGACTGTGCGCTTTGGCGGTTCAAGGCTTCGGACAAACCACCTATCAAATAAACATCAAAGGAACCTGTCTCAGCACCAACGACAATGGAGACATCGTCTCCACGAAACTGAACAACAAAACTTACATCCAGGACGCCATCACGGCCACCGGCAACACGAACAAGAATTTAAGCCTCGTCTACGTCCAAAACGGCAGCTCGGACCCGGCCGTTTCAGGTGATTTCCTGGAAGTCGTGGATTCCTCGGGCACTCCTATTTATACCAATCTCCTGTTCATGTACAGCATCACCTTCCCTCCCGCGCTGACGAACGCGGCTGGAAATCAAATCGTCATTGGCGCCCAAGTCATTCCCCTGCCCCTGGCCGGCAGCGGCCAGAGCCTCGGCGGAGCGACCATCAACGAGCGCATATTGACGAAAAAGACCATCATCAGCGGCTCGTTCAATTACACCTCGCTTCGTTCTCCAACCAATAGTTTCAATGACATTGTGAACATTTGCAGCGGCTCCTTCAACATCAACAAACCTTTTGCACCACGCTGATCTTGGAATGTTGGGTAGTTGGGTGGGCGCGACACCTTGTCAGACGGGTGTCGCGCTTTTATTTTCGCCCGAAGCGCCGATCTCCTGATCGGCGCGAACGCCTCGGTTGGCTGCATTTCCTCTGTGATTTTATCGGTGTCCATCCGCGGTTAAACAATTCGTGTCTATTCGTGTAATTCGTGTCTCATCTTTGCTGCCTCTGCTTCCTCGACCAATGACACTCTCGTCCCTTTGCGATCTTCGTTTCAAAATTCGTGTCTCTTCGTGTTAATTCGTGGTGAAAACTTCCCCGGGCATAAAAACCCGCCCTCATAATCACTTGCCAAAACCATCTGCGCGCTTAGACTTAACGGCTCTTAATTTGAAATTATGCATTTGATGAACGTTAGCGCGGTTCTGGCCTTGGCCGCCCCGGCCCAGCCGGGACAACAGCAGCAATCGCCTATCCCCATGCTGGGCTGGATGGTGCTGTTGTTTGTCATGTTCTACTTCGTCCTCATCCGGCCGCAGCAGAAAAAAGCCAAGGAACAGGCGCAGATGATCAAAACCGTCAAATCCGGCGACAAAATCGTCACCACCAGCGGCATCATCGCCACCGTCATTAACGTCAAAGAAGACTCCCTTTCCGTCCGTTCCGCCGATGCCAAATTGGAAATCACCAAAGGCGCCATTGCCGAAATCCGCGAACGCTCCGGCGAAGCCAGCGCATCCTAAGTCCTCATGAACCGAAATAACCTCTGGAGATTCATCATCGTCGTCGCCATCGTGGCTTGGGCCATTTTCGAAATCTACCCGCCCCAAGACCGCGATTTGATCCAGGTCTTCCGCCAAAACGCCCGCGGCACCGATCAAACGTTTGTCGACATTGTCAATAAAGCGCAGGCCCTGAGCAAAGACCACCCCAACCGCGAATACGACAACCTGGTGGATGCCATCGGGACCAATGATATCACCAGGTATTTCCCGCAATTCATCAAGCCGGGAACCGCTCTCCATCCCACGACTTCCATCCTGAACGCCGTTCAGCAGGAGGCCATGGGCCAAATTCATCTCGGCATCGATCTCCGCGGCGGCACGTCCTTCCTCGTCGAGATGGATACGAACCATCTGGTCCACACTGAGATCAGCACGAATAAATTGGGAGTGGTTGAAACGAACATCAACACCGTCGATGTCTCCGGCGCCCTCTCGCAGGCCGTCGAAGTGCTGCGCAAACGTGTGGATGCCTTCGGCGTCGCCGAACCCGTCATCCAGCCGGAAGGCAACAACCGCATTTCCATCCAGTTGCCGGGCTTGTCTGAATCGCAGATGGATGAAGCCAAAAGCAACATTCAGAAAGTCGCTTACCTCGAATTCTATCTGGTCAATGAGAAAAGCGATGAATTGGTTAAGCAGGGAATTACCCCCATTGGTTATAAGCTGATGACCATGGAACGCACTCAGCCCGATGGCAAGACCGTCAAGGAGAGTTACCTCGTCAGAAAGACCCCCGCCATGGTCGGCGGCATCAGCGATGCCTGGCCCACGCGCGATAATTTCGGCAAACCGCAGATCCAATTCCGTCTGGACTCCGCCCACAGCGATCAGTTCTACCAACTCACCAAGGCCAATATCGGCCATAAGCTCGCCGTCGTTCTCGACGGTGAATTACAGACCGCTCCCGTCATCCAGTCCGCCCTGCAAGGCGGCGGCGAAATCACGGGCGATTACTCGGAAGACGAAGCGCGCACACTCGTGAACGTGTTGCAGAACCCGCTGCAGGCGCCCGTCCATATCATCGATGAAAACTCCGTCGATCCCACCCTCGGCAAAGACTCCATTCATAGCGGCATCAAAGCTGCCGTCATCGGCGTCATTCTGGTTGCCGGCTTCATGCTGGTTTATTACGGCATCGCCGGCGCGGTCGCGGATATGGCGTTGATCCTCAACATCATCATCCTGCTGGGCGTCATGGCCTCCATCGACACCACGCTGACCCTGCCCGGCATCGCCGGTGTCGTGCTCACCATAGGTATGGCCGTCGACGCCAACGTGCTGATTTTCGAGCGCATTCGCGAGGAAGCGGCCAAGGGCAAATCCCTGCGTGGCTCGCTCGAAGCCGGCTATGACCGCGCCTTCAGCACCATTTTCGACTCGCACGTCACGACGCTGATTTCGTCCATCATTTTGATTTTCATGGGCACCGGTTCGGTGAAAGGATTCGGCGTCTCGCTGACCATCGGTGTCGCCGCCAGCTTGTTCACCGCGCTGGTCGTCACGCGGCTCATTTTCGATTTCCTCCTCAGCCGAAATCTGATCAAGAAACTGCACATGTTCCATCTGATTCCGGCGACGATGAAGCTGGATTTCATGAAATGGGCCAAGGTGGCCTTCGCCCTCTCCTGGACCTTGATCCTGGTCGGCAATATCTACGGTTTTGCCTTCCGAGGTTTCTATGGCGCTCACGGCATCCTGGGCGTCGAGTTCACCGGCGGTGAAAAAATGGTCCTGCAGGTCGATCCCGCGCACAAGCCGGGCGTGGACGAGGTCCGCAAAGTCGCGACTTCCGTCAGCGGACGCGAAGTGCTGGTGTCCTACCAGAAAAATCTTTCCACCGGTTTGGATACCTTGCAGGTGACCGCCCGCGAGTCCGCCAAAGGTGACAATGCCGCCGTCGCGGACAAAATCTTCGGCGCTCTCGCTCAGAAATTCCCGGACGCCCATTTTGGCAATAAGCCGCTGAGCGTCAGCCAGGAAGGCCCGATCGTCGGCCAGGAAATCCAGCAAGCCGCCATCATCGCCTCCTTGCTCGCCATGTTCGGCATCCTGATTTATGTGGCCTTCCGCTACGAATTCTCGTTCGCCGTTGGCGCGGTCATCGCCATCATTCACGACATCTTGATGACGCTTGGCTGGTATTTCCTCGTCGGTCGCGAACTCAACGCCACTACGGTGGCCGCCGTGCTCACCATCATCGGTTTTTCCATCAACGACACCATCGTCATCTTTGACCGCATCCGGGAAGACCTCCGGCTCGGCGTGCGCGGCACGTTCCGCGAATTGATGAACCAGGCGCTCAATCAAACATTGAGCCGAACCATCATCACGTCCGGCACGGTGTTCCTGGCCACATTGTCGCTGTTCATTTTCGGCGGCGGCGAAATCAACGACTTCGCGTTCACGTTCCTTATTGGCATTATCACGGGGACCTACTCGAGTATTTACATCGCGAGCGCGTGGGTGTTGTGGCGCTCTCACGGGCAGCGGCCCAAGATCGGCGCCGCAACGCAAATGGTCGCCGAACCGAAACCCTCCGCGGCGCGCTAATCCGCCGCCATGCTTGCCACGGTTGCAATTACCCCTTGGCACTGGGTCGGTTTTATTGCATTCGTGGTGATATTCCTGGCGCTCGACCTCGGGCTCTTCCACCGGAAAGCCCATGTCGTCGGCTTCAAGGAAGCCCTGCTGTGGACCGCGCTGTGGTTCACCCTCGCGATGGCCTTTGCCTGGGCGCTCCGCCCCGCGCGCGGCCAGAAAGAATCGCTTGAATTCGTCACCGGCTATCTCATCGAGCTTTCTCTCTCGATGGATAACGTCTTCGTCATCGCGCTGGTCTTCGGCTATTTCCGCATCCCGTCCCAATACCAGCATCGCGTGCTGTTTTGGGGCATCCTCGGCGCGCTGGTCATGCGCGGGTTGCTGATCGGCGCCGGCGCCGCGTTGATCGGGTGGCTGGACTGGATTCTCTACGTCTTCGGCGC
Source organism: Candidatus Angelobacter sp. (assembly GCA_035606845.1). Classification (GTDB taxonomy): domain Bacteria; phylum Verrucomicrobiota; class Verrucomicrobiia; order Limisphaerales; family DASXHY01; genus DASXHY01. The sequence continues at coordinate 46,908 of DATNEA010000004.1, read as the reverse complement.
CTTCATCATTTATACCGGCGTAAAAATGCTGTTCGTCCAGACCGAAGTGGAACCCGAAAAAAACAAAATCATCCGCCTCGCGCGCAAATTCTTTCCCGTTACTCCGCACCTCGACGGGCAGAAATTCCGCACCGAATGGAATGGCCGCTCCGCTCTCACGCCGCTCGCGCTCGTGCTGCTCATGGTGGAAACCACCGATTTGATCTTCGCCTTCGATTCCATTCCCGCCATTTTCGCCGTCACGCGAAACCCGTTCATCGTTTTCACCTCGAACGTCTTTGCCATCCTTGGCCTGCGCTCGTTGTATTTCGTGCTCGCCGGCGCCATCGGCTATTTCCGCTACCTGAAATACGGCCTCGCCTGCGTGCTCATTTTCATCGGCGTCAAAATGCTCATCGACCCTCACGACAACACGCCGCGCTGGTTCCAGGCGGACATTCCGATTGGCCTTTCGCTCCTGATCGTCGGCGGCATCCTCGCCATCGCCATCCTCGCCTCCCTCATCTCCGCCTGGCGGGAAAAAAGAAAACGGGGCTAGAATTCGAGCGCCTGTGACGGATTTGCCTCCGCTCTCGACGATTCACGGAAAAACCATCGCGAACCCTGCGGCTGAATTGATCCCAGCGTGTGAACACTTTTCCCTCTCCCATCGGATGGGAGAGGGTCAGGTGAGGGTTTTTTGAGGATGCATTCCTAAGTGCAAACCGCACCACTCCATTCATTTTTCTTTTTAATCCGCCACCATCCGCGTAATCTGCACCCAAGATTTAAATGAAATTCCGTTGGACAGTCGCCCCGCCACAACCGCTCCTCACCGGCCAGCTCGCCAATGCCCTGAAAATTTCCCCGCTCCTCGCTCAATGCCTCGTCAATCGCGGCTTCAGCGAAGCCGAACACATCGCCGATTTCCTCCAGCCGCGCCTCAAAAATCTCACCGATCCATTTCTCCTCCCGAACATGGCCGCCGCCGTCGAGCGCCTCTTCCAGGCCCGCGAACGCCAGGAACCAATCGTCATTTTTGGCGACTATGACGTCGACGGCGTCACCTCCACCGCCTTGCTCGTGGAAGTCCTTGGCCGGCTCGGCTGGCAGGCAAACTATTACCTGCCGCATCGCATGGACGAAGGCTACGGCCTGAGCCAGGACGCTGTGGAAAATTGCCTCAAAAAATTTCCCACCACGCTCCTGCTCGCCGTGGATTGCGGCTCAACTGCTGTCGAAAGCATCGCTTGGCTCCGTCAACGCGCCGTGGACGTCCTCATTCTCGACCATCACCAAATTTCCTCACCCGCCCCAAATGCAACCGCGCTGGTGAACCCACAACTAACCGCCGCCGAAATCGGCAATCGCCAATCGTCAATCGCCAATTTCCACGAGCTCTGCAGCGTCGGCCTCGCCTTCAAACTCGCCCACGCCCTGGTCAAGCGCGGCCGCGACGCGAATGTTTCCGGCTTCGCTGATTTCGACCTGCGCCCGCTGCTCGACCTCGTCGCTCTCGGTACGATCGCCGACATCGTTCCCTTGACCGGCGAAAATCGCCTGCTCGTCTACGCCGGAATCGAACGCCTCAACATCACCCAGCGCCCCGGCCTCGTCGCACTGAAGAGAGTCGCGCAATGCGCCTCACCGCTCGGCACCTACGAAGTCGCGTTCCAGCTCGCGCCGCGCCTGAATGCCTCCGGCCGCCTTGAAACTGCCGAAGAATCCCTGCGCCTGCTGCTCGCGCGCGACGAAGCCGAAGCCACGCCCATCGCGCAGGCGCTCGACTCGCGAAATCGCGAACGCCAAAAAATCGAACGCAGCATCGTTGACGAAGTCATCGGCGCCATCCGCGCCAAGTTCAATCCCGACACCGATTTCGTCATCGTGGAAGGCCAATTGCTCTGGCACATCGGCGTGGTCGGGATCGTTGCCTCGCGCGTGCTCCAGGAATTTTATCGCCCGACCATCATCATCGGTGGTGAAGGCGAGGAGTGGCGCGGCTCCGGCCGCAGCATCGCCGGTTTCGACCTCGCCGCCGCCTTGCGCGAATGCAACGACCTCCTCCTCCGCCACGGCGGCCACGCCATGGCCGCCGGCCTGAGCATCGCCGCCGCAAATCTCGATGCCTTCCGCAGCCGCCTGAACGACCACGCCCGCCGCACGCTCAAACCCAACGACCTCCAGCCTCCGCTCCGCCTCGACGGCGAAGTCGGCCTCGACGAAATCACCCTGGCACGCCTCGCCGAACTCGACCGCTTGCGTCCAACCGGCCAGGGAAATCCCTCCGTGCAATTCTGCGCCCGCAGCCTGACCCATCAGCGCCCCTTGCAACGCATCGGCGCCGAAAAGAAGCACGTTAAAATGTGGGTCACCGACGGCGCCGGCACGCACGAAGCGGTCTGGTGGGGCGCCGGCAACGGCTCGCTTCCCGTCGGCAAATTCGACCTCGCCTTCTCCCCGCAAATCAATCAATACAACGGCAAACGCTCGGTCCAACTCAAAGTCCTCGACTGGCGCGCAAGCTAACTCGTCAAACCCCGTAGGAGACGATGTAAGGAGTCTCTGATTTTTTAATGTGTTACGTATTCCGTGTTCCGTGAATACGAATTCCCGCTTTGAACGTAGCAGCGCATCACGTGTCATGTGACGTTATCAAAATGGACTCCAACCGACCATTTGGTAATAAATCCACTCGTCTGGCCGGGCGACCAAATTTATGCAATTCGGGAGTGATTTGATAAAACGTCCCGCAATTTCAAAATTTGAGACTCGTCACCTCGTCTCCTGCGAATCGCTAACGTATTGCCTGTCGCGTCTCCTCTGAATACGATTTCCGCGCTTGAACACGGAATACGCAACACGGAACACGGCCATCCTCGTCGCTGCCGGCAAAGGCACCCGCATGGGACCGAACATCGATAAACTGTTCCTCGAAATCGCCGGAAAACCCGTCGTCGCGCACACCTGGCAACGCTTCGCCCACGCCAAATGCATCGATGAAATCATCGTGGTTGTTCGCGATGGCATGCAATCCGCCTTTCAAGAACTCGCGGAAAAATTTTCGCTGAAAAAACCATTTCGTTTGGTCGTCGGCGGAAAGGAACGCCAGGACTCCGTTTGGAACGGCCTTGAAGCCGTTTCGTCGCAAACCGAAATCGTCGCCATTCAGGACGCCGCCCGCCCCTGCACCAGCGAGTCGCTCATTGAAGCCGCCATTGCCGCCGCGCGCGAAACCGGCGCCGCCGTCGCCGCGCAAGCCATCACGGACACCATCAAGGAATCCGTCGACGGCAAACTGATTGAGCGCACGCTCGACCGCTCCCGCCTTTGGGCCGTGCAAACGCCGCAAACCTTCCGCCTCCAAGTCATCAAGCGCGCCCTCGCCGAAGTGCGCCGCCGCGGATTGCTCGTCACCGACGACACCGCCGCGTGCGATTTGATCGGCCAGCCCGTCCGCCTGGTCATCGACCCGCAACCCAATCCCAAAGTCACGCGCCCCGAAGATTTGCCGTATGTTGCTGTGCTGCTGCAAAATGCAAAATAGCCCTCGAAACCTGCCGCAATTGTGATAGCTTTCCTGCGTCTGATATGAAACGACGATTGATTTTCTGCCTGGTTGCCGCCGTTTTGGCCGTCAACCTCTTCATTGGCGCCCGGGTTTATTCCAGTTCCGCGGACACCGCGGAAAAGGATTCGGTTTACCCGAACGTGAAGCTCTTTTCCGAAGTCATGGAAAAAGTGCGGCGCGACTATGTCGATGGCACCAACCTCACCTACCAGGAACTTGTCTACGGCGCGCTCAAGGGAATGATCAATGAACTCGACCCGCACAGCGAATTTCTCGACCCCGACAAATACAAGGATCTGCAAAGCGATACCGAAGGGCATTTCGGCGGCCTCGGCATCGTGATCGCGATGAGGGACAATTTCATAACCGTCGTCGCGCCGATGGAAGACACACCAGGATTCAAGGCGGGCATTCTCTCGGGAGATCGCATCATCAAAATCAACGGCAAGAGCACTGAAAACATGGCGCTCACCGATGCGGTGAAGTTGCTGCGCGGCGATCCCAACACGCAGGTCAGCATGACCCTCATGCGCCCCTCCAACGACCAGATCAAAGACTACACCCTCACCCGCTCAGTCATTAACGTCGACATGGTCAAGGACATCAACGGCAAAAAAGATTTTCCTCTCGGCCCGGATAAAATCGGCTACGTGCGCCTGACCCAGTTCGGCGAAAAAACGGCCGACGACCTCGAAGTCGCATTGAACAAATTGAAAGCCCAGGGCATGCAGGGTTTGATCATCGATTTGCGCTGGAATCCGGGCGGGCTGCTCGACCAGGCGGTCGAGGTTTGTGAAAAATTTCTCCCGCGCGGAACCAAGATTGTTTCCACCGAAGGCCGCAATGCCAGCCAGGATTCGGTTCATCGCGCCGCCGGCCGCGGCGATGAATTGCACGGCATGCCCATCGTCATTCTCGTGAATCTCGGCAGCGCCAGCGCCTCGGAAATCGTCTCCGGCTGCATGCAGGATTTGCATCGCGCAATTATTCTTGGCGAAAAAACCTTCGGCAAAGGCTCCGTCCAGAGCATCATCCCGCTCGATGACGGCTCCGCGTTGCGCCTCACCACGGCCAAGTATTACACGCCCAGCCACAAGGTCATTCACGAAGTCGGCATCACGCCGAACATCATCGTGCCCACCACGCCGGAGGAAAACGAAGCCATCCTCACGGAATTCACGCCGGCCGGAATGGAATCCCTGGACCCAAAACAGCGCGCGCTCCTCAAATCCCAGCACGATCCCCAGCTCGAGCGCGCCGAGGATTTGTTGAAGGGCATCATGCTCTACACCGACCGTTCCAACAGCCATTCCGACGAGAAAATGGCGGCGCGGCAAACCGAGGAATCAGTTGCACGATAAACCGGCATGGTTAGATAGGTGATTGGCTAAATGAGTTAAATCAGTCAAAAAGGTTCGATGAAGCCACGCACTTCGGACTCATTTAACGATTCAACCATTTAACTCATTTAACCCAACTAACACCTTGCTCCTCGCGATCGAAACTTCCTGCGACGAAACCAGCGCAGCCGTCATTCACGGGGGACGCGTGCTATCCTCAGTCGTCTCCTCGCAAATCCGTTTGCACGCCGAATACGGCGGCGTCGTTCCCGAACTCGCCGCGCGGGAACATTTGCGCAACCTGATTCCCGTCGTCCAAACCGCCCTCACCGAGGCCCACGCAACCCCTGAGCAGTTGGAAGCCATCGCCGCCACGCGCGGCCCCGGCCTGCCGCACGCCTTGATGACCGGCTTCCGCTCCGGCCAGGCCGTGGCCTTTGCCTTGCGCAAACCATTTCTGGGCATTCACCATCACGAAGCGCACCTGTATTCGCCCTGGACCGGCGGCAACCCGCTCGCCGCCGATTTCGCCGCCTTCGAACCCAACGTCTCGCTCATCGTCAGCGGCGGCCACACCATGCTCGTTCACGTGCAGAGCGAATTGAAGCATCACCTGCTCGGTTCCACCATGGACGATGCCGCCGGAGAGTGCTTCGACAAAACCGGCAAACTCATCGGTCTCCCCTATCCCGCCGGCCCGGAAATCGACCGCCTCGCCGAGCGCGGCAATCCCAAAGCCTTTGATTTCCCACGCCCGATGATCAACGATCCAGGCGACGATTTTAGTTTCAGCGGCCTGAAAACTTCGGTCCGCTATTTCCTCCGGGATAATCCAGCGTTGCTCGAAAGCTCTCAATCGCTGGCCGATCTCTGCGCCAGCGTCCAAGCTGCCATCGTGGATGTGCTCGTGAAAAAGACCGTCAAAGCCGCCAACCGCCTCGGCGTCTGCTGCGTGACCGCCTCCGGCGGCGTGACCTGCAACCGCGCCCTGCGCCGCCAACTCACTGCCGCTTGCAAAACCAACGGCCTGAAACTGCGCCTCGCCGAAAAAGAGCTCTGCACCGACAATGCCGCCATGGTTGGAATTCTGGCCGAAAGAAAGCTGCACCAAAATCCGGCCCCGAATTCACTCGCCGAGGAAATCCTCCCCAACTGGCCGCTCGAAGAAGCCGACGCGCAAGTCCATTAATGACTCCGGGACTCGGAGCGCCGATCTCCTGATCGGCGCGAACACCAATCGATTCGTGTCCCTTCGTGTCTATTCGTGGTTTGTTTAATGCCCGTTCACAAACACGATATACATCCCCGAATCCGCCGGTGCATTGGCGTTTTCCGTGTTGGTTCCCAGAGTGAGGCTTTCAGCGCCGGGATCAATGTGCTCGAAAATACTCATCGAATGCCCCTTCACGATTATGCGCTCATTCGTCCGCTTGAACTGCCGCGTCAGCCAGTCCGGCGCCGCCAGCCGGTCATCATGCGCCACATAAACTGTCGAGCCCGACTTGATCGCCATTTCCATTAAATCGACCGCATTATAACGCGCATCCGCCGCCGCCGCCTGCACGTAATCGGCGCCTTTCAATTCCTCGGGTAACCCGCTGAAGGAATCATTGCCATCCACGTAAATTTTCTTTCCATCCTCCGCTCCCGATTCCAAATGGACCGCGGCCGTCGGCCCGGAATAAGAAAAATCAGTGATGAACTTCCCGCCGTGAGTCCTCTTCTGCTCCCGAATCTGCGGTTGATCCCATGCCGAAGTAATCACTGGCCGCTCGGCCGGGAGTTGCACCACGGGCATCACCGGCATTTCCGTCGAATACCCGTTCTCCATTTTGACCGGCGCCGATCGAACCGTGACGCTCGCGGATTTCAGCCCGTCGCACATGGCCTTGACCGTGATTTTGCCCGCCGTCCGCAACGCGCGAACCGCCACGCGATTGATGCCGCACTCGAGATCGAGGTACGTATGATTGATGGAATTGGTCTTGCCACTGTTATAACCACCGCGCCAGATGCCGCAGCCCTTCATTTCGAAATTCACGCGCTGCTGGAAGGTCGGGCAACGCTCGCCCTTCGCATCGACCGCCTCGACATCAATCAACAAAATGTCCGAACCATTGGCGCGCAGGCCGCCATTGGGATTCACAATCGGCGTCATTCGCAACGCCACCGCCGGACCCGCCGTGCGGATCGTGTCCGTCGCCACCGCTTTGCCATCCGAATACATCACCGCCTTGATCTCGCCCGGCTCCCACACCACATCCTTGAATGAAACAATGTACGGGCCATCCGGATCCGGCGTGCCGAACCCAAGCGATTTTCCGTTCACGAACAATTCCACCCGGTCGCGATTTTGCGTAACATAGATGGTCTTCTTGGTCCCCGCCGGATACGTCCAATGCCCGATGATGTGCACATGCGGATTGCGCGCGTCGAACATCGCCTGGCACACGTAATACGCCTCCTTCGGCAATCGCACGCCATCCACTTCGCCGCCCGCGCGATCCACCTCCGCCGCGTCCCGCCCGCCGCTGGTCGTGTCCGAAAAAATCCAATTCGCCCCGCCGCAATGCTCCGGCATGCCCACCTTCTTCAGATATTGCGCCATCTGATTCACTGCGTATTGCTCCGAAGTCAGGATATAGTCCGAGCGCCCTTTCGCCGCTCCGTAACCGAACGTCGGCGGTGAAAAATCATCCCAAATCCGCCGCGGCGATTCTTCCCGGTCGTATTCGCCTTCCACCACCGGCAGGTTTTTCAATTCCCAACCGCCTTCCGTCCCGATGCACACGTCCATGAATTTGCCATCTGTCTGGTCCGAACGCCGATGCGCGTAAGCCCGGCCGCCGTGCGGATCATATTCATCCATGTAACCGCGCAACTCCTCCGCGTGCTCGCGCGTCACCTTCTGGTTGCCGCCTTCCCAAATCAAAATCGCCGGGTCGTTGCGGTAATAAATAATCATGTCCCGAAAACCGGACGCGCGCAGCTTCCACGCCGCGCGCACGGTGTCCGATTCGCCGTCCAATCCAGGTTGCTCCACCATCAAGCCCAGTTCATCACAAGCCTTGATCATTTCCGGCCCCGCCGCGCAATGTCCCCAGCGGACCCAATTACCACCCGCCTCTTTCATCAGGTTCAACGTGTAAAAATGCATCCAGTCCGGTTGCGCCGCGCCCAGACCAGCCCATTCATCGGTCGGTTTCTGGCCCCAGCCATGGAGCTTCTCATGATGGCCATTGATGAAAAATCCCCTGTCCGTCGTCCATTTCACCGTGCGAATCCCCAGCGGAATTTCAGTCGTATCGATCGTTTGCCCGTCCACCAGCAGCGAACACGACACGTGATACAAATAAGGGTAATCCGACTCCCACAACTCCGGCTTCGGCAACACTCCCGACACGCTGAACTTCGCGCTCGCGCCCGCCACCACGTCGCCATCGTGCTTCATCGTCAGCACCGCCTTGCCATCGTGGTCCAGCACCCGGGCCACCAATTCTACTTTCTCACCCGTGCTGCGGCTGTTTTCGATCGGCACATCGAGATGAATCGTCGCCGAATCCGTGGAAATGTCCGTCGCGTAAACGTAAGGCCCCTCGGTTTGCAAAAAACTGTAGAGCGGCAGCGAAATATGCAACGGATCCATCACGTATAGACGCACGTTGCGATAAATCCCGCCATGCGCCGGGTGCCAATGCGGATTGTTCCACGGAATCTGGTACGCCTGCAGATCATCCACCGAATCGGGAATGATTGAATTGAATTTTGATTCCATCGCCGCCAGGCTCGGGCTCGCCGTGGGCGCAATGTTCAATGGGTTTCCCGCTGCCGGCGGCTCCGAGGGCGACGATTCCTTCCCGAGCGGGTCCTTCATGAATCGATTATCGCACATCACCGCCAGCACATTCGGTTTGCCGAACCGCACGTAAGGCGTCAGATCAAAGCCGAAGGGAAGAAACCCGGTTTTGGCCGTCCCGAGCAATTTGCCATTCAGATACACCTCCGCCACCTGCCGCACCGCCTCAAACTCAATGTAAACTTTCCTGCCCTCGTCCGATTGCGGCAGGGTAAACGTTTTTCGATACCACGTGCGTCCGCCCCACTGGTTCTCCTCGCCATGATGGCCGCGAATCGACCAGTCATCGAACGTATCCGTGTCATTGTAAGTGTGCGGCGCGGAAACATTCGTCCAGCCACTGTCATTGAACGCCTCCTCCTGCGCGTTCGCGGGATCCGCCTTGATGAATTTCCAATCGGGATTGAAATTGAGAGTAACTCGTTGCGCGACAGCAGGCAAAATCAGGCAAAGCGCCCCGGCAAATACCACGCCGTTCCGTGCCAAACGACGCGCGACAGTCCAAAAGTTCATTGATACAGCTTCGAAATTGTTGGTCAACTTTCTAGTTACCAAGGTTAACGTGTTAGTTACCAACAAACATCGAAGCCAATACCAAACTTGCCGTCAAGCATTGACCGCCCTTTTTGGCCTAGAACAAAGGGCTTAGACGCCACACCCCGAATTCGACCTTTTTGGATGGCGTCCCGAGTGAATTTGGTTCGCCTTGCGGAAGTTTTCGCTTTGCCGACGCCGGTCGGCACCGCCTGAAATCGCAGTCCAAAAAACAAAACGCTCCGCTGAGTTCAGCGGAGCGTTTTTTATAGTGGCACGGGCGAGGACGCCCATGCCACTTGCCATCACTTCGCCCCCTGGTCAATCCACGCCCGAATGAGCCCCACCTGTTCCGGCGTCAACGGCTTCCACGGATGCTGGGGCATCGCAGGCGCATTGGTCGCGCCATTCATCCCCGGACGCGGCGCACGCGGCTTCGGCGGCATCGAAATCTTTCCGTTAATTTCCGAAACCGCAAACACCAGCGGACTCTCCTCGCTATGGCCGGGGATCACGACTTTTTTCTCCCCATGTTTGTCCCTTGCCCCCTTCAGGACGCCTTCAAGAGTATCCAGCCGCAAATCGGCGTGCGGCCTTTTCTCACCATGACAGCGCACGCACGAATCCTCAAACATCGGATGAATGTCCTTCTCGAACGTCACGCCTTCTTGTTTCGAAACCGGCGGCAATTTGCTCGGATCCGGCAGCGGCGCAGCCAGGACCGAAAACGTCGCCAAAGTGAATGCGGTTACCAGTGCAATGTTTTTCATAGTTGATTCGGAATAGGATTATTCCGGGAAAGACAACCCGAACCGCCCTCCGGTTACAAGTTTTTAGTGGCACGGGCGTCTCGCCCGTGAGTTTCATTCCACTCGGGCGGGGACGCCCGTGCCACTGCAAAAGAAAAGAGGCCGGACACTACTCCGGCCTCTTAATGAGAACAACTTCAAATCCAAAATCACTTTTGACGCGGCGCCGCAGTTCTACGCCATTCACACGGTAACCTGCATTTCTGCATCGCAATGACGCCATGACAATACCTGAACCCCTGTCCCCGGCGAGTCACCAGTTATGGTTACATCCGCCAAAGCTATGACATTCCTAGGAAAGGAGCGGGAAAAGGCAAATGGCAGGGCATGAAACAAGCATGGGCGAGCGGGAATTCTCCATTGATGGCCGGTACTGGGCAGGGGTATAAGCGGGCGCATAGCCCAAACGACCGGAGCATTGCTCCGCCAGTTAGTCCAAACCACCCCGCAGAGCAATGCTCCGCGCTCCGCTTAGCACCCACCGCACAAATATGCGGTAGCAGATCGCCTCACAAATTGAGACAAATTTCATCACAACCCGCATCAACATGAAAATGAAAACTTTGGTTCCTCTCACCATTGTCCTGGCAGCCGGCCTCAGCCAGTCCCCCGCCCAAACCACGTTCAATGGCAACGGCAGCACGGCTTGGAACGGCGCCATCGGCAACGCCCAACTCACCTTGAGCGACAACGGAACCACCGTTTCGGGCAGTCTCACCACCGGCGGTGGTCTCAGCGGCAACGCGTTTGTCCTCTATTTGCAATCCGGCTCCGGCGGTTTTTCTTCCACCTCGGGTTTCAACGACAACGGCGATTCCCTTCGCAGCGCCATTTCCCAATACGGCGGCGCCGGCGAGCAAAGCACGCTGAATTTTTCGCCGGGCTTCGCGCCAAATTACGCCATTGGATTGCAACCCGGCAGCGGCATCAATTTCGGCGGCATTTGGCAGTTGGAAAACGGCGGCGCCAACAGCCAGAATTTCATAAACAGCATCAATCTGTCTCCGACCGGTTCCGACGCGCAGGGAACTTACACGTTCTCGTTCAATCTGGCGGACATCGGCCTGACGCCGGGCGCCGGGCAAAGCTTTGAACTTTTCGGCCAGCAGGTCTCGACCACCGGCTACAGTTCACCCGAAGCGTTGGGCGGCAGCCTGACCGGCACATCCGGCTGGGGCAATGCGCAAACCGAAACCTCCTTTTCCACCTATAACACCAGCCCGGTGCCCGAACCCTCGAGTGCCGCGCTCTGGATGCTGTCCGGCCTCGCCGGCGTCATCTTTATAATGCGCCGCCGCTCGGCATAACGCCGGTTCTTGTTCATAAGGCGATTTCCCAGGGCTCACGCATTTAAATGTAGCGCAGCCGTCCCGGCTGCGAGTGTCGGCGGCGTCTCGCCGCCAGACCTTGAAGCGCAATGACGCGAACACTGCTCCAGGCGCCGGGACGGTACCGGAACTCGCAGGCAAGACGCCTGCGCTACATATGGGACCGCTTTGGTTAGGTTGGGCTTGTTTTTCAAGGAAATTAAATGCGTGAGCCTGGGCGATTTCCGGCACGGTTGCGAAAAGGAGCGCCGGGTGGCTGGCGGTATTTCCAGCCTTCAACCCACTTTTCATTGGCTCCATCCAACGTGGATGTGCTTTAATGGCCCGATGCAGAAGTGCCCTTCGTTTTTGGTCCGCACAAACATGCGGTAGATGCCGCCGCCGCCCGCGAGGTAGAGTCGCAGGGTCAACTCATCCGTTGCATCAACCGACCATGAAAAGCATCCGACTCCAATCCCCACACCCAATTCTCGTCACGGCATTGTTGTGTGCAGCCGGTCTGGCGACTTCACGCGCTGCCAGCACGTTCGTCACCTTCAGCGTCGATATGGCCACCAATATCGCCAATGGGACCTTCAATCCCGCCAGCGATCACGCCGAAGCCCACGGTACCTTCAACAACTGGGGGGCCGCGCTGACGTTGGTTCAACAAGGCGCCAGCACCATTTACACCAATACACTTGACGACACCACGGACACGAACGGTGGAAAGCTGGAATACAAGTTCGTGATCAACGGAAGCACCTGGGAAACCCCGGCGTCCGGCCAGAACCGGGCCGTGCTCTTGCCGGCCACCTCGGGCGCCAGCCTCATGCTGCCGACCGCCTTCTTCAACGATGCCGGCGCGCCGGTGACCAATAACATCACCTTCCAGGTGGATCTCTCGCAGCAGATCGCCCTGAACAATTTTAATCCGGCAACGGACCAGGCCGTCGTGCGCGGTATTTTTAACAATTGGTCCGGCACCGATCTGGCTTTGACGAACGACCCAAGCATCGCCCGGACAAATCAGTTTGGGCTGGTGACCTCGAATGTGTGGGTGGGAACCTTCCCGATTTCCGGTTCGCCCGGCGGCGCGGAGGCCTTCAAATACGTGCTCGCCACCGCCAGCAGCGGCGATCATTGGGAGTCGCCCTCGGCCGTAAACTCAGACGCCGGCGGAAACCGCTACTTCGCCAATGTGGCTCAAACGTTGCCCGTTGTGGATTTCGCGGACGCACCGTACGCGCCCCTTTCGACCCTCACTTTCAGCGTGGATATGTCCGTTGTGATGTTGACGGATACAAATTTCAACCCGGCGACGGTTTCGATGTGGGGCGATTTCAATGGCTGGAGCAGCGGCGTGGCCATGACCAACGACCCCTCCGCGTCGAACACAAATATCTACACCGTCAGTTCGCCCATTTCCTCGGGAAACGGCGGCAGCATCCAGTATCAATTCCGCTATAACCAGGTGAGCACCGGCAACACCGTGTATGACCACTTGAACGGCGCGAATGGCGGCAGCGGCAATCGCGTGTATCTCGTCTCCGGCAGCACGAACGTTCCCCCGGTGACGTTCAATGATGCCGAAATCAATGACTATCTCACGCATCCCACACCGGTGCTTTTCAGCGTGGACATGACCGGCGCCGTGGGCACCGATGGACATCCCTTCAACCCGAGTGCGGATAATCTGTACATCAATGGACAGTTCGCCAATTGGTACGCCTGGGGCGGAGGCATCAATCCGTCCCCCGCCCCTCCCGGATATCAAATGATCGAAGAGGGACTGGGCAACATTTACACGAACACCATTATCATGCCTGCCGGGACGCCGGTTTCGTTCGAGTACAAATATGGCATGGATGAAAATGCGATCAATGGCGGCCCCAGCGACAACGAGGCGGGATTCGCGCAAAACCATTACCGCGTCGTCCGCTCATCCGCCATGAATCCCTACATCATGCCGACCGACAAATTTGGCAATCAATATCGCGAGCCGTTCTTCAACAGCGGCAATGAAACCGCCACTCAATTGGCCGTAACCCCGGCAACGCCCGGCACCGTGGCCATCACCTGGCTCGGCCGCCCCGGCGCCCATTTGCAGGTAACCACGAACCTCAATGGCAACTGGCAGGACCTGCTCGCGACCGACGGCACGAACTGGGTGGGGGGCTTCAACAACCCGACCAATGGTTTCGTGAGTCAAACCAACTACCCGGTCAGCGGCAACGCCCTGTTCCGCGTCGTGAAACCTTAATGAATTAAAACCGCCTCCGGCAGCCCTTCGCTCCCGGCGGATGGTGACACTATTCAATGTTGCGTGTTCGATCGTGAAAAGTTTATGAAGCGCCAGCGCGACGGATTTACGTTGATTGAATTGCTGGTCGTCATCGCGATCATTGCCATTCTGGCGGCGATGCTTCTCCCGGCGCTGGCCAAAGCCAAAATGAGGGCGCTCGCAACCTCGTGCATGAACGATAAACGCCAGCTCACCCTGGCGTGGGCCATGTATACCAACGAGAACAGCGATCATTTCGCGATCAACAGCGATCCTCATGTTCATAACACGACATTCTTTCCGTTCGGGTCCACGAGCCCATCGTGGATCGCCGGCACCATCGATTGGACCACTGGCACATACAACACGAACATCACCTATCTCGTCAGTGACAAATACGCGCTGCTGGGATCTTACCTTGGGCAAAGCGTCAAGGTCTTCGCCTGCCCGGCCGCCAACTTCGTGAGCCCCGCGCAAGCCAGCCAGGGCTGGGACCACCGCGTCCGCAGCATCGCCATGGATGGTGCAATGGGCGACGGCGATAAATATCAGGAACCGGACAATCCTTTCGGCTGGACCCAATGGTACACCGCAAAAAAGATGACTGACCTTCGTTTCCCAGGCCCGTCCGATGCCTGGGTTTTCACCGACGAACATCCGGACAGCGTTGACGACGCCCTCCTTTACACCGCTTCGTACGCGGTAACCCAATTTACCGAACTGCCGGGCAACCTGCACGGCGGCGCCTGCGGCATCAGCTTTGCCGATGGCCATGCGGAGATTCACAAATGGGTGGACTCCGTGATGAATAGCCATCGGACCGTCAGTTATAGGACAGTGCAGCGCGTGTCGTGCAGTCTTTCCGATGCCGACATGTTGTGGCTCGCCGCCCACACGCCTCAAAACTAAAGGCCGCACCTCCGCGCCCTCGACTTGTTTCGGCGCAAAAACAATCGCATCATCCCTCCATGTCCAGCCGTAAACCGGCCTTCGTCCTGCTCGTCATCGCGCTGCTGTCAGCGATGTCCTCTTCCGCCGCGATTTTGTGGAGCGACAAGGGCGGCCAGCTCATCCACGACACCGGTCCGGGCAAGGACATTCTCGGTGCGGCTTTGAAGCGCGGCGATGCTTCCAGCGACACTCTTTATTTCAAATTTCACGTGGATCCGCTCTCGGACGTGAGCACGGAAAAATATTTCGCGGGATTCCAGCTTTACGAGGGGGACACGCCGCGGCTCGGAGTCGGCAATTCAACCAACGCATGGGCTTACAGCGCGTTTAACACCTCCGTCATCGGCACGAACAACACGGTGAGCGGAGACGTGGACCTGAAGTCTTCCCACCCCGAATTCTACGATACTAATAATATCGAGCCTTATGAACTTCCCCGTCGCGGCACGGGATGCACCATTGTTTTCCGGGTCCAATATGTTCCTCACACGGACGATGTCGTCACTGTTTGGATGAACCCCAGTCTGTCCAAAGGCGCCACCGATGGAAACCAGTCGCCACGATTGACAACGCAATTCAGGGCCAACGCCTGCTTCGACGAAATTCGCCTCCGCCACGGCGGGCTTGGCCGGGGTTGGATTTTCAGCGATATGGCCATTGCCACCTCGTTCGAAGATTTCGTCAGGCCGCATTTCTGGCAGGAGTGGTGGTTCGACGCGCTGGTGGTCCTGCTGCTTCTGACCGCCGTGGCCGCTGGTGTCCGCTTCGTTGAAAAAAGAAAATTTCTACTGCAACTCCAGCACTCCGAGCAGGAACACGCCGTCGAACGGGAACGCGCGCGCATTGCCCGCGATTTGCATGACGATCTCGGATCGTTGCTGACGCGCATTTCGCTGCTGGGCGGCCTCCTCCACGCGGACAAGGACAATCCCGCCCAGGTGGATGCACACGCGCAAAAAATCTCGCAGTCCGCCGATCAAACAGTCCGCGCGCTGGAAGAAATCGTGTGGGCTGTCAGGCCGGCCAGCGACACGCTTCAGGGTCTCGTCGACTACATCGCTCATTTCGCAAACGAACTGTTCGATGGCCATGCGACCCGCTGCCGTCTGGATCTTCCGCGCGACCTGCCGGCGATTCCGGTTCAGCCCGACATCCGGCACAACATTTTTCTCATCGTCAAAGAAGCCTTAAACAACGCGCTCAAGCACGCCGCCGCGACGGAGGTTCATTTGCTGGCGAAGATTTCAAAAAACATTCTCGAAATCTGCATTGACGACAACGGTGAAGGATTCACCCCGGCTGCGGCGGAGGAAAACGGCGGGCATGGGTTGAGGAACATGCGGCAACGCGCCGAATCGCTGAATGGCACGCTTTCGATTGAAAGTGATCGCGGAAAAGGAACCACCGTTCGCCTGAGGGTTCCTCTTTCAAACCACGCGCTGCCCGGCTAAAATCATCGCCAGACCATTGCCGAAAAATGCAAATCAAAGTGGCGATTGTGGACGATGACGAAGGCATTCGCAGCAGCCTGGCGGCATTGATTCGCCGCGCCTCCGCGTTGCGACTCGCGGGCGAATATGCCGACGCGGAATCCGCGCTGCGCGAAATCCCGAATCATCCGCCGGACGTTGTCCTGATGGACATCAACCTCCCCGGCATCAAGGGCGTGGAGTGCGTTCGCCAGTTGAAAGCGCAACTGCCGGCCGTGCAGTTTTTGATGCTGACCGTGTATGAGGACAGCGATTCGCTCTTCAATTCACTCAAGGCAGGCGCCAGTGGTTATCTGCTCAAACGCACGGCCTCCGCCCGGCTGCTCGAGGCCATCCGTGACGTTCATGCCGGCGGCTCGCCCATGACGCCGCAACTCGCGCGCCGCGTCGTTCAATTTTTTTCCTCGCCAGCCAAGCAGGTTTCGCCCATCTCGGCGCTGACACCCGGTGAAACGGAATTTCTCGAACAACTGGCCAACGGCTACGCCTACAAGGAAATCGCGGATCGGATGAACATCAGCATCGATACCGTTCGCAGCTACGTGCGGACCGTTTATGAAAAACTGCACGTTCATTCCCGCACCGAAGCTGTCGTCAAATACCTGCGCGGTTAATCTTCTGCCAACCGCATTGACATGCGGTAGCGTCGTTCCTTCAATGGGATAAAATCCGGTCGTTTGCGAGATGACGCTTTCGATGAGCACGAAATTTCACTCCATCCCATTCCGCCATCACGCACCAGCCGGATTGCAGCCTCGAATTCTGGCCGTCCTGATGGCAGCGGCAGCGGCTCTGCCAATATTTCCCGCTATCGCCGCAGGCGCACTTAACGAAAGCGTTGTTGTGGGCGACGTGCGCGCGCAACTGCTCTCGGATTCCCTGGTGCGCCTGGAGCTACGCGGCCCGGAAGGCTTCGAAAACCGCCCCACGTTTCACGTGCTGGAGCGGAAATGGCCGGGCGTGTCCTTCACCACTGTCTCGAACGCCAACGAAATCCTCGTCCGCACGCCGCGCTACATCGTTCACATTCCCGCCGGAGCCAAATCGCTGGATGGCGTGAGCGTCGAATCACCCGATGAAAAAATTCTCTATGCTTTCGACGGCAAGTTGCAAAACAGCAAATGGCTCCCCAGTCCGGAAGAAAAACCGCTGTCATGGTCGTTCGCGGATTCTCCCCGCATCATTCCACCCGCTTGGGGCGCGACACCAATCCCTGCTGGTTCAAACATTTCGGAAACCAGCGGCTGGGATCTCAGCAACAATGCGCCGGATATTTACGTTTTTGTCCCGGGCGGAAATTATCACCGCCTCCGCGCCGATTTCCTGAAATTGACCGGGCCGACGGAAATGCCCCCCCTCTTCGCCTTCGGCGCTTTCGACAGCCGCTGGTACGATTACAGCGAAACCACCGCCCTCCAGCAAATCGACGATTATCGCGCGCACAAAATTCCGCTCGACGTTCTGGTCGTTGATACCGGCTGGCGGCAAGGTGCCTCGACCGGCTATCGGCCAAACACGAATCTGTTTCCCGACATGCGCCGCTTTCTCGCGGAAGCCCACGCAAAAAACGTTCGTGTCTTGTTCAACGATCATCCCGAACCGAAGGGCAATGGCCTCAAGCCCGTCGAAATGAATTATCGCTACGACGGTCTTTCCGGCTTGTTAAACGAAGGTCTGGATGTCTGGTGGTACGACCGCAACTGGAGCGTTGCCCTTGTCCCGCCATTGCCGGGGCTGAAAAAAGAAGTCTGGGGAATGCGCCTGTATCATGACATCACACAACAAGTCCGGCCCGGGCAGCGCCCGCTCATCATGGCCAATGTGGACGGCATTGATAATGGTGTCCGCAAGCGCCCGCCCAATGTTGCCGCCCACCGTTTCCCCTTCCAATGGACCGGCGACATTGCACCCGACTACAAGTTTCTGCGATTCGCCGTTGAGAACGCGGTGCATTCCGGAGTCCAATCGCTCTTTCCTTACGAAAGTGATGATTTGGGCGGGCACATCGCTGATCCGACGCCCGAGCAATACATCCGTTGGGCGGAATACGGCGCGCTCTCGCCCATCTATCGCCCCCACTGCACACATAACCTGATGCGCATGCCGTGGACTTTCGGGCCGGAAGTCGAAAATACCGCCCGCCATTACGTGAACATGCGCTACCGCTTGTTGCCGGTATTTTACGCCGCCGCCCGGGAAAACTATGAAACCGGCGAACCACTGCTGCGCCGCCTCGATCTGGATTACCCGCAATTTTCCGAAGCTTCTCACGATGATGAGTATCTCCTGGGCGAAAATATTTTAGTCGCGCCGGTTGTCGATAGCCCCCTGAACACTGTTCCTCCTGAATGGCTCAAAAGCCCGGACGGCCAGCCCGGTTTGCGCGCCGATTATTTTGCCAACGAAAATTTATCCGGCGCTCCCATCCTGACCCGCACGGACAAAGCAATCGATTTCGATTGGAATTATGGCAGCCCGGGGCCGGGCATTCCGAACGATCACTTCTCCGCGCGCTGGACTGGCAGCATTGAAGTGCCGCCGAAAGCGGGCGACATCATTCTCGCCACTCTCGAAGATGACGGCGCCCGGGTTTGGGTTGACGACAAGCAAATCATCGATGCCTGGGGCGCGCACGACGCCGTGACAAGCGAAGCCTCCTCCGCACTCTCGCCCGGGAAACATCAGTTGCGCGTGGAATATCTCGAACAACAATACAAAGCGTCGCTCCGACTTCAGTTTCAGCCTCCCGGCAAAGATGTCGCCCGTCAGGTCTGGATTCCGCCCGGCCATTGGATCAATGCCTGGGATGGAAATGTCGTTTCCGGCCCCGAGATGATCACCAACGCCACTCCACTGGAGCAAATCCCGCTGTTCATCCGTTCGGGAACGATTCTGCCGCTGGCGCCGGAGATGGAATTCACCGGGCAAAAGCCGTGGAGCCCAATCACGCTCGATATTTATCCGCAAACTGGCGAAACGAATTCGACCATCATTTATGAAGACGACGGCCAAACCACGGCCTACCGGGCGGGCAAATTCCGCAAAACTCTTGTGACTGTTTCATCGAACGAACAGCAAGCCGGCGTGACCGTGGAAATCGGCGCGGCCAAGGGAGACTTCCAGGGAGCACTGCCGCAACGCGGCTGGATTTTGCGTTTTCATTCCCAAGCGGGTTGGCCAAGCGCTCCTTCGACTGTTCACTTGAATGGCAAAAAGATCGCCCCCCCATTCCACCACGTTTCGCGCAACCAAACCGCCATGCCGTTTGGAGACCAGGCAGGATCTCCGGACGGAGACATCTTCGAATTGGCACTGCCCACCGCGCCGGTCGCGAAGGCCCAGCGGATAGAAATTTCTTGCTCCGAACCGCCGCGCTCCCTTAGCGCCTTTGCTCATCGGTGAGATTATGCGATGACCCATCGTGGCTGTAGGCTGGTCGAGCTTTCCTGAAGTGTTGACTCAAAACTCTGTCGCAAAGTATCATCGGGCACATCCGTGAAGCAGCAAATCGACAAGGATTGCTCTTTCCCGCCTGCGATTTCTCGCAAGCTTCACCATGATCGCCCCTTGCGGCCTTCGAACGCCGGCTTCACCCTGATCGAACTGTTGGTCGTCATTGCCATCATCGGGATTGTCGCCGCCTTGCTTTTGCCCGCCCTCTCTTCCGCCAAAGAACGGGCGCGCCGCGTGCATTGCTTGAACAATCTGCGCCAGTGCAATCTCGCATTGATCCTGTATGGAAATGATAATGGAGACAAATTGCCCGACATGAACGCGGGATTGTGGGCCTGGGACCTGCCCTATTCGATTTGCGATTCACTCCTGCAACACGGCGTCACGCGCGACATTTTGTACGACCCCGGATTTCCCGAGATGAACCAGGAAGGGCTTTGGAATTTCGGCGGTATGCCGGGCAATCCTTATCGAGTGATCGGTTACGCCATGACATTTCCCGGAACCGCCAGTGTTTCCGAAACGAATTGGAACCGCTCGATCACTCCCCAGCCCATTCAGTTTGGCGACACGAACCTGCCCGCGCCGGATCCCTCGAATCGCGCGCTCTTCGTCGGAGCAGTCATCTCCGCCCCCGGCCAAAATGATCCCAGCGAGCGCGCGTCCTATCAGTACACCGGAATTATCGGCGGCTTTGCGCCCTTGCCGCATCGCAGCGCGCACCTGGCAAAGGGAATCCCCGTCGGCGACAACGTCGCGATGCTGGATGGCAGCGCGCGCTGGCGAAAGTTCGAGGAGATGATTCCGCGCACCGACAACCCGGGAACACCCACATTCTGGTGGTAACCATGAACAAGCCCCTCGTTAAAGACCCGTCGTTTTGGATTGTAGCCATCACCCTTGTCGTCGCGGCGGACCTCGTGCAGTTGAATTTTGGAGTGCCGTGGCTGCAGGAGAGAAGAGCCGAAATCAAACCCGCGCCGCGCATGATGAATGGCGTCATGCCGTCGAGGAGCCCGTTAATCCTGGCTCAGGCCCCGAATCTGGATTTCAGCAAAAAGACGTATCCCTGGCAAAGACCACAATATGAGCGCCAATTGTTGGGCCAAACGCCCCCTCAAGTGGTGTTGATTCCCAGCGAATACAAACCGCCGTCGGGCGGATGGGGAACGTATGGTCCCCACGGCGCGATCGGAATCCGAATGGGCGCGCCATTCGTCATTCAGTCCGCTTACAACTGGAGAGCTCAACACCGCATCATCCAGGCCGATCCGTTGCCTCCCGGCCAGTTCGATTTCATCGCCAATCTTCCCAGCGGCGCCCTGGAAGCCTTGCAAGCCGAGATCAAGAAACAATGGGGGCTCGTCGCCGACCGTGAAGTTTTTCAAACGAACGCCGTGCTTCTGACCCTCGACCATGCCAATGCGCCGGGGTTGCAGCCGGTGACGGATCCGACTGTGCGACGGCGGTCCGGACCGGGTCAACAAACCGTGCGTGGTCTACTGGGCGGTTTTTTTGTGGAGTATTTGGAAAATATCGTGGGACTCCCGGTGATTGATAAAACGGGGTTGAATGGAGTTTTCGATATTCAACTGCCTGCCAACCGAGGAGTCGGCAAAACACGCGACGCGGCCTTCGAAGAAATGCGAAAGACCCTGGTCGAGCAGCTCGGACTTGACCTGGTCAAAACGAATACCGCGGTTGAAATGCTCGTCGTTAAAAAAGTGAAGGAGGGAAATCCATGAGCGAATTTCGATTTGGCTGCCCGCACTGCGGCCAAAGAATCTCCGGCGACGCCACCTACAAAGGCACGGAAATCACCTGCCCGGCCTGTCACCAGACCTTGACCGTTCCCTCGCCCGCCAAACGGGCCGCCATGCCGGGGGCGTCTGATGTTCCCGCAGCGCCAGTGCCGCCTGGTTCGCGAAAACTTTGCACCCTGGCATTGGTTTCATTCGTGTCCGCATTTGGATTGGGCATCGGCAGCATTCCGGGAATCATCTGCGGTCATCTGGCGAAAGCCCGCATTCGCAAAGATCCCTCGCTCGCGGGAAAAGGCCTGGCCACGGCGGGAATCATCATGGGTTATTCGTTTCTGGTTTTGACCCTTGCTTTTTTGGCGGTGGGTTTCGCGGTGTACGCGCCGCTTCATGGCCGGCAACTCACCGCCCAGGAACAAGCCGCCAATACCACGGCCGTCCTGCAAAAACGCCGTGTGGACGAAGTGAAGATCGCCGATGCCGAATCCGAATTCGAGCATCAGTTGAATTCCCGCTTTAGCGGCACCGGGATTTTTCTGGACAAACCGGTTCGCGACGCGGGCAACGGCGGATTTTTCAGCTACGTGATGAAAGTGGACCCTTCCGACCCGATGTTTCTTTACTGCACCTATTGGGGAAACGACACCGCGAGCCGCCGTTTCGACATCCTGGTCAACGAGAAGGTGATCGCCACGCAAACGCTCAATTACAACGATCCCGGCCGATTCTTCGATGTCGAATACGCCATCCCGCCCAAACTCACGCACGGCCAGACGAACGTGGTGGTTGTCTTTCAAGGTTATCCTTTTAAAACCGTCGGCGGAATTTTCGGCCTGCAGATGTTGAGGCGTTAGCAGCCCGCAAAAGTGTAGGAGACGACGCAAGGAGTCTCCAACTTGACTCCTTACGTTGAAATTTGAGACTCGTTACCTCGTCTCCTACAAATCAGAAAATTTTCAAACGCTCCGATCAAAAACTCCACTGCACCAAACCGTTCGGGCAATACGTGGTGAACCGCATTTGCATTTCGCTGAAATCGCGCCATCCGACGTGTTGATCATCGAAAAGAATGTTCCCTCCCAGTGGATGTTTGCCTCGCACGTGGCTGCTCCGGTCCGTCCAGGCGTCGTGAATTTTGAGGTAATCGTCATCCGAGGAAGCCGTCACATCAAACGCCAGTTCCGCTTGCGAATTCATGGCGCTCAAAGTTGTCCGCCGGAGATTGGGCGGCACCTGCCCATAGCCCTTCAGCATCATTCCATACCCAATCACGCGCACGGGGTTGGGATCGGTTTTCCAAAAATTCCAGTGCCGATCATCGTTCACCCCGGGATTTGCCGGGCAATAAAAGTTCGCGCGCGTCACGCCCCGCTTTTCCAATTCGTTGACCACATTGGTATGGGTATCCCACGGCCATTGCGGACCGGCGAACTCCGGGTGGGCGCGCGAGCAATCAGGCAGGAAATCGTGATTATCCTTGGCATAGAGTTGCAGCGCCATCCCAATCTGCAATAAATTCGCCCGGCAACGCGCCCGGGCCGCGCCTTCTTTGAAGCGGCCGGCGCTCAATACGGCAAGAAAAGCCAGCACCGAGATGACGCAGATAATGGCCGCCACGTCCAAAGGGCGAATCGCGCCGGCCAGATTTTGCCGGGTGCCAGGATTGCAACGCATCTTCAACTTGGGTTATGTGCCAGGAATCTTCCACAGGTTGTAGCAAACCCTCCGTCGCAACGCAAACAAGGAACGCCTAAGATCGCTGCTTGGCCTTGCTCAAGGCGGGCAACAACATGGCCGCGAGAATGGCGATGACCACCAGGAGTTCGATGAGGGTAAAGCCCCCGGAACTTTGGGAGCTTGATTTATTCGATGTAGGGGATTTTGCATAAAGCTGTGATCCAGTCACGCAAACGACCGGACATTGCATGCTCGGAAACTATTTTCGTGATTGAAATAAATCGTTCATGAAGCATGCGCAAGCCTCTTAATATCAACATAGACGATTGGTTTCGTCTTTGCCATATAAGATTAAGCTCACCAAACAATCTCAGAATGGGATTGCTATTCCTCAAAATGAAGAAGTGGTGTAATAAAATGAATTTTCAACGACCAAACCCGGGCACAACACCGAGGGATTCACCTTCGAAGGAAATGGGTGCGCCGTTGAA
The DNA here is from genome assembly GCA_035606845.1 of Candidatus Angelobacter sp. GTDB lineage: Bacteria > Verrucomicrobiota > Verrucomicrobiia > Limisphaerales > DASXHY01 > DASXHY01. The sequence goes on along the minus strand of DATNEA010000004.1, from coordinate 23,406 downwards.
CCAACCTGGCGTTCAGTCAACTGGGATAATGCCTATTTCGGCGGCGGACGTCCAGGCTTCACCATTGATTTCGGAGAGTGCGCGCAATTTAATGAAAGAAGCTTTTTTTGGCCCAAAGGTCACCGTCTTCTTTCCCTTGCCCGATTCGAATTCGCCTTTTTTCACCGGCTCGCCAAAGTCCTTGCCATCATCACTGATATAAAATTCGTAATCTTTGATCGTCCCGTTTTCGCTGTCGTCCTGACGCGGTAAATACGTGAAACCTTTGATCATTGTCGGCTCGCTCAACTGAATGATGATCTCATGGGGAGGTTCCGGGCTGTCGTCCTGCCACTGGGTATGCCAGAAAGTGTCGGGATCACCGTCCACGGCATTGGTGCCGCGGCCGTTTTCGCCGGCGGTTTCCTCGCTGTCCACCTTCACAACGGTCAGCTTGATGTGATTGGTCGCGCTGACGGAGGCGTGCGCCTCCGATGCGCTTGCGTTGGTCGGCGCCGTTTGCTCCGCGAAGGAGCGATTTGCCAGAGTCGAAGCTGCCAATAAGAGCACAACAATGGTCGGTTTCATAGGATTTCTCCGGACGTTAAATGTTCCGCGATTCGAATGGAAGCGCAATTTGTTCGGATCGTAAAATTCGGCGCCCAGAATCTCGGACTAGCTGCGGAGCAGCGTCAGAAATTAGCCGCGGCGTGAGCTGTGGAAACTGGCGGGAAATTCCCGAGCCCCGGATGGAGCGAAAGATAAATGGATTCCATCCTTCTTTCGCCGCTCCGCGGCTAAAACGGTGCAATATATTCGCCTGGACTGCATATCGTGTTCGCGCCGATCAGGAGATCGGCGCTCCATGACGGCCACTTTTCATGACTGGGGCAATCACCTATTCCGCCAAAGTACAATGGCGGGCTTCACCCGGTGGGACTAAAGAACGCATTGGAAAACCACTCGGGAAAATCATCCAAAGCGGATATGACTCTGAAAGCTTCTCGCATGGCTCGGGATGGGGATTTTGAAATGAATGGTTCGCCAACAACAGCAATCGCCAACGACACACCGGCCGCACGCCACACATTGATACCCGCGGTTTGCGACGTCTCGGTGACGAATGTCTGCAATGCGACCTGCGGCTTTTGTTCGTTCGCCTATGACAAGCAGATCATCAAGGACAAGCGCTGGCTTGACCAATCGGAATTCGCGCGAGCCCTCCCCATTGCATCGGCGCGGCATTCGCTATTTGAATTTTCAGTGCGGGGAGCCTTTGCTTCATCCCGGCATTCACAATTTGGTGGCCGACACTTGCGCCGCCGGTATCAAACCCGCCTTGATCACCAACGGCTGGTTGCTACCGCAAAAGATTGACAGTCTCATCAGCGCCGGCCTCGGCACGCTGTTGGTCTCCATCGATTCACATTCAATGGCAGAACACGAGCGCAACCGGGGCCTGCATGGGGTCGGTAAACGGATTCAGCAAGGGCTCGCCATGGTCCGGCGGAATGGCCTTCCCACGATTGCGTCCGTGACCATGAGCCGCCTCGTCCAGTATGAAGCGCTTCCCGATCTGCTCGGGGAACTCGGTTTTGATTCCGTTAGTTTTTCCTGTCCGCGCCGCGCTCCTTTGGGGTCTTCGTCGATGGTTTTCAGCCCGGATTCTGCCTTGATTGATTTCCAAACCGCGGAATTGGTCCCGGCGTTCGAGGAGATCAAATTGCTCAAGAAACGATTTCCGGTCCACAATCCCACGGCTATGCTGAACGATGTTCAGCGCCATGTCCGCGGCGAACCGGAGAAGTTTGCGTGCGTGGGCGGTTATAAATATTTCTACCTGGATTGGAATCTCAACATCTGGCGCTGCGAGGCCTGGGGCAAACCGCTCGGCTCCGTATTTGATTTCGATCGCATCCCCGACTGCCGCGACCATTGTGACGCGTGCATGATGTCCTGCTACCGCGATGCGAGCGTCTTGATGCACGCCGGAGTCGCCTTCGAAGATGCCGGGGCGGCACTGGCGGCTGGCCGCGTGGGTGAAGCAGCGCGACGGTTGTTCCGCCGGACGATACCGCAGTCACTGGGAGCCGTCCTGGAAGAAGGACGGCACATTCGGGCGCTCGCAGGCCGGCGCCAGCACCAGACGAATGGAGCAGAACTGCAGCAGCGCGCGGCCTAGAACGTTTCCATACAGATTGTAGCGAAGACGCAAAGTAAGATTGGCTGTGTGCAACTGGTAGGGCGCGTCACTCCGTGCGCGCCGCAGCCAGGAAAGCACTGCGTTTATTGACTTTCTTACGACTTTCCGGCGCGCGCGGAGCGACGCGCCCCGCCTTGCCGCTTGCCGGGATCACCGCTGCAATATTTGTGGACCGCTTGCTCTAACTCTTCCGGTCACTCGGCTGGGTCAAATCGCCGGACCAACCGCCGCCGATGGCTTTGACTAATTGCACGGTGGCGTTCATTTGGCTGAAACGCAGGTTCATGGCGGTGCGTTGATTGTTGAGCAGCACTGTCTGCGCGGTGATGACGTTGAGATAACTGTCGATGCCCAGCTTGTAGCGGTCATTCGCCAGATTCAGGTAACGCTGCGCGGCGGCAACCGTCGCGTCCTGCTGCTGGATTTCCTGCGAAAGCAATCGCAGCGCCGCGAGGTTGTCCTCCACGTCCTGAAACGCGCTCAAAACTGTTTGCCGATAATCGGCCACGCGCGCCTGGTATTGCGCTTTGGCCTGCGCCGTCACGGCGAATTTATTGCCGGCATCAAAAATCGTTTGCGCCGCCGCGGCGCCGAGCGACCAAAACAGGGCCGGGCCGCTGAATAAATTCACCGTCGACTCACTTTGATAACCGCCCGACGCGCTCAAGGTGATGGCCGGAAAATACGCCGAGCGCGCCACGCCGATTTGCGCGTTCGCTTCAGCCACGCGCCTTTCGGCGGCGGCGATGTCAGGCCGGCGCTCCAGCAACTGCGACGGAACGCCAAATGGAACCGCGACTGGCTTGGTGAACAACGGCGCAATGGGAATCGAAAAATCGGCCGGCGCTTTCCCAATCAACACCGCCACCGCGTGTTCCAGTTGCGCCCGTTGAATGCTGATGTCCGTCGCCTGCGCCTCGGCGCTATCCAACTGAATCTCCGCCTGGGCCACATCCTGGTCGGAAGCGATGCCTGTTTGATGCCGCACTTGGGTCAGCCTCAATGATTCCTTGTAAGCCACCACGGCATCGTCGAGCAGCTTTTTTTGTCCGTCGAGCGAGCGGATTTGAAAATAATCCGACGCCACTTCCGCCTGCACGGTCAATCGCGTATTTTCCAAATCGCCAATGGTCGCCTGAGCCTCATAGCGGCTGGCGCGGGTCAGGTTGCGGACCCTTCCCCAAAGGTCCGGCTCCCACGATGCGTCGATCGGCAGCGAATATTCCGTGAACGTGTTCGGCCCGGGCGAAAATCCGCCGGAGCCGGAGCCCGAGCTGCGGGACGAAGTGCTGGTGCGCGACGCCTGCCGCGATCGGGTCACGGACGGATTGGCGGTCAGCGCGGGAAAAAATTGCGAGCGGTTTTGTTTCACGATGGCGCGCGCGGAAAGGAAATTTGCCAGTGCGGCGGCAACCGTCTGGTTTGAAATATTCACCTGGTCTTCCAACGCATTTAACTCCGCGTCGTTGAAGACCTTCCACCACTGGCCGCGCAACGAAGCGTCGTTCGGCTCCGCGGTTTTCCATCCATCCACTTCCTTCGCGGTTTCCGGCGTCAATTCCTTGAAAGCAACCGGAGTGGGCGTGGCCGGTTTCCGGTAACGCGGCGCGAAGCTGCAGCCTGCCAGGAGAAACACTCCCAAAATCGCCATACCAAAAAAAATGCGGCGCAGATTGAATCCCGAGCCGCCCATTGGTTTCGAATGAATTGGAACCTCAAAATGGCTTTCCGGACGGAAAGTGATTTTCAACCTCATCGGCTCCGAAAAGTCGCCGTGACACCGGTTTCCAACGGGCACATTGCCGCCGATGAAAGGCGTGTCGCCGGGTCGAAAATTATCATTTCCAAATGGCCTGAATCTTTTCATGCATCCATTCACTATGCCGTGACCGCGACCGTCTTCGGCGCTGGCTGCCCTTTCACCATGCGCTGGGCCCAAAGCCGGAATCGGTCCATGTACAGGTAAACCACCGGCGTCGTATAGAGCGTGAGCAACTGGCTCATGAATAGTCCGCCGACGATGCTGATGCCGAGCGGCCGCCGCAGCTCCGATCCGATGCCGTTGCTCAGCACCAGCGGCAGCGCGCCAAACATGGCCGCCAGAGTCGTCATCAGGATTGGACGAAAACGCAGCGAACACGCTTCAAAGATGGCGTCTCTCGAGTTCTTGCCCTCATTGCGCTCCGCCGCCAGCGCAAAATCAATCATCAATATGGCGTTCTTCTTCACGATGCCGATCAGCAACAGCACTCCAATGATCGCAATCACGCTCAACTCCGTTCGAAACAACATCAGCGCCACGACCGCGCCTACGCCGGCGGAAGGCAGCGTCGACAGAATCGTGATCGGATGAATGACGCTCTCATAAAGAATTCCCAGCACGATGTAAACCGCCGCCAGCGCCGTAATTACCAGCCACATCATGTTCGAGAGCGACTCATTATACGCCTCCAATGTTCCCGCGAAACTTTCGTGGATTCTTCCCGGCATGCCGACGCGCTGCTCCATGTCGTGAATCGCTCTCACCGCGTCGCTCAAGGCCATGCCCGCCGCCAGGTTGAACGAGATGGTCACCGCCGGGAACTGCCCCTGGTGGTTGACCATCACCGGGGCCGTCGTCGGCACATATTTCGCCACCGCGCTCAGCGGCACCATGGCCGTGCCGTTGGTCGGCTTCAAATAAATCGCGTCCAGCCCCGCTGGGCTTTGCCAGAACTGCGGATCTACCTCCATCACGACGTGATATTGATTTAACGACGTAAACATCGTCGAAACCTGCCGCTGGCCGAAGGCATCGTACAGCGTCGCGTCAATTAACTGCGGCGAAAGATGAAGCCGCGCCGCCGTCTGGCGGTCGTACACCAGCGAAGCCTGTAGCCCGTCGTTTTCCAAGTCGCTGTTCACATCGGTGAACCCGGGCAGTCTGGCCATTTCCCTGGTCAGGATCGGCGTCCACTTGTTGAGATCGTCCAGATTATCGCTCTGAATGGTGTATTGATAGAGTGACCGGCTCTGCCGGCCGCCAATGCGCAAATCCTGCCCCGGTTGAAGAAACAGTTCCGCCTCATGCACGGCGGCAAACTTCGGCCGCAGCCGATTGATGACTTCCAATCCTGAAACTTTCCGTTCTTTCAGCGGCTTCAACGAGATATAAACAAATCCGCTGTTGGCCGGCCCGTTGCCGCCGGTGAACGCGATTACGTTGTCCACCCCCGGGTCCTGCTTGATGATGCCCACGAAACGCTGCGCCGCCGCCTGCATTTCGTGAAACGAAGCATCCTCCGGCCCCCGGATGCCGCCGTAAAGCGTGCCGTTGTCCTGCTGTGGAAAAAAGCCCTTCGGCACGATGATGAACAAATACACGTTCACACAAACCGTGATAATCAGCACAATCAGCGTGATCAACGGGTGCCGCAGCACGGCGCGCAAACTGCGTTCGTAGGCGCCCAGGATGGCATTGAAAGCATTTTCGCTCGCGCGGTAGATGCGCCCGTGTTTCGTGCCGTGTTGCGGCCGCAACAATCGCGAGCACATCATTGCCGTGGTGGTCAGTGAAATCACCAGCGAAACCAGGATCGCCGTCGAGAGCACCACGGCAAATTCCCGGAACAAACGGCCGACAATGCCGCGCATCAACAGAATGGGAATAAATACCGCGATCAGCGAAATGCTGATGGACAACACCGTAAATCCCACCTCGCGCGCGCCTTTCAGCGCCGCTTGCATCGGGCTCATTCCCTGCTCCAAATGGCGGGAGATGTTTTCGATCACCACCACCGCGTCATCCACCACAAAGCCCGTCGAAATCGTCAACGCCATCAGGGACAGATTGTCCAGGCTGTAGCCGAAGAGATACATCACCCCGAACGTCCCGATGAGTGACACCGGCACCACCACCGCCGGAATCAACGTCGCGCGCGCATTCCGCAAAAACAGGAACACGACCAGGATGACCAGCGCGATGGCAATCAGCAGCGTGCGCTCCACTTCCGAAACCGCCCCTCGGATGTTCGTCGTCCGGTCCAGCACCGTCACCATGTTGACGGAGGCCGGCAAGGATGCGCGCAGCGAAGGCAGCGCCGCCTTGATGTGGTCCACGGTGTCGATGATGTTCGCGCCCGGCTGCCGGAAAATGATCAATGGGATGCTCGGTTTCCCGTTCAGGAATCCCGCCGAGCGAATGTTTTCCACCGAATCCTGCACGTTCGCAATGTCGCTCAATCGCACCGGCGCTCCATTGCGATAGGCCACAATGAGCGGGCGGTAATCCTCCGCCTTCAGCAACTGATCATTGGCCCAAATGTCCCTGATCACGTTGCTGTTTTCGAGCTGGCCCTTCGCCAAATTGGCATTCTGTTTGCCCAGCATCGTGCGCACGTCTTCCAGGCTGAGGCCGTAACTGTTCAATTGCGTGGGATTGATGTCCACGCGCACGGCCGGCAGCGCGCCGCCGCCCACATAGACCTGCCCCACCCCCTCAATTTGGAGCAGCCGCTGCTGCACGATCGTCGAGGCCTGGTCATAAAGCTGCCCGCGATCGTACACGTCCGATGTCAAGGCAATGATCATGATGGGCGCATCCGCCGGGTTCGATTTGTGGTAGCCCGGGTTGCTGGGAAGATTCGCGGGGAGATTGGCGCGCGCCGCGTTGATGGCCGCCTGCACGTCCCGCGCGGCGCCGTCGATGTTTCGGTTCAAATCGAACTGCAGCGTGATGCTGGTTGCGCCCAGCGTGCTCGAGGACGTCATTTCGTTCACGCCGGCGATATGCCCCAATTGTTTTTCCAACGGCGCGGCCACGGATGCCGCCATGATTTCCGGGCTGGCCCCGGGCAGGTTCGCGTAAACATTTATCGTCGGAAAATCCACCTGCGGCAACGGCGCGACCGGCAGTTGCAAATACGCCACGATTCCGGCCAACGCGATGGCCGCGGTCAGCAATGTCGTGGCCACGGGCCGCCGGATAAATGGAGCCGAAATGTTCATGGCGTGGCCTCCGCCGGCAATGCGGCGCTTTCCTCCCGTTCACGCGACCGGCGGAAAAACCGTTTTCCCCACCGGTCAAAGTAAATGTATACGACCGGAGTAGTATAGAGCGTCAGCAACTGGCTCACCAGCAGCCCGCCGACAATCGCGATGCCCAACGGCCTGCGCAATTCCGAACCCACGCCACTTCCCAGCGCCAGCGGCAGCCCGCCGAACAACGCCGCGAAGGTCGTCATCATGATGGGCCGGAAACGCAACAAACAGGCTTGGTAAATCGCATCTTCCGCCGTCTTCCCCTCCTGTCTTTCCGCTTCCAACGCAAAATCGATCATCATGATCGCGTTCTTTTTCACGATGCCGATCAAGAGGATGATGCCGATCAACGCCACCACGCCCAGTTCCGTCCCGGTGAGCAGCAACGCCAGGATCGCGCCCACCCCCGCCGATGGCAACGTGGACAAAATGGTGATCGGGTGAATATAGCTTTCATAGAGCACGCCGAGCACGATGTACACCGTGATGATCGCGGCCAGAATCAGCAGCGGTTCATTTTTGAGCGAGGCCAGGAATGCCTCCGCCGTTCCTTGAAACGACGCCTGCACGCTCAAAGGCATGCCGAGTTCCTTTTGCGCCTTTTCGATTGCCGTGGTCGCCTCGCCCAGGGCCACGCCCGGCGCGAGATTGAACGAAATCGTCACGCTGGGAAACTGCCCCTGATGATTGATGACGATGGGCACCGTTCCCGATTCGAAATGCGTGAAGGCGCTGAGCGGGACCGATCCGCCATTCACCGACTTCACGTAAATATCGTGCAACTTGGCCGGGTTGCGCTGAAACTCCGGCAGCGTTTCCAGAATCACGTGATACTGGTTCAATTGCGTAAACAACGTGGAAATCTGCCGCTGGCCAAAGGCGTCATAGAGCGCGTTGTCAATATCCTGCGGCGTGATGCCCAGGCGCGAGGCGGTAATCCGGTCAATCACCAGCCTCGACTGCGACCCTTGCGTCTGTTGGTCCGTGGCCACATCGCGCAGCTCGGGCAAGGTTTGCAATTTTTCCATCAGCCTGGCGGTCCAATGATTCAACTCATCCGCGTTGGCGTCCTGCAGCGTGTATTGAAACTGCGTCCGGCTCACGCGGTCTTCCACCGTCAAATCCTGGATCGGTTGCATGTAGAGCGTAATGCCCTCGACCTTCGCCAATTCCGGTTGCAATCGCCGCATCACTTCCGAGGCGCTGATCCTCCGCACATTCAACGGCTTCAAGGTAATGAGAATTCTTCCGCTGTTGAGCGTGGAATTGATCCCATCGACGCCAATGAACGACGAAATATTCTCCACCGCGGGATCCTGAAGAATGACTCGCGCCAATGCCTGCTGCTTTTCAGCCATGGCCGGAAACGAAATGTTCTGCGCCGCCTCCGAAATGCCCTGGATTTCGCCCGTGTCCTGCACCGGAAAAAAGCCCTTGGGCACAATCACGTAGAGCACGATCGTCAGCACGAGCGTGCCGATCGCCACCAGCATCGTCGCCGGTTGATGCCGCAGCACGAACCGCAGCGTATGGCTGTAATAATCAACCGCCCGATCATAAATACGCTCCGATGCCTGATAAAACCGCCCCGGCTTTCGGTTTGATTTCGGCTTCAAAATACGCGAACAAAGCATCGGAGTTAAGGTCAGCGAAACCACGGCGGAAACCAGAATCGTCACGCTCAACGTCACCGCAAATTCCCGGAACAATCGCCCGACAATGTCCCCCATGAACAGCAGCGGGATCAGCACCGCAATGAGAGACACGGTCAACGAAATAATCGTGAATCCAATCTGCCCCGAACCTTTCAGCGCCGCTTCCAGCGGACTTTCCCCCTCCTCGATGTACCGCACGATGTTCTCGATCATTACGATGGCATCATCCACCACGAAGCCGGTCGAAATCGTCAGCGCCATCAGCGAAAGATTGTCCAGGCTGTATCCCAGCAGATACATTACGCCCAAGGTGCCCACGATGGAAAGCGGCACCGCAATGCTCGGAATGAACGTCGCCGGCAAATTGCGCAGGAACAGGAAAATTGCCAGCACCACCAGCGCCACCGTCAACAACAATGAAAACTGCACGTCATGCACCGAGGCGCGGATGGTGGTGGTGCGGTCGCTTAAAATCGTGACGTCCACCGCGGCCGGCAGGTTGGCTTTGAGCTGCGGCAGAAGCTTTTTGATGCTGTCCACCACCTGGATGATGTTCGCGCCCGGCTGGCGCTGAATGTTCACGATCACCGCCGGCTTGTCATTCATCCAGGCAGCCAGCCGATTGTTCTCCACGTCGTCCACTACCTTGGCCACGTCCGTCAACATCACCGGAGCGCCGTTTCGGTAGGCGACTACTAATTGGCTGTAGTCCTTGCTCGTGAGCAATTGGTCGTTGGCATTGATTTCATACGCCTGCTTCGGCCCGTCAAAATTTCCCTTCGCCTGGTTCACGCTTGCCTGCTGCAATGTCGTGCGCAGGTCGTCCAGATTGATTCCATAGGAAGACAGCGCCGTGGGATTCGCCTGGATGCGCACCGCCGGCTTTTGTCCGCCGCTGATGGTCACCAACCCGACGCCGGGCAGTTGCGATATTTTCTGCGCCAGCCGCGTGTCCGCAAAATCCTCGACCTGGTTGAGAGGATAGCTCTCGGAAGTGAGCGCCAGCGTCAGGATGGGAGCATCCGCGGGATTGGATTTGCTGTAGATCGGCGGCGCGGGCAATCCGGCGGGCAAATACGTCTGCGCGGCGTTGATGGCCGCCTGTACTTCCTGTTCGGCGACGTCAATGTTCAGCGACAGCAAAAATTGCAGCGTGATGATCGAGCTCCCGCCCGAACTGATGGATGTCATCTGGTTCAGGCCCGGCAATTGCCCAAATTGCCGCTCCAAAGGAGCCGTAATGGCCGAAGCGGTCACGTCCGGACTTGCGCCCGGATAAAAGGTCACCACCTGGATGGTGGGATAATCCACCTGCGGCAAGGCCGACACCGGTAGCTGCTTGTACGCCACGATGCCCGACAGCAAGATGGCAATCATCAGCAGCGACGTGGCCACCGGTCGAAGGATGAATTGCCGCGAGGGGCTCATGAAAACTTACTCCGAACCGCCCGATTTCCGTTTGCCTTTCGCCGCCGCGGAATTCGTGCGCGAACCACGCCCGGCCGGTGAATTGGTTCCGGAAACTCCATTCCGCTGCCGGCCTCCGCCTTCCGAGCGCAACGTTACTTTTCCGCCGTCCGTCAGCCGGTTGAAATTGCTCGCCGCCACCACCGCGCCCGGCCCAATCCCCTGCACTTCCGATGTCTCGCCCTCCGTTGTGATGATGTCGACCGGCTTGATGGCCACCGTATTGTTCGTGCCGTTGTTTTGCACCAGATAGACGTAGTTGCCCTGCTGGGAGTTCTGTTGAATGACCGCGTGAGGCAGCAAGGTCACGCCGCGATGCGTGTCGACCAGCAGCCGCGCGTTGACAAATTGATTGGCAAAAAGTGTTTCATCCTCGTTCGTGAAGATCGCTTTCATTTTCAGCGTGCCCGTGTTTGGATCAATCTGGTTGTCCAGCGACAGCAGGACGCCGGAAGCGAGTTTCTTCTGCTGCGAGCGGTCCAAAGCGTCCACTTCCAGTTTTTTGCCCTGCCTCAACTGCTGAACGATTTGTGGAAGATAATCCTCCGCGACGCTGAAAATCACGGTGATCGGTTGGGTCTGGGTCACGACGACAATCGGATTGTTGTCACTCGCGTGCACAATGTTGCCGGGATCGACCAATCGCAAACCAACCCGGCCGGTGATGGGAGACTTGATGTGCGTATAGTCCAACTGCACCTGCGCGTTGGTCAATTGTCCCTCGTCCAGTTTCACCACGCCTTCATACTGGTGGACCGTGGCGCCCTGGGTGTCCAGTTGCTGCTTGGGAATGGCATTTTTCGAAAACGCTTCCTTGTAACGGTCCAGATCCAGGCGCGCATTTTCCAGCAACGCATTGTCGCGCGCCAGTTGTCCCTGCGCCTGGATAACCGCCGCCTCGAATGGCGATGGGTCAATGTCCGCCAGCGGATCACCCTCGTGCACCAGTTGTCCTTCCTTATAATAGATTTTGAGAATCTGTCCGTCCACCCGCGTCCGGTTGGACACAACGTAGTACGGCGTCACCGTTCCAATGGCGCTGATGTAAACGCCGATGTCCCCTTTTTGCGCCGTGGCGGTATCAATGCTTACGGCCTGTTGCCCGAAACCTCCGCGTCCCCCGCTGCGGGCATTCTCAGCCGGCGCTTGTTTGCGGCGGGCAATAAAAATCAGCAATGCCAATATGACCAGGATGGCCCCCAGGATCCATGGCCATACGCGCCCGCGCCGTGGCGGAGCCGGATTGGATGATGGCGGAGGAGGCGGCGGTTGCGCCGCATTGGCTTGAACTGGCTCTTTCTTTTCCATGGGGAACAGCGCTTCACCCCGCGCTATAGGGAAACTCTTTATTCAATCCACAATGATCTATTGTTTAGCGGCCTGCCCATCAGACCGCCATAGTAACTCACTGGTTACAACTAACTGAGAACGGGGTCGATGAGGCGACGTTGACCATGCCCATTCTCAGCCTGTCCCTCAACCCAAAAGACATGGCGCTTTCGCCGCGTAATAAAATGGACGACCTCATAAAAGTAAACAGATAGTTACTTGTTCGACGTGCCAGCGCAAGATTTGTTCATTCTTAGATGAAAAAATCCTCTTCGCCTTTGTACCTCCAAACGGAATCCTGGGAAATGGGTGTTTACCTACCATGCAGGGTGCGCGCATTTAAATGTGGCGCAGCCGTCCCGGCTGCCAGTGTCGGCGGCGTCTCGCCGCCCGACTTGGACCCCATTGATACGAGAACCGTTCCTGGCACCGGGACGGCGCCGGAACTCGCAGGCGAGAACGCCTGCGCTACAGTGGCCATCCGCGAGTTGAGCCGCATTTTCCAAGTAAAATAAAGCGTGAGCGCTGACCCACCATCCGTTAGAGCCGTGCCACTCCTACTGAATTTGATGGTTCTCGTGCCAGCGAATGGCTTCGCGCAGCAATTCGGTCGCGCTGGCGAGTTTCAGCTTTTCCTTGATGCGGGCGCAAAAGGCCTGGACGGTTTTCATGCTGATACTCAATGACTCGGCAATCTGCCGCGTCTCATAACCCTGCCCCAGCAATTGAAACACCTCCAGTTCGCGGTCGCTCAACTGCCCAATGGAAGGGCTGGCCGGAGGAGAATCTCCGCCCACAAATTTCTCCGCAAACGACTCCGTCAACTGGTCGCTGAGATATAGTTTGCCTTCCAAAACCTGCCGAATTGCCGCGATGACTTTTTTGGCCGTTTCGCGTTTCATGATGTAGCCTCGCGCACCCGCGCGCAACGCGCGTTCGGCATACAGGTTTTCGTCATGCATCGAAAGCACGATGACCGCGACCTCCGGCGCCGTTGTCCGAATGTTCTTGATCAACTCGATGCCCGAGCCGGTCTTCAGGGAAATGTCCACGATGGCAACGTCAGGCTTCAAATTACCCACCGCTTGCAACGCCTGCGGCGCGCTTTCGGCCTCGCCGCAAACGGAAAGATCCGGCTGCTGGTGAATCAGGTTCGTGAGCCATTCCCGCACCAGCGGGTGGTCGTCAACAAGGAAGATTTTTGCGCGGGGTTTGTTCAATGGGAATTCTCCTGTGAATTTTTCAGATGACGCAACGTGCACGAAATGATGGTTCCTCCCGCCGGATCGCGCTTCGCCTCAAACGTCCCTCCGATCATGCTGGCGCGATGCGCCATGATCCGCAATCCCATCCCTTCGCCCTCGGCGCGCTTCTCCGGCAGCCCGATGCCATCGTCTTTCACGTGCAAAGCGATGCCGTCATCCAGCGCCTCAAGCTGCACAATGACATTTTTCGCCTTGCCGTGCTTAACGGCGTTGCTGACGGCTTCCTGAGTCATGCGATATAAATTGCCGGAAATCGTGGCGTCACGGATCAGCACCGGCGAATCGCATTCGAAACGGCAGGAAACCCGGAATAAATCGCTGCTGATGGCGGCCAATTCCTCCAGCGACTGCATCAATCCGTCGGCTTCGATTTCGATGGGATGCAGGCCGCGCGCCATTTTTCGCGACAAGGCAATGCCTTCCTGGACCAGTTCCACGACTTGTGCGGCATCCGCCGCCTCGGGCTGGCCGCGCGCCGCCAGCTTTTCCTCCAGCACCTGTCCCGCCAGCGCCACGCCGGTCAAATGCTGGCCCAGGCTGTCATGCAGATCCCGCCCGATGCGCCGCTGCTCGCGCTCGCTGATTTCCAGCAACTCGCGCTCGACCCTTTCGCGCTCGGCCATCTGCTGCGTCAACGCCTGCGTTCGTTGCCGCACTCGCGCCTCGAGATCTCCGTAGACCACGCGCAACTTTATCAACAGCCACACCACCACCAGGTAGAACGTCAGTTCAATGAATGCGTTCCACCACGGAACCACCCGGCTGGAATACCGTTCGCTATTCGCCAGGTCGCCCGCCAGCGAAACCGCCACGCTCAGCACGGAGATGAACACCGCGAAATGCGCGCCGACAAACCACGCGGCCAATCCCAGCGCGAGCAGATAAAAAACCGAAAACGAAACGTCCCAGCCCGCCTTGAAATCCACGACCCCAACGACGATGACAATCAGCAGGCTCAGGAGTACAATCCATCCGCGGGGCGGGCCCTTGAATCGTTTAATCCAATCAGACATAAACTCTGATCCATTATAACCGAAATCGTTCCCCATTTGGAAAGCATTCTCCGTGTACGACCTCGCCGTACAGGAGAATTCTCCCCAACCCTACATACCGCCACCGGCGCTTGAACTAACCTTTGTTTATGCCAACGTCGGATATGATTTTCTTTGCGATTGGAGTCGCGGATTTCGCTTTTATTCTCGTCTTCCTCGCGTGGACCGGAATTGTCACTCACAACATGACCCGCGCGACGGAACAGGAAAAGGCTTCGCAACAACCACGCAAGTAAGCCGTGCAATCAGGTGCTGCAGCGCAGGGAATCGGGCGGCCAATGTTGAGAAAGACGTTGTTCTCAATGCTGGCCAGCACCGCCCCGCTCGTGCACCGGCGCGCGCCCGCCACCGGCGGGTTGCTCAAACGCGCCAAGTACGTCGCTCGCGGCCTCGCGTTCGCCCGTTATACCCGCGAGTGGTTCGATTTCCTGCATCAACCGGCCATGGCGTCAATCATTCGCCGCCATCCGCACCTCTACCACAAGCTGCAGCGCCCCTACCTCAATTGCACCCTGAACACGCAGCAACGCCTGGAGGCTCTCAAGCAACATTACCATTTCGTCTTCGCGAATTTCCCGCCGGAAATCAGGGAACATCTTTACGAACCCGCCGGGCTCAGCCTTGCTTCCCTCGCGCTCAAAGATCTCGGTGAATTCCAACTGCGCCTGACCTGCAGCGGCAAACAAAAGGAAGGCGATTTCGCCGTCGGCCTGCTCAAGGCCGGCGGGCAGCGGGATTTGTTCACCCTCTCATTCAGTGTCTGGAAATATCACCCCGCTGAAAAAGAAATCTTTATCGGCGGATTGCAGGGCAGCCGCGCCGCCAGCCGTGAAGTGGTCGTGGATCTCACGCGCGCGTTGTATGGATTGCGACCCAAAGCGCTCCTCCTCTTTGTCGTCCAGGAGCTCGCCGCGTACTGGAACATCCCACAGATGCGAGCCGTGAGCGATGCCGCGCATATTTATCAGCACTTTCAAAAACGCAAAACCTTTTCCGCCACCTACGACGAGTTTTGGCTCGAATGCGGCGGCAAGGTCGCTGCCGATGGGATGTTCGATCTCCCGGCCGCCTTCGTGCCCCGGGAAATATCCACCATCAAGGTGAATAAGCGCCAGATGTATCGGCGGCGCTATGATATGCTGGCGAGTCTGCGGGACCAAATCCGCGCGCAACTCGGCGACTCGTCGCTGCCCGCAGACGAGCCAGCGCCTCGGAATCGCAATCAATGACTTGGATTTCGCCGCCAGTAACTTTTGACCGTGCGATTTGGCAGTAAATTCGGACAACCGCTCAGCCGGAGGTCCGCCCGCGATTGTCCTCCACGAGCATCGCATCTTTCAATAATTCCTTCGGGTCGGCGATGCCGACGCCCGGGCCGCGCGGCACGGTGATGGCGCCGTCTTCAATTTTCAGCGGTGGATCAAACCATTTGCCGAACGTCTCGACGCCTTTTTTGTATTCCTGCCACGGGCCGATTTTCGGTGTGCAGGAGGCGAAGTGCAGCGAATAGACAAATCCAAATCCGCCGGACAAATGCACTGTCGTGGCCATGTCTGCCTGCTCCGCCATCCGCGCGACGCGGCGCGAACGAATCATGCCGCCGTAATAAAAAAGGTCTGGCTGCACGATATCGACGACGTGATTCCGGATGCACCACTGAAAACGCCACTGGCTCGATTCCTGTTCGCCGAAAGCAATCGGAATCTTCAGGGCGTCGGTGACTTTTTTCGTGTCGTCGAAATTATCAAACGGACACGGCTCCTCGTAATGAATCGCGCCCACGTCTTCGAGCATTCGGCCCACTTCAATCGCTTTCGGCGGATCGTAGGAGCTGTTCGCATCGGCGTGGATGACCATTTTGTCGCCGAAAACTTTTCGCACGAGCGGAATCAATTTATCCGTGCGGCCCGGCATCGCGTCTTCGTTGCGGCTCATGCGGCCGCCCACGCGGAATTTCAGCGCTTTGGCGCCGGTCGGCTCGACCAGCGTTTTCAGATATTCAATTTCCTGTTCCGGCGTCGTGTCGCGCCGCCCGCTCGCGACGTAAAATGGCATGGTCGTTCGCACGATGTCGCCCAGCAATTCACCCATGGGCTTTTTCGTCATGCGCCCAAACATGTCGAGAATCGCGAACTCGACGAGCGCCACCGGCGCCCATAGCGCCAGGCCGAGCAATTTGTAATTGCTTCGGTAACGGTAGACCTGGAAGAGATGCTCTTCCAAATCGCGCGCGTCTTTCCCGATAAAATAAGGAATGACCAGCCGGTTCACGATCGGATGCAGCACGTCCATGCGGCCGTCGTCCACGGAAATGCCTTCCGCGCCGTCCTTTGATCGCACGCGCACGAAATAACTGCGCCCTTTGCGAAGCAGTTGGATGGATTCGATGATGACCGGGTCTTTGAGCTGGCTGATGCGGAGGACCGGCTGCGCGGCGGCTTGCTGCAAAACGGTGTCGGTGACTTCGCGTTCGGCGGCTAACACCGAACCCGTGGGCAGCAAGGACGCCACGCCGGCAGCGGCGGCGGTGCTGAGAAATTGGCGGCGATTGGTTTTCATGAGATTGGTGGGCTGATGATGAAAAACGTTTCGGTTGCGGGCAAGTTTAGCCATAATCCCGCCGACGGGAAGCACACAAATTATTACCGCTCGCGGCTTGCGACGGAATAGATACGATGCGAGATTTCGCGGCTTAAGTAAGGGTCGATCAGTTTACGACAAAGAATAATTCATCCATGTTAAATCTTTCGTTTTTAAAACGCATTCAACCGCCGCTAGTCGCGGTGGTTGCCATCATGATGCTCGTGGGCGCGCCGGCTGCTACGCTCCATTCGCCTGGCGGATTGTCCGTGACCGTGGATCCGGAAAACGGCCATTACGAACTCACGTCCACCCACCCGGCCTGGACTTTTGCCGGAAGCGTCGATGCGCCGGTCAAAAATATCAAAACGAGTCACGGACATGATTCCATCGGCGCGTATCAGCAGATCGCTTTTAAATGGCAACAGGGCAAGTCGCCCTTCACCGGCCGAATCCGCCTCTACAATGGACAATCCGTCGCGCTGTTCTCGCAAACGGCCGTCAAAGCGGCGGAGATGCCCCCGGCTCCATTTCCCGCGTTCACGGCCTTGCCCCGGGACCTGCACGTTTTCAGCTATGCGCAACACACCTTCGCCACGCCCGCTTTCAAAGCCTACGAAACGTCCACGCCATGGCTGCTCTTCAATGACCAGGCCGATGCGGTCGTCATTTCGCCGGCGTCGCATTTCATGGTGGCGAGCATGATTGGTGATGGCCATGAGAAGGTCGCGAGCGGTTTTAATTCCGCGCTGCGAAATTTGCCCGCCGGTTTCACGCAGGACACGCTGGTCGCTTTCGGCAACGGCATCAATAAAACCTGGGACTCCTGGGGCCGCGCGATAGTGGCGCTGGGCGGCGTGAAGCGTCCGGCGTCCGACGCTGATATCGTGCTGAAATATCTAGGTTATTGGACCGACAATGGCGCGGCTTATTATTACAACTATGATCCAGACAAGGGTTACGCCGGCACATTGAAGGCCTTGGTGGAGCGCTATCGCCAGGAGCAAATTCCGATTCACTATTTGCAGCTCGATTCCTGGTGGTACTACAAGAGCACGACCGACGCTGACGGAAAAATCGGCCCGGCCAAAAAATCCAACAAGCTTCCCGAGGGCGAGTGGAACCGTTACGGCGGTTTGCTGGAATACAAGGCGCATAAGGACCTTTTCCCGAATGGCCTCGCCGCATTTCAGAAATCCATCGGCCTGCCGCTCGTCACGCACAATCGCTGGATTGATCCCGCGAGTCCCTATCATCAAAAATACAAGATCTCCGGCGTCGCGGCGGTGGATCCGAAATGGTGGAATGACATCGCGCATTATATGAAGGAGTCCGGCATCGTCACCTACGAGCAGGATTGGCTCGACCGCATTTACACGTATTCGCCGGAGTTCGCGAGCAAACTCGGCACCGGCGAGGCCTTTCTCGGCGACATGTCTCGCGCGTGCGCCCGTGAAGGAATCACGATGCAATATTGCATGCTCTACCCTTGCTATTACCTGCAGGGCAGCCGTTATCCGAATCTCACCACCATTCGCACCAGCGATGATCGTTTCAATCCCGATCGCTGGAACGTGTTTCTCTACGCCTCGCGCCTGGCGGATTCGCTCGGCATCTGGCCCTGGGCGGATGTCTACATGAGCGCTGAGCGCACGAACGTATTGCTCTCCAATCTTTCTGCCGGTCCCGTCGGCACCGGCGACCTCATCGGTTCGGAAGTGAAGTCGAATATCTTCAATGCCGTACGGGCTGACGGGCTCATCGTGAAACCCGACGCGCCGATTGTGCCGCTCGATCAATCTTATATTGCGGACGCCAAAAAAGAACCTGCGCCGCTGCTCGCCAGCACTTATACCGACCACGATGGAATCAGGACGGTTTATGTCTTCGCGTACAATCGCGGCGACGCAGCATCCGGCAATGTGAAACTCAATATGTCCGAACTCGGGCTGAAGGGCCCAATGCACGGTGGGGTGTACGCTTATGACTTTTTCAATGGAACCGGAAAACTGGTGGATGCGAACGGCGGTTTTTCTGCCACGGTCGGCCCTCACGCGGCAGCGTTTTACGTGTTTGCGCCGGTCGGCCAAAATGGCATCGCGTTCCTTGGCGACCGGGATAAATTTGTCGGCACTGGAAAGCAGCGCATCACGTCGTTGCGGGAAGAACTGGGCCTCCTGTCCGCGGGAGTGGAACTGGCGCCGGGCGAAAGTTCGATCGTGCTGCATGGATACGCCAAGCAAGCGCCGAAAGTCAGTTTCACACGGGACGTGCCGGACAGGGCGGAATTTATTCCTGCCACTGGAACCGGCACGGTCGAAACTCAATTCGATTCCGCCACGGGACATTTCACGGTTGAAGTAAAACCCGCCGGCGATGATTCCAGCGCTCGCAAGCTGACAGTCATGCTCAGAGCACGGTGATTCTCAAGGCAATCTAAATACCTCCGGAACCTGTTTGCAGAATTGACAGTTCGCGCCGATCAGGAGATCGGCGCTCCGACTCACAGGCGGGACGCCCGTGCCACTATTTGCCGTGGCGAAAACAATCCGCACTATGGTCGTTCACCAGGCCGACGGCTTGCATGAACGCGTAGCAGATCGTTGAGCCGACGAATTTGAAGCCGCGCCTCAGCAAATCCTTGCTCATGGCGTCGGATTCCGCCGTGCGCGCGGGCACCTGCCCTTTCTTCCACGAATTCCGAATGGTTTTTCCGGCAACGAATTGCCAGATGTATTTGTCGAAACTGCCAAACTCCTTTTGCACCGCCAGAAACGCCTTCGCGTTTTGAATCGCGGCATTCACCTTGAGCTTGTTGCGCACGATTCCCGGATCAGCGAGCAACTTCCCAATTTTCCGCGCGTCATAACGGGCAATTTTTCGCGCATCGAAATTGTCAAACGCGCGGCGATAATTCTCGCGCTTCTTGAGAATCGTAATCCAGCTCAGGCCCGCCTGCGCGCCTTCCAAAATCAGCATCTCGAACAAATGGCGATCATCGTGCACCGGCACGCCCCATTCCTTGTCGTGATATTCGACGTAAAGATCGCCGTTGGCCCAGGAGCAGCGAGTGAGCGGTTCTTTCATGATTGATGCGCCAGACTGGGCGCGCAATGGGCCGTTGTCCAGATCGTTTGTGGACCGATTCTGCAAGGGGTGCAACTTGCAAACCCCGCCACTTGGAGCGCGGCTGTGTCGCGGACCAGCCGCAGCAATGTTATTCAATTCGGGCAGTCTTGGACCTTTGCAAAGGCTTGCTCCGGTGCGGGTGGCAGGTTGCGCCTTTATAAGGCGCATTCTGGCTGGATTGCGCCCGCCGACTGCCAGCCGGCAATACAGGAGGCTGCCAGCCTGCGCTACGTGAACGCTGGCACCGAATGGTGGAGGCGAAAAGAATAGTGGCACGGGCGAGACGCCCGTGCCACTACAAACAAAAAAGCCCGTTCTTGCGAACGGGCTTTGCAATTGATTCGATACGCGAATTACGCCTTGGCTTCTTCAGCGGCTTCCGCCTTCTTCTTGCGGTCCTTCTTCTCCTTTTTCTCCGCGTTTTCTTCCTTGGGCTCTTCCGGCTTGGTTTCCGCGGCGGACTTTTCTTCGGCCGGCGCGGCTGCGGCGGTGAGGTCCACCCATTCGAGGATCGCGAGCTGCGCGGCGTCGCCCTGGCGCTGGTGCATTTTCACGATGCGCGTGTAGCCGCCGTTGCGGTCCTTCTGCGCGGGAGCGATTTCGCTGAACAGGATTTTGGTCGCGTCCTCCTGGTGCAGGCGGGCTGCCACCAGGCGGCGGGCGTGAATCGTGTCCTTTTTGCCGAGCGTGACGAGCTTTTCGGCCACGGAACGCGCGGCTTTCGCCTTCGCGAGCGTGGTGGTCACGCGTTTGTGTTTGATGAGGCTGCAAACCAGGTTGGCAAGCATCGCATTCCGGTGTTCACCGGTGCGGCCCAACTTGGCGGTGCGTCTTAGATGTCGCATAAAATTCTTTCATCAACGTCCTCGTTCTCCTCCTCGTCCTCGAACTCCTTCCGATTTACGCGGAAGAGGACGAGGAGGATCGAAGACGAATTGTTACCGGGTGATCAAACCCGTGTTTTCTTCCTTCGGAGCGTCCAGCAAATCCGGCTCGAAGCTCATTCCGAGCGCCAGCCCGAGCGCCTGCAGCTTGTCCTTGATTTCGTTCAACGACTTCTTGCCGAAATTGCGATACTTGAGCATTTCGCTCTCGCTCTTCATCGCCAACTGGCCGACGGTCGTGATATTCGCGTTGTTCAGGCAGTTCGCCGCGCGAACGCTCAGCTCGATTTCATTCACGCTCATGTTGAGCAGCTTCTTGAGCTTGGATTTCTCCTCGTCCTGCTTGTCGACGACTTCCTCGAATTCCACCGCGCTCTTGTCGTAACCGACGAACACGTCGAGGTGATGCGCGAGGATGGCCGAGGCCTGCGTGAGCGCGTCATCCGGGGAGATGCGCCCGTCCGTCCAGACTTCGAGCACCAGGCGGTCATAATCGGTGCGCTGGCCGACACGGGCGTTTTCCACCAGGTAACGGACGCGTGACACCGGCGAGAACAGCGAGTCGATCGCAATCACGCCAATGGCCTGGTTGGGCTTCTTGTTTTCGTCGCCGGGCAAAAATCCGCGGCCGACTTTCACTTCGAGCTCCATCTCGAATTTCTTTTTCTTGTCGAGCGTGCAGATGTGCTGGGTCGGGTTCACCAGTTCAACGTTCTGGTTGAGCTGGATGTCCGCCGCGGTGACTTCGCCTTCCTTGTTGGCGGAAAGCAGCAGCGTCTGCGGGTCGCGCGTGTGCGCCTTGAACAGCACTCGCTTGAGATTCAAAACGATTTCGGTCACGTCCTCCACCACGCCGTCGACAGTGGCGAATTCGTGCATGGCGCCATCGATCTTGATCGAGGTGATGGCGGCGCCTTCGAGCGAGCTGAGGAGCACGCGGCGAATGGAGTTGCCGATGGTGTGGCCGTAGCCGGTTTCAAAGGGTTCCGCGATGAACTTCGCGTAAGTATCCGTGGCGGTCGACTCATCCTTGGTCAACCGTTTGGGCATTTCAAAACGTCCTAGACGCACTGGCATATGTTCCTTTCAACAATTTTAATCTGATTGCTCCGGCTGTTTATTCCCGCGGCCGGGGCAACCCGTATAATTGTTTTTTGCTCTTCGTTGTAGCGGCGGTCTGTGACCGTTGCCAATTTGGCTCTGCCGTCAATTCGTCCGGCGCTCACAGAGCGCCGCTACATTTCAGAGCGGTTACTGTTTAGCGGGAATAAAATTCGACGACCGCCTGTTCGTTGGCAATCGGGTTGATCTCATCGCGCGTCGGAATGCGCATCACGACGCCCTTGAATTCCTCCTTGTTCAGCGACATCCAATCCGGCACGGCGCGGCTGGTGGCGATTTCAAGGTTCTTGGTGGCCAACTGGCGCGAAACATTCGTGTTCTTCACCGTGATGGCGTCATTCACCTTCAGGCTGAAGGACGGCACGTTCACCTTGCGGCCATTCACCTGGATGTGCCCGTGGGACACCATCTGGCGCGCGGCGGCCCGGGTGTTGGCGAAGCCGAGGTGGAACACCACGTTGTCGAGACGAGTCTCGAGAATCTGCAGCATCTGTTCGCCGGTAACGCCGCGGCGCTTGAGCGCCTTTTCATAGACACCGCGGAACTGGCGCTCGAGCAGGCCGTAATAATAACGGAGCTTCTGCTTCTCGATGAGGCCGAGGCCGTAATCGGTGTGCTTGCGGCGGGATTTCGGGCCGTGAACGCCCGGACCATAATTGCGGCGTTCCAAATATTTCGTGGGGCCGAAAATCGGCGTGCCGAATCGGCGGCTGATGCGAACGCGAGGACCTGTATAACGAGCCATATTATTATTTCAAATTTGAAATTTGTGATTTCAGATTCACTAGACGCGGCGCTTCTTGCGCGGGCGGCAGCCGTTGTGCGGCACCGGGGTCACGTCTTTGATGGTGGTGATTTCCAGGCCGATTGCCTGCAACGCGCGGATGGCGGACTCACGACCGGAGCCGGGGCCTTTCACGCGGATTTCCACTTCCTTCATGCCGTGCGACATCGCCTGGCGCGCGGCGTCCTGGGCGACCTGCTGCGCGGCGTAGGCCGTGCTCTTGCGCGAGCCCTTGAAACCAACGCGACCGGCGCTGGACCAGCCGAGCAGGTTGCCCTGCATGTCGGTGATCGTCACCTGCGTGTTGTTGAACGTCGCCAAAATGTTCGCAATGCCGACGGAAATGTTTTTCGCGCCCTTGGCCTTGACGATTTTCTTGGTCGCCAAATCGTCGGCGAGCAATTCCGCCGCGGTCGGGGCCGTGCCGGCGACCGGACCCGCGCCTTCGGCCTTGGGAGCTTCGGCGGTCGCGGCAGGAGCGCCTGCCGGAGCAGCGCCAGCGGCAGCCGGAGCTTTCTTCGCCTTGGTTTCGTCAGCGGCCTTGGCGGGCTTTTCAGCAGCCGCTTCGGGTTTGCCCTCTTTCTTCGGGGCGGGTTTTTTCTTTTCGTCAGCCATTATCAGTCGTTGGTTGAAAGTTGATAGTTGATAGCCTTAATCCTCAATGGATGCCGGTCTTGGCGTTCGGGTTGCGCTGCACGCCGACGGTCTTGCGCGGACCCTTGCGGGTGCGGGCGTTGGTCTGGGTGCGCTGACCGCGCACGGGCAGGCCGCGCATGTGGCGGATGCCGCGATAGCACTTGATGCCCTGCAAACGCTTGAGGTTCATGCCGATTTCGCGGCGAAGATCGCCTTCAATGACATACTTCCCGTCCTGAATCGCATGCACGATTTGCGACAACTGCTGTTCGCTTAAATCCTTCGCGCGAATCGCCGGATCG
>DATNEA010000016.1:0-85454 GCA_035606845.1 Candidatus Angelobacter sp. | reverse complement strand
CTATATTCCAAGAGCATGGAATCGAAGCAGTTAATTCACTGTGGGAACGCATCCGCCAGCAAAATTTCATTTCACCCGAGGGGTTGCCCCCTCAGATTTATTCTTATCTCCAACAATCCTCTCAATTGCCGAGTTGGGCAGATCCCAAATTGATCGCGCAAGGCGAACGATTTTTCGTTGATCGCGGAATTTTTTGTTTGGTGTCGCTTTTGTGTGCCAGCTTGCCCGAGTGCTACGTGCTACCCAACGAGGCGGCAGTGCTCGCCACAACTGGGTCTTTAGAAGTTCACGCTTACCGGCGAGTATTTGAAACCACGCAGTTGATTGTCGATGTCATGCGCAATGGAGGTCTGAGAGAGAATGGAACCGGGTTGCAGGCCGCCCAGAAAGTCCGCTTAATGCACGCCGCTATCCGCCATCTCATCCTTAATGCACCGGGCCAAAACGAGGTAACGACTGTGCCGGGATCATTTCCCGATATCGCCCGAAAAATGCCACCTTGGGATGTTACCCAACACGGATACCCCATTAACCAAGAGCACATGGCGTACACGCTTCTCACGTTTTCACATGTCGTTCTTCGATCATTTTCTAAAATGAAGATAGAAGTGGCTCCGGAAGAAGCCGCAGCATATTTGCACTGTTGGAACGTCGTCGGTTACGCGATGGGAGTAAGAGAGGATTTGCTTGCCATGAATCTAAAAGAAGCGGAATGCCTCTTTTCGACCATTCGGCGAAGACAATTTGGACAAAGCGCCGACGGCACAGCCCTGGCCGACGCTCTTGTGAAGGCCATGGACAAAATCATTTCCCGCGAAATCATGGGTTGGTTTTCTCATGCGACGGTCCAAAGATTCCCACCAGTTATCATGCGCCAGTTACTGGATCGAGACGTGATAAAGATCCTAAAAATAAAACCCCTGACATTCTTCGAATGGCTGATGATGATTGTTCTCCGAATACTGGTTGTGATATTTACGTGGGGGTATCGCAAGATCATCGTGTTCGCCGGGCTCCGCTTCGGAATTCACGTTCTGAATTCCCTCACGAGGATTCCACCAAAGTGGCGTGCGAGCCTATTCAACATCCCAGATAAACTTCGGCAATATATCAACCTCGGTGACGCATGAGATGAATTGTCGTCCAAATTGCCTTCTGAGTGAGTTTCATGGCACGCCGTTGGAGAAGTTTTTCACCTCCAAACGGTGGGGGATCAATCTGGCATTAATGTTTTTGGTCGGTGCCATTGTGGTGGTAATCCTCGGACATTTAGCCAAGGCTAATGCACTAAATCGTCAGATTCTCCTGACATTACAACTTGCGAGCGGGCCGCAACCACTTGATCCCATCAACCTCATCGGAGGATACCTTGCTCAGGCGAATCACGGATTTTTGTATTTAATTGTCGCTCCTTTTACCGTGATTGCGGCATCGAAATTCATCGAGAGTGCGAGCGGAGCGTTTGAGACACTTTGCTCGGAAGGCCGACTCCGTCGCCGAACGTATGGGGCCATTTCATACATAAACCGTCGCAGATTTAGATTCCTGTGGTGGTTCCTGCCTCTGTTGTTCGTTTTGGGAGAATCTGTTATCGAATTCTACGGCTATCACAATGTCGAGGAAACAGGTTACGTTCAGGCGCCGTGGTTAGCGGAATGGCAGACGAATTTCTACAGACGAAATGGCTGGCAACTATTGTTGGCCCGACATGAAACAGGCGATGCCGAAAGAGAAATTATGCACGCCATGGAATCGGCGTCTGTGAATACAATCGGAATGTGGCACTCCAATCAATCCCTCAGCTTTATCGACCCGGCAGATGCGATTCCGGAGCTTTGGCCGGAATTAGCGCGGAGAGGAAACATTACTCTCAATCTGACGAACGCGTACTCTCGTCATCTTTTCGACATGCGCGTAAAAATCTCCGCCTATCCCGCGACGCGGCTGGAAAGAGCGGTTCATATTTTATTCGTAATAAGCCTGCTGTCGGTCGAGGGCACATTTCAAGGCTTTGCGGCTTGGGTTTTTCTGAAGGCCATCTTTTGGATTTTAGTTACGGGACGCCTGTTGCCATCTGCAAAATGCAGGGGCAGACAGAAAATAATGCCCAAAGGCAAGTTGAGCATCCTGCTTAAGGATCCTCGAAAGCATTTCGGACTTTCAGATTTGAACGAGCCCTACAACTGGCTCGTGATGTTGATTGCGATCAGCGCATTCGTGTTTCCTTTGGTCATCATAAGCGGCCTTCCGCGCATTGCGCCGGGGGATTTTACTGCGGCTGTCCAGGCCTATACTTCCTCCGCGCTGGTAGCACTCTTGGCCGCGGCGCCAGCCGTCGTCCTCGGCCTTGGGCCTGTATTTCTATTCAATCGTCGACTCAATCATTTGAGGCAACAGGAGCTAGCCGCACTAAACGCACAGTTGGAGAAAAGCAGGAAGGACCCAGATCGTGAATCGCTTGAGGCGCAAAGAGAACTAATCGGTGAACAGACCTGCTGGCCGAAAGAGGATGCCACCTTCAAATTCTTGTTTGCGGCCACTCTTTTCTTTGCAGTGATCCCCATTTTTTTACATTTCAAATATATTCCGCCCAAGCTTGAGGATTAAGTCAGCGTAGTGCGAATTTGCGATCACGGCTGTAAAATGCTCGCGGATTGGCTATACCACGTCACGAGCATATAGGTAACCAAATAAAAGCAGATGAATACAATGACTCGAAGGAAGGCACTCGGTTTAATGATGATCGGCGCGGTTGTGCCGTCAGCGCTGGCAACGAATCCTCCAGATTACTTGTGGGGCACCTGGGTGGTGAGATGCCCCAACGGCCATGACGACATCGTGACCGGCGGCACGGCCCAGCATAAATGCGAAAAATGCGGCGTGCAGGTATTCAAGGACGGCAAAGTCACTGTTGTTTGTCCCAAGGGGCATGCGAATGAAACTACGTTACATGGCAAGACACAGAGCGTGATATGCAAAGTTGCCGACTGTAAAAGTGAATGTTGCCGCAAAAAAATTGGCTAAAAATAAATCTGCCAGTCTGGGGCCTGGTTGAGGAATGTTCAGTCAACGACGATCGCGGCGCATGTAAATCAACTAACACCCGGAGACTGTGCGAGATGAACCCGAGCAGAAGCAGCATGCCGAAAGGTCCGGCAATTCCTTCGGCGCGATCCCAATCTTTTCTTTGCCCCGCCAGAACCAAAAGTGCGCGGGAACGATGCCAGTGGCCAAGCAATTCATTACTGATGGATTTGCCGAGAAATTCGGGAGTTAAAATGATGGGCGACGATGGACTTGAGGGCATTCAGATCAGGTCTGCTACAGTCATCTTGTCTATATCCCGTTCCATTTTGCAGAGCATCCGAAACACCTTTTCGTTTTCCGGCGGGCTGTGTTGTGCTGCGATGCCCTCTTTCATGACATCAATAGCAATACCGGCAGCAGCAAGTGCAAGGCGCATCTCCTTATTAGCCGCCGCTACTGCGAGCACAGCCAAAATTGATTTAATTGCAATCGGAATCCATTGGTCGAACTTTCTCGCGAAACGGCTCTCTCGGTACGCTTTCATTTGGCGCTGATATTCAGCACTAGCCAATTGGATCCGCTTCTCCGCAGCCGCCGCGCTCTGCTGCCGATCAAGCTTCGCATATGTAGCCAGGCTTGATATTAATTCGTTGAACGGTATCCGAACGTCAGAATACGACTGTCGCAGCTCTTGAAATTCGTGGACGGTCAATGACGAGACTCCCACCGGAATCGCGGTAGTGGCGATTGCTGCTACTAGCAGTCCTTCACTTTCGCGGTTTACCGTCAGAGGCGACAGATTTAGCGCGTCGAAAGATTGTACGGCATGCGGAATTTCAAGATCGGTAATCGTGTCCATGCCTGTGCGTTTTGCGATTCGGTCAGCAACGTAGGATACGATAAGATTACTGGCTTCCTCATTTGCGGGAAACGTATCGCCAACAAATGCTGAGCGGCCCGTATACGGGTTTCGAACTTCGCTGGCCAGATCATATTCCATCAACAATCGACGGACCCGCTCCTGCAATTTCGCACTACTGAGCCATGCATCTCCCGTCATTGTGGCGTTTCCACGGTCGTTGAAATGAAAATGTATAACTTTATCCGGCTTGCGCTCGGCCTTATCCCGAATCTTGGCAAATGCTTTTTTCAGGCGATCAAAGTTCAGATCATCAAAGTCTTTGTCGGCATCAGTCGGAACAATTGTTTTGATAGCCTCCGGCATCACTTCAATCAATTCACGAGTGCGCCGTGAATCGCTGTGGCAGGCTTCAGGGGGGATGATTCTTTGAATCCCGTCAACCAGCAACAATATCGAGCGCAGCCAGTGCTGGTCTGGTTCGAACCTCGGATAATACAAAACGGGCAACATAGCGCATGTGAGCTTGAACCAGCTAATTTAGGTCCGCAAGAGCAGAACCAACTGAGCGCATTTGCCCAAATACGCAAATTCTCCAGTCTACCGCCTTTCCCTTTTCTCCGTAGGATGGATCCCGGAGACGGTTCATTTCTTCGAACCGTCATTCGCACGTTAACAATCCAACCACAGGAGCAGTATGTCCAAATCATTGTTCGTTAACTTCAAGGCCATCAAGGCGGCCATCACCATGGAGCGGGTTCTTGAGCACTACGGCCTTCTCCAGAAATTCAAAAAGAAGGGCGACAGCCTTTCCGGCCCGTGCCCCATCCACAAAGGAGACAATCCGACGCAGTTTCGGGTGAGCATCAGTAAAAACATCTGGAATTGCTTCTCGGAATGCAAACACGGCGGAAACGTTCTCGACTTCATTGCCCAAATGGAGAATGGGAGCGTTCACGGTGCTGCGCTCAAAGCCATCGAATGGTTCCACCTTGATCCAGACGTCATGTCAGGAAAGTCCGGCAGCGGTGACGACACTGAAAGCGAACGAGCCGATACCAAGCCAAAAACAGAGCCGAAGCAGAAAAAGGCGGAACAGCGCCAGGAGGATACCACCGGCCCGAACAAGCCGCTCAAATTCCGACTGGAAAAATTGGAACGCAGCCATCCGTATTTGGCGGATCGCGGTGTTTCGGTCGAAACGCTCGTAGACTTCGGCGCGGGATATTGCGCCAAAGGCATGATGGCCGGACGCATCGCCATTCCGATTCACAACGTGAACGGTGAAGTGGTTGCGTATGCCGGACGCCTCACCAACGGCGAGCCGAGCGACGAGAATCCCAAATACAAGCTCCCGCCGGGATTCAAAAAATCGCTGGAGCTATTCAACATCGACCGGGCCGGCAAGGAATCCCCTGATGAGCCGTTGGTCGTCGTTGAAGGCTTTTTCGATTGCATGAAGCTCCACCAGGTGGGCCATAGAAAAACTGTCGCCCTCATGGGAAGCTCCATGTCGCCGGCACAGGAAGAATTGATCCGTGAGCACACCCATGCAAACAGCCGGGTCATTCTCATGCTTGATGAAGACGAAGCCGGCCAGGCCGGGCGCGAGGATATCTCGGCGCGGCTTTCCCGGTTCTGCTTCGTCAAAGCACATGTCTTTCCCACCTCCGGCATGCAGCCGGAGGACCTGTCGGCGGAAGAACTCCAGGAGATCGTCGGAGGTGCCGTTTGAGCCTCTACGCCGGCAATCGCACGAAGGCCGGAGCAATGGTCGTAGTCGACGGCGAAATTCTCGAACTTCGGCTCGACTTGCGAAACCACAGCCCGACCGGGTTTGACTGGGGCTATCACGGCAGCGGAGCGGCACAGCTCGCGTTGGCCATCCTCGCCCATCACTTGGGCGGCGACGAGGAAGCCCTGAACCTCTACCAACGCTTCAAGTGGGCGGTGATTGCGGAGCTTCCGAAACATCGTTGGCTTCTCACGAGCCGGGAAATCGACGCGGCGCTCCAGCGGATTCGTGAGAGCGAAGCCAACGGACGCTGTCCGGCAGGTTAGAAAGGAGACCTCCATGGACGTTCATTGCACCACCTGCGGAGAGCCGTGGGATACCTATCACCTCTGGCACGAGGCCATCTACGAGACAGGCTTAAACGAAGAACAGGTTCAAATCTGGAAATCGCTTCCGCCTGGCGAGAAGCTCAATGACTGCTATCGGACGCAGTTCCGAGCAGCACGATGGGAATTCGGCCGGAGCGTCATCAACGTCGTCCGGTGTCCGTGCTGTCCCAAGGACGCCAAACCCGATACCGAGCGGCTTCAGACCAAAGCCGCCTTGGAAGACTTGTTTGGGGAGGACGAGGACGGACTGGCAGCGACATTCGAGGACTTTCAGCTATGAGCCCCGAATCACTGCCGACGGCCAAGTTTCGCCCGGGCCGTATCGTTGCCACGGCAAATGCCCGATCGCAGTTGGCGGAGGAGGACATCCTTGCGGGCATTCGCCGGCACCAGTCGGGGGACTGGGGCGAAGTTCATCCGGACGATTGGAAAGCGAACGAACGGGCACTGGAAAAAGGCGCGCGCCTTCTCTCTGTGTACCGCTCCGCTTCCAATATCCGCTTCTACATCATCACGGAAGCCGACCGCAGTTCAACAACGGTCCTGCTTCCAGAGGATTACTGATCACCGGCTTCCCTCTTTGGAGTGGAAGCCGTTTTGTTCCGCCCACAAGGCGGCGCTTTCTCGCTGAAAAAGTGCCGCCCTGCTTCCAGCGAGATATTCCAAACCAGAGAGAAGCGACCGCGTGGCGGTGGGTGGCGGAAAGGAGACAACATGCAACAACTTGAATTCACCGCTGAACTTCGCGACAGAAGAACATACCGCAGCCTCAAAATTGAAGCTGATGGAGACGGCTGGGCGGGGAAGATCAAACCGAAGATCCGCCTCAAGGGCAACTGGCTGGAGCGGGCGGGGTTTAAGGCCGGTGGCAGGGTGAAAGTGACTTCCCTCACCGTCGGAGTGATGGAACTTCGGTGCGAAGATGTGGGCTCGCGAGAAACATGCGAGGAGGTCAGGCGATGAAAACGAAGGCGCCGCCAAGCGGCTTCCGCCAAATCCTGGAGAGCATTTCCCAACGGCACGAGACGCGGAAAGTCTTTGATGCATTCGTTCGCTTCGCAGCCTGTGCGCTTGCCGCACAGACCCGCGAGGTCGAATACCTCGAAGAAGTGAAGCATTGGGAAAGACAGGACTTGGATTTGTTCGGAAAAGCGCTTGGCTCCCTAGTTCTCGAAATGGAGGGACGGCCCTTTGAGGATGTGCTTGGCGGATACTACTTGGAATTCGCGCTTTCACACAAAGGGCAGCAATGGGGTGGAGAATTTCATACCCCAAAACCAATCTGCGACCTCATGGCGCAGATGACACTCGGAGACGTGGAGTCTCTGCCGAAGGATCGGACGATCACAGTCTGTGAACCGGCGTGCGGTGCAGGAGCGATGATTCTGTCGCTCGGCGAGGCATGTCCGCCTGAAGTCAGGCGGCGGCTCAGGATCACAGCCATAGATGTATCCCGAACTGCCTGTGACATGACATTCGTAAATACGACACTATGGGGCATTCCCACGCGGGTCATTCACGGAAACTCGCTGTCGCTAGAAATGTGGGCCGCATGGTCCAATATACACTGGCTTCTGCCATGGCTGTCATTGGTGCCCTTGCACCCGATTGCAGCAATGTGTCCGCCGGGACCACGAGCGGACATCGGTCAGGGAGAACCACCCACAGCTGCCGAAGTGGAGGGGATCAAGAATTCGCTTCACCAGGGAGAATTCTCGTTCAAATGAACCAACCAAATACTCCTGCTGGAAATGCCGTCCTGCTTCCAGCGAGAGTATCAAACCAGAAGCAACCCGGTGACTCGGGTGGACGGCGGAAAGAGAGTATCGATGAGTGAGCCTAATTCAAGAATATTGCCGATCACGTCGAAAAAACCCGTATATTTCACAAAGGAATTCAAAGTGGTGGCGCTTCGGCAATGTCTGCTACCGGACGAAATGAAGATTTGTGACCAGCCGCAGCTTGCAGTAGACTACTGGCGACTTCATATAGCCACACATCCGTATTTCAACCCGGAATGTGAATGCCTAGTGGTTCTCATGCTAAACGTAAGGAAGCGGGTGCGTGGACACCAAATCGTCAGTATGGGGACTATGAACACCGTTCTGGTGGAAGCTCGGGCGGTGTTCCGAGCGGCGGTGATCGTCGGAGCCGCAGGGATTGTTGTGATGCACAATCATCCAAGCGGGGAGCCACATCCGTCGGATGCGGACGTAAAAGTGACACACGATCTAATCCGCGCAGGTCAGGTAATGCAAATCGAGGTCGTTGATCGCGTGATTATAGGAAACGGAAAACACTGCTCTTTGCGAGAGTTGGGCCATTTTTCGTAAATCCGAAAATGTCGATAGTGAGAGGCGATATAAATTGATCGCCTCTCTTTTGTTTTGTGAGCTCGCAGATTGAATGCTACGGTTCGGAATTTCCTCACTTGCTCGCACTATGAACTTTTTCTTCTTGCCATTATTTTTCAATTGTGTAACGTCGCGCAATTCAGGCTCCGATGGGGATCGGCTGAAACTAAATTCTGGTTTAGGCTGTTGGCGGCATCTTATTCAAGATGATCTGTTGCAAGAGGCAAATATGCAGCGGAAATCTGGGCGACGGAAATGGTCTCTCATTCCGCGCAAACCAGAAATCAATATTTCTCCCCGATTCCATGTCATACACGTGGTCTAACTTTGGACGTAAGAGACCCATTGAATACACGTTTTTTCTCGGTCGCAGAAAATGCTCCCTTAATCGGCCCCCTTTGACGGATTTTAGTTCAGCAAAATCGACACTCACAGAAGGAACTACCGTGGACTATGTGGCGCTTAAATTTAAAAACGTAACCGCTTACCTACCGGCAGATGCCACACTAGCTATCTCTAGCGGGAAAGGGATCAAGCAAACCTCAGCCAAAGACCGTATCAGGAACGCCAAAGCTCAACTTGAAGAATTCATTTCTGCAATCGCGGAATCTATCCACCAAAAGTTGAGTCGCTTTCCGGCTGGTGGCACGCCAAGCACGATTGAACTTTCTTTCACAATCGGCTTCTCTGCAGAGCTTGATGCTTGGGTGATTGGAGGAAAAGCAGAACAAGGTATTGAATTAAAACTGATCTGGGCTGGGGCTTCAAAGGAAAAGTGATCCTGATATGTTGGGATTTAGTCTTTATTCCGCACTTGTAACGGTCGATTGCGGCAACCTCGCCGGCCTTCAAACAGGTTGGGTTTTTTCGGATCAGGGCCACATCTTAACTGCTGCTCACGGTTTGGAGCAATCATCCCTGCGTGTCGGGGACACGCTTTCGGTTGTACGTCAAAGTGATCGACGGAACTTTGAAGTAAAAGTATTAGAGATTGGAAGCACTATCCACCGGGAGTTGGATTACGCCATTCTACAGGTTAAGCAAAAAGCCGGAGCGGTATTTCGTTATCTGCCAGCAACAATTGAATGGTCCCGGAACTTTGGTGGAATGGCATTTTTTGGCGGAGGATATTCTGATGCAATCGATGGGACTCCAACTGAGATCGACGGTAAAGTGATTAGTCGTGACATAAGGCCTCGCGATCAGCGAATTCAACTCTCGGTCCAAGCTCCTTTTCCTGCAGAAGGTCTCAGCGGCTGCCCGTTACTTGATCGCAAGTCCGAACAAGTTTTCGCATTACAGGTTTCCCAACCAGAGGCAACGTTACACATGTTGCTTGCTATCCCGCTTTCACACATCGCCAAACATTCTCAGCAATTCCGAGAAATCATAAACAGAATGAGTGGGAAGGGAACAGCTTGGGACATCTTCCAATTAGATGCTCGACTCTTACCAACGCCAAAAAGACCCAAGAGCGAGGTGCGTATTGCCTATCTTCTTCACCCCTCTGACACGGAAGATCATGGGAATAAACTGCTTGTGCATTTGCAGGAAAACTGGAAGCCATTTCGTGACCGTATCAAAAGCACCTTTGTGTCCCTTAATAGTCAACTCCGATACACGCCTGAGTTAATTCCTGAGCTTCACCTCGCCGAGGTTGTTAACACAAATCTTGGCACCTACTTTAATCCGAATTTCGTTGATGCACCGGGCGATATTGAGAAGGTGCGATGCGTTTGTGATCTTTCCGAAACCGTTGAGATGAATACTGGTGGTCCCCTGCCAACTGGAATCTCTCACCTAATCGGAATCACACTTGGAACTCCCGGAGAGACATTAAATGAAACGGCAGTCTCTAACCTTGACTGCTGGTTCTCCCTCCCCGGAAACGACGCTCGCCGCTTCTCTAACTGTTTATTCGACATAATTGAGGATATGTTGATCGATAGCACCCTCTTCTATTCGACCCGCATTCTTCAAGATCTCTACAATACACCGGCCCTAAAAGACGCTTTCTCGCAAGTGAAAGTTAGTTACGCAAATACCTACCGCCTATCGCCATACGGCATCAAACGTCCGATCCCGAATATAGGTTATATCTCTCTTGCCAGTTGTTGTCGCCCCTCATTCGGGGCAAACGTTAATCTACAGCAGCTAAACAAAATCTGGCACCATTTTGTTGATGATTTCCTGCTGCAATCATTACAACCGCGGGAAAAAGAAGCGACACCCAAAATGTCACGCGATCTAATTTTTGAGCGGATCGTGCAGACCCCAAACATTGGAGGCCAGATCAATCGCAGCCATTTGCGCAAGCTCCTCGACAAATTCGAAGCCGACGATGGTGAATTATGCGCGGTGGCTCTGATAAAAAAGCGTCCGAAAGGGCCTGACGAAAAGGTAATGAGAAACCTTTTCAGGCCAATTCAAAAACTCCGCCCGAACCGCCCTCGTCTTTGTCGTCAATCCGAGCTATCGCACCTCCTCTGCTTGCAACGCTATTTACAGGTTTTTTTCTTCCGTTGGCGTCGATCTAGACCATTTCAGTAACTCGCATGAACCATTTCTCTGCAGTTTTGGAACCATTTGGCCTGCGCGATGCGTCAGGTCTAGACAATAAGTTCTATCACGATCGAGTCCGGCACTTCCTCGGCGGTCTTCGGGCTGTATTACGGGACGACAAAGAAACAGAAGTCTTCTTTTCTATACATCTTTGCTTTCTCGTAGATACGAGTGCCGAGCGGCTACTTACCGTCATCTGCAACCTGCGTCGTGAATGCTTAAGAGAAGGCAGAGTGGTTCCGTTTACCGCTATCCTTACAAAAGGACGAGCACAGTTTCATAGAATTGCCGAATTGTTCACAAATCACCAGGGAGAGAAACCGTGGCGCCCTCCTTCTATCACACAAGGGGAGTTTTGCAACGACGTAGCCTCGGCATTGTTTGGAAGGTTGGCAAAGATAAAGGCTATTGCAATTGCTGTTGATCCTTCAGTGGCTTCTGAACTCAAGTCAAGTAGAAGCAGGCTTTTTGAGAGTCACTTCATAACCGATTACTCGCAAGCCCGCCTGAAATCATTTACGGACGTTTTATTCCGACCTGAGGACTTAAGTAAACCCGATGTTCGCGAGAACATACTGAGAGAATTCAGACAGACGGCCCTCCGGTCGCGAAAGCTCGGTCGTTTTTTTATTCCGGTTCTAGTAAATTGGTGCCGCACTAACCAATTGCTGCCTAACCCGCCTCCTAAAGGACCTTCTTTGACAAAATATGCGATCGATCAACGTCTGGGTGGCGTCCGAGACGGGATTGGCATCGAGGTCGTTTATTGTGCCCTACTTGAACGACTTGCTTCTCAGGATAAAGATTTGACGATTCATGGTAGTCGGAGCCTCCTTCAAAGCCTTGCACAACATCGATGGCTGCGTGATTCTAGCAGGTCTGATAGCAATTCCTCCCGCTATGCTCATGAACTGGTAAGTGAGGATGCTAAAAGGTGGTTCGCAACCAAGCTAAGCGATATCGAATACGATGAGCAACCTTCCAAGGCCGCTTCAAAAATCAAAGCTAGCAAATAGCATGCTTGTCTCGTTCGTATCGAATGAGATATCTACAATTGACGTATTGTTAGTTACATGAAAGAATTGGATTGGGGGGGGGGTAATTGAAAGCCTGTGCCTCGAAGAGAGGATCATCACAGACAAAAGGGACTAAGTGGTTCTTTGAACCTACTGAATCAATCTACTATTGAACTCAGTTTACCCAGACATATAGCTAAGGCGGAGAGTTCCAAAATCGGTAAGCCACCGAGCCGAAGCTTTTGTTGCTACCACTGTCGAAGTGGCATTCAGACGATGCTGTGACGACTGGTTTAAACGAGCCGTTTCGAGCGGCCGGCGAGATAGATTACCACCCTCTTATGCATGACCCCAAGCTTCTTGGGGTCATTTTTAACTCGAAGCTGAAACCCAATTAATATATCATGCTAGTAAGAGCGTATCCGATTAAATATACACTTTTTGCTTTTTGTGATTGACATACTGGATAATGCACACTAAGGACCTAGTTTACCAGATCAAATCTGCTCTTCTGGGAGCCTTTGGGATCGGGAAAAAGTTGTTCGCCGTAAACCATTCAACGCGGAGAATTACTCTATGGAATCAATGCCAGTATTGGAACAGGAACCGCAACCCCCATCACCTACAACACACACTACAAAACCCCTTCCGTATATCGGTCCGCGCTCCCCGCAGGAGTTGGCCATCACCATTTGTGCGCTAGGAATTCTGGCGTTGTTCTTTATGCCATGGCTCACTGGCACCAGGGACTACCTGAGCGGTTTCACCCTTTACGAAGCCGATGACAAATTGAGGCTCTTGTGGATCATCCCCGTTTTGGCAGTGGCCACCCTCATTTCGCTCCGAAACGGGAAGACCCTCGGCAGAATCGGAACTTTAACGGCGGTCGTAACGTGGTGCTCCATAGGTTCGGTCACGCTCAAATCGCAATCGTGGTATGGAAAACCCGGTTTGGTCATGCATTGCACCTCATTGCTTGCGCTCGCCCTGTTCGCCTTCTCGGGCAAGCAACGGGTCGCCACCTCGCTCGACTTCGTGGCCAAAAAATTGCGTTCCCGCAAAGCAGCCATCTTTTCGCATTGGGGAACGCTCACCGCTGACTGCCATTTTGCCACGAAGGAGTTTTATTCCGAATTGGAAAGCGCGATCAACGCCAAGCAATGGCCGGGAGTCGAAGTGCTCCGCATCGACTATTCCGAAGCCGGGCTGCTTTCCCACAAACGCGAATACCTGCGTGTGATTCGCCAGCGCCAGTTGTTTGACATCTGCGCCG
Organism: Candidatus Angelobacter sp.; assembly: GCA_035606845.1. Taxonomy (GTDB): domain Bacteria; phylum Verrucomicrobiota; class Verrucomicrobiia; order Limisphaerales; family DASXHY01; genus DASXHY01. The sequence goes on along the minus strand of DATNEA010000016.1, from coordinate 72,239 downwards.
CCGTTTTCGGAAAGGATTATTTCTTCAGCGTGCGCGAAGCGGAAATTCCCGCCGTCGTCACCGTGCGTGCGTTCCTGACCGTGATGTTCGGGACACTTTTCATTTTAAGCGTTCTCATCCAAACGTTCGGGTTTATCTTCGGCTCATTTGCGATGGTGGTATTAACTGCTTTCGGTCTTTGGTTCCTGTTTAACATTCTGAAGCTGGGCCTGACTAGACTCGATTCGATGCTCTTGCAGTTGCCCTCCATCGGCCCCGTATATGAAGTGCTGTTTCGCCGGGATACGTATTTTCAGCAGGATACCCGCATCGCATTTCTCCAAAGTGTCACCGAACTTGTCAAAAAACACGTCGAAGAAGCGACTTCTGAAAAAGGACTGAAATACCTTAACTGCTTTGAGAGTCAGCCGATCTTGGACGGGCTGTATAGACAATACCGTCTCGAATTGGAGTATCCCGCCCCTGCTTGAGATATGGGCAGACTCGATGAAACCGTCAGCGGGCAATTTGCGAAATGGGAGAATCGCGGGCGCGGCTGGCAGGTATGGCCGTATCCGGTTTCACCTGAACCGCCGTTTCGTCCGTTCTGTTTCCAACTGCCGCGTCCGAATCCTGAGATAGACGACGGGCGCAAGCCGACGTTTCTCAGTTCCATTTTCAGCGGTATCGAAAAATCTCTGAATCCCAAGCCGCCAGTCATTCCAGAGGAACCCGAAGCCGAGCCGGAACCCGACATTCTGGAACGTGAGCCGCTCATTGAACTGCGGGCAATCCTTCCGAGCGATCTCGATATTCCTGAAAAGGCATTCGCTACGTTTCTTCGACAACTGAGCCTTTGCCGCGAACCGATTGCCTTTGAACTTCTGGGCACATCGAAAGGTGTCAATGTCCAATTTGCGGCACATACAGAGGATGTTTCAATTCTGCACCGCCAGTTGAAGGCGTATTTCCCGGAAGCGACGTTTGTCTCGGGTGAAAGCGGGTTAGAGCAGGAATGGGAATCGTGCCAGGCCGATGACGCTTTCGTAGTCGAATTCGGACTGGCGCGTGAGTTCATGTTCACGCTCGCCAGGGACAAAATCGATTCCTTCATCGGCATTGTGGCCGCGCTCTCGGGATTGAGATCGGCCGAAATGGCTTTGTTCCAAGTGCTTTTTCAATCTGCGCAAAAGCCATGGGCAGATAGTATCGTGCGCTCCACCACTCGCGACGATGACAGACCTCTCTTTGTGAACGCCCCGGAACTCACAAAGGCTGCGGAAGCCAAAGCCAGTCAGCCTCTGTATGCCGCCGTGGTGCGGATTGCGCTTCGAACGCCAAGTGAAGACCGCACTCTGCAAATCGCACGCGAACTCGCCGCGTCACTCTCCGCTTTCGCCAATCCTCAAGGCAACGAACTCATACCGCTTCGCAACGACGAATACCCGTTTGAAGAGCATGTTGACGACATGCTGCGACGCCAGTCCCGGCGTTCCGGTATGTTGCTCACAAGCGACGAATTGATCGGTTTCGTCCATTTGCCGTCGAGCGCCCTTCGTTCGCCAGCGCTTGTGCGGAAAACGGGAAAAACGAAACCCGCGCCGGCAATCGCGCGGCAGTCCCTTGGCGTATTGCTTGACCGGAACGAACATGCTAGCGAAACCGCAACCGTCCATCTCACGGCAGAACAGCGCACCCGGCACGTCCATATCATAGGTGCGAGCGGCACAGGCAAATCCACGTTACTTTTCAATCTAATCCGGCAGGACATCGAAAACGGACAGGGCATTGCAGTCCTCGATCCGCACGGCGACCTCATCGATCGCATTTGTGGCGTGATTCCTTCCGAACGAGTTGGCGACGTAGTATTGATTGACCCTTCGGACCCGGAGTATTCCATTGGCCTAAATATCCTCTCGGCGCATTCAGAACTGGAAAAGAATCTGCTGGCTTCGGATTTGGTCGCCGTATTCCAACGCCTCTCCACTTCCTGGGGCGACCAGATGAATAGTGTCCTGCAAAACGCCATCCTTGCATTTCTGGAAAGCGACCGAAGCGGCACTTTGGCCGATCTCCGCCGGTTCCTCATCGAACCTGCGTTTCGCAGCGATTTTCTGAAATCTGTCCATGATTCGGAAGTCGTGTATTATTGGCAAAAGAGCTTTCCGCATCTCACGGGCGGCAAATCCATCGGTTCAATTCTGACCCGGCTCGACACCTTTCTTGCCCAAAAGCCGATCCGCCACATGGTGTCGCAACCGGAGAATAAACTGGATTTCGCTACCATCATGGACAGCAGCAAAATCCTCTTGGCAAAGCTGCCGGAGGGACTGCTTGGCCGCGAGAACTCATATCTATTGGGCACGCTCCTTGTTTCCAAGTTCCAACAGATTGCCATGAGCCGACAGGCGCAGCAGATATCCGCCCGACGCGATTTTTGGCTCTACATCGACGAATTCGCAAATTTCATAACGCCATCAATGGCTGAAATCCTTTCAGGGGCGCGAAAATATCGCCTCGGCCTCACGCTGGCTCATCACGAACTGCACCAGTTGGAACGCAACAAAGAAGTGGCGAGTGCGGTCATGTCACATCCATATACTCGCGTTGTATTCCGCGTCGGGGACGACGATGCGAAGAAACTGGCAGAGGGTTTCTCATATTTTGAAGCCAAGGATTTGCGCAATCTCGAAATTGGTCAGGCTGTTTGCCGAGTCGAACGGAGCGATTTCGATTTCAATTTGAGCGTTCCGTTGCCCGAGCCGGTGGATTTGGCAGTGGCGGAGCCGAGACGTGCGGAAGTTGTCACGGCTTCGAGAAGAAAATATGCGATGGCGCGGGCCGACGTGGAGGCGCTTTTGGCGAAGTCGCGGGCCACAACACCAACACCGGAAGAAAAACCGGCAAAACCTATTCCAATTACGCCGCCTGTGGCAACACCCGCGCCACCTGCAAAGCCGCCAGCAGCGATGCCGCCGTCCGTTGTTACGGCACCGGCGAAGATGCCGAGCGAGCCGGAACAGCCAAAGGATTTAGGCAAGGGCGGAGGACAGCACAAAGCCATTCAGCAGCGCATCAAGAAAGCGGCGGAAGATTTGGGATTTAGGAGCATCATCGAACATCCAATCGCCGGGAGCAAAGAAGGCATCGATTTGTATTTAACACGCGGAGGCCAGGAGATCGCGTGCGAGATTTCCATTAGCACCACGATTGACCATGAAGTCTCGAACGCCTCTAAGTGCCTAAAAGCCGGTATTGCAACGGTTGTGATGATTTGCCTGGACGACGCACGATTGCAGAAGATCGCCGCCGCCGTAGCAGGCAGCCTGGGGCAGGAAGTCTCGGCGCGTGTGGTGTATTTGAAGCCAGACGCTTTTATCGAGTATTTGAAATCATTGCCTGCGTCCCCGCCGCAGACCTCAGAAAAAACCTATGCCGGATACAAGGTGAAGCACTCTCTTCCCAAACTCTCGCCTGAGGAGCAGAAAGCCAAAGAAGACCTTGCCCACAAGCTCCTTTCCGAGGCACTCAAAAAGAAGAAAAAGAAATGAACTGTTTGCCTACACCAGCAGCTTCGGGGACTGATCCTGCCAACGACTTCGAGCGTGCTTTGGTCGATGATTCTCCCGCACCTGGCGCACACATACAGATTATTCCAGCCGCTCCCAATGCTCGCCACCATCTCGTCGCCGTGTGGGTCACACGCAAAAAACCCATGGTCTATCGGCCTGTTACCGCAGATGCAAATCCACGATTCTGGGTTTCCGGCTTCGCGCGAAATGTGCTCCTTGGCCATGTTGGTGTTGATTAAACCTCTTGTACCTGATCATACCTCCCTACCAATACGTGTCAAATGTGGTGCCACCGTTTCGGGAAAAGAAAATGTTGCGCGTGTTCGCTGCCGTCGTCACTTCCGCGCCAGAAAGAAGACCGGCCCGGTGACCTTGAACGGCGAATACGTCTCGATAATACGGATGCGCAGTTTGGTCAGGCTCATTTCAGGCTTCTCCTCTGCATTGAAAACGGTGGGAGGTGCCACACCCAATTCTCGCGCTGCCTCCACTTTCGATTTGCCAGCCTTCTCCCGGAATTTCTTTGCCAATGCTGCTAGCTCTGTTTCCTGTAACATACGTTCCGTTTTCATCAGCCAAAACGAAACAGAAAATATCCATTTTAGCTACTTTTTTCTTGAACTCTGCCCATGATTTTTGATAGGAAGTAGTGCTATGAAGGAAAATCTTGTCTTGAAAAAATCGGTTGGCATCTGGATTCGTGTTTCGACAGATGACCAGGCCAAAGGAGATAGCCCCGAGCACCACGAAGAACGTGCCCGTGCATACGCCAAGAGTCGCGGCTGGGACGTGAAGGAGGTATATGATCTTGCCGGACAAAGCGGCAAAGCCGTCATGCAGCATCCAGAGTGCAAGCGCATGATGAAGGACATCGAGCGCGGCCACATCTCGGGTCTAATCTTCTCAAAGCTGGCCCGGCTCTCCCGCAACCGCCGCGAGCTCGAAGATTTCTCCGAATATTTCAAGAAGCACGATGCCGACCTCATTTCGCTCTCCGAAGCCATCGACACCAGCACCGCCGGAGGGCGGATGTTTTTCCATTTGCTCGGAGTATTCGCCCAATGGGAGCGGGAGGAGATCACGGAGCGCGTGAACGCTTCTGTATTGACCCGCGCGAAGCTCGGCAAATCCATCAACGGAAGCTCCCCGTTCGGATACGAGTGGAGGGAACGGAAGCTCGTCGTGAAGGAGCCGGAAGCCGCCATTCGCCGGGAGGCATACCGGCTGTTTGTGGAGTGCCGCAGGAAGGGTCAAGTGGCGCGAGAATTGAATGCCAAGGGATACCGCACCCGCGAAGGCTCAATCTGGCGGGATACGTCTATTGCACGAATTTTGGAATGCCCGAGCGCAAAAGGAGTGTATTTCTTCAACCGAGTGCGTCAAACCGAGAAATCCTGGAAGGTCGAGCCGAAGCCGGAGAGCGAATGGGGCAAAGCCGAATGTCCGCCCATCGTCACGGAAGAACTCTGGAATCAGGCCAATCAGATTATGGAGGAGCAGCTAAAGGCCTGGAAGAAGCCCGGCAAGGCCCCCACGCACCTCTTTAGCGGCTTGGCGCATTGTTCCTGCGGCAACAAGATGTATGTCAACACTCGGACGCCCAAATACTTCTGCCGGAAGTGTAACAACAAGATTCCCATCGTGGACCTCGAAAACATCATGCGCGAGGAATTGAAGAGCTTTTTCAGCCAGCCTGAGCGCATCGGGAGGCATTTGCAGGAAGCCGACAGGAATTTGGCGGAGAAATCCGTCCTGTTGGAAGCCCATAAGGGCGAAATCCAAAAGCTCAAAGATGAAATTGCCAAGACCCACCGGCTATACCTCGCGGATCAGATATCGGTTGAGGGATTCGGAGCCATAGCCAAACCGGCCGAAGCACGCTTGGGCCAGCTTCAAACGGAGCTCCCTAAGCTTGAAGCCGAGGTTGACTTCATGCGGGTGAACAAGCTATCTGCTGATGACGTGATGCACGAGGCCAATACGATGTATGACCAGTGGCCGACTCTGCCCGTTGAGGACAAGCGGAAGGTCATGGAAGCACTGGTCGAAAAGGTCACCATCGGGAACGGCGAAATCGACATAACCTTCTCGTGCGTGCCTTTTTCTGAAGATGTATGCAAAAGCCAACAGAGGCTAGGGCCGGGGTGAGGGTTCGGGTCCATGGAAAGGAGGTTCTAATTTCTGCTTGGAAAACATCAGAGCCTCACGTCGGCTCCTACATATTCACTTCGTCGTGGCGTGGTCCTGTAGCCAGAACACGTCGGGATTGCTCGGAGAGAACGTGGTTCCGTTCAGGTTTTGAACCAGCGTGATGTCCCGGACAAGCGGCATGGTGCGGCCATCGAGCCAGCGATGAATTTCTGAATGGCCGTCCGCGAACGCAAACCCCGCCGCTCGATTGTGATAATAAGCCGGCCAGTTCACGATCACGTTGGGAGCCGCGATCAAGTAGCCGTTCATGCTCATCGCAAACCAACCATCATTGATGCTGTCCTCGTTTTCATCCAGGAAAACGAACAGCCTGGACGGTTGGCTGATAGTGGAGAGGCCGGTAAACGTTTTGTATTGTGAATTGCCTAATAAGGCGGCCCCAAAACCGCTGCCATTCGGGCCTCCCATGAAAGGGTTCATGGACATGCTGCGGATTCGGGGCACTCGTTGTCCGTGATTGTCGATCACCGAGGCGCGGTCGGCCGGGCATTTGAAAATGGCGGGGGATTTTCCGCAGTACGGCCAAATGGGGCTTTTGGCCAGGTTAAAATTGATATCGTAATTCGCCGGATTGTTGGCGGCGAAATCCATGAACCCGCCCCCATCCCATTCCGGACCGGAACCTCCGGCAAACGAAGCCATGAGATGGTCCCTGTTTTCGTCCGGATACATCCGCCAGGCGATCATGAGTTGCCTCGTGTTGTTCATGCAGAACACAGCCTGGCTTCTCATTTTTGCCTTCGTCAGAGCGGGCAGGAGCATCGCCGCGAGAATCGCAATGATCGCAATGACGACGAGCAATTCGATCAGGGTGAACCCGCAAGAGACGAGCCGGAGCCTGCGACCGGCGGCTGGATCGCGGCCTTTAGAACAAAGCGTATTCCGCTTCATGGCGCAGGAGGCACTTTCGTGCTGCGTGGGAGTTCTGAGCCGAATCTTTTCACGTCCGGCGCGCCGCGTCAAGGGAAGTTGCCAGCTCCTTCGCAGAAATTTATTCACAAGGAGTTAATAACTTGTTTGGTGTTTGCTTGCCCGAACTTGGCGGGCCATGGTTGTATAGCGGGGCAGGATGAGCGCGAAGTTTTGGAACCGGTTGTCGTATGAACGCGAGCTTTGGCAAAAAGGCATCGCGCTGGTCGCCGGCGTGGATGAAGCCGGATGCGGGCCGCTGGCCGGACCCGTCGTGGCCGCTGCCGTCGTGTTCCCCTGCTCCTGGGCTGAAACCGGTCTCTACTCGAAACTTCGCGGCCTCAACGATTCCAAGCAACTCGACGAAGAACAGCGCGAGAAATATTTCAACGCCATCACCACGCACCCCGAAATTCGTTATGCCATTTCCGTGGTCGATGTCGAAATGATCGACCGCATCAATATCCGCCAGGCTGCCTGGCGCGGGATGCAACAAGCGCTGGATCAAATCACGCCGAAACCGGAACACGTGCTCGTGGATGGCCTGAAGATTCGCTGGCTGCCTTACGCCCAAACCGCATTGGTCGAAGGCGACGCCAAAAGTTATTCCATCGCCGCCGCCAGCGTGCTGGCCAAAGTGACGCGCGACCGCGCGATGCGCGAATACGACAAGCTTTATCCCGGCTACGGCTTTGCCGAACACAAGGGCTACGCCACGCCGCAACATTACGCGGCGATCAATGCCCAGGGCCCCTGCGCGATTCATCGCCGGAGCTTTTCTCCGTTCAGGCCGGCGGAAACCGAATTGGATTTGTTCAATTCGGAAGTCCCGCCGCAAAATTCCGCGCAGGCATGAATTTGCCGACAGTCATCAAGGAATGGCTGAACAAAAAGGAAATCCCGCGTCACCTCCAGCACGGCGAACTGGGCGAGCGCGCGGCCAAAAAGCATCTCAAAAAATCAGGGTTGAAATTTCTCACGGCGAATTTTCGTTCCGACCGCGGGGAAATCGATCTCGTGTTTCGCGACGACGATTGCCTCGTGTTTGTGGAAGTCAAAACGCGTTCCTCCGAAGATTGGGTGCGTCCTGCCGCATCAGTGAACAAGCGCAAACGGCGGCTTCTGTGCCAGACCGCGTTGGACTATCTGGAGTTGCTGAAATATCCGGAAGTGAAAATCCGTTTCGATATTGTGGAAGTGCTTCTTCAAGACGGCGCGGTTCACGAAGTGCGCCATTTACCGAATACCTTTGCCATGGAGAAACCGTATCGATACGGGTGAATCCATTGATCACAATTGCTCACCGGCCATCACATCGGTTTCTTTCAACTTCAACGGAAATGGCTCCAGCGGCATCGGCCGGTCGTGGTTCAAAAATGTTTCGCACACGCGAAAAAAGTCTGATTGCGTCGTCACGCGACGGATTTGATGCAAGAATTGGCCTTCCGCGTCCACGCCTACGCCGAAATAATTCATGTACTTCTTCATCTTCTGCACCTGTGCGGATTCGGTGACATCCGGCGAGCAAACCGCGTCGTAAAGCGCGCGCACATACGCCAGCACATCGCAACCGCGCGGCACAAACAACGTCTCGCCGCGCTGGCGTTGGCGGATTTGATGGAACAACCACGGATTGCGAATGACTCCGCGCCCAATCATCAGCCCGTGCGCGCCGGTCAGTTTCAAAACGTCTTCGGCCTTCTGCGCCGAATACACGTTTCCATTTGCCAGCACCGGACATGGCATCGCTTCGACGGCTCGCGAAATAAAATCATAATGCACTTCCGTGTGATACATTTCGTACACCGTGCGCCCATGCACCGTGAGCAAATCAAGCGAGTGCCGTGCAAAAATTGGCAGTAATTCGTCGAACACGTCAGGAGAATCAAAACCAATGCGCGTCTTGACCGTGAATTTGATTTTCACCGCGTCGCGCAATGCACCCAGGATGGAATCCACACGATCGAGGTCACGCAGCAAACCGCCGCCGGCGCATTTTTTGTAAACCACCGGCGCCGGGCAGCCAAGATTCAGGTCCACCGCTGCGATGGGATATTGCTGCAACTCGCGCGCCGTCCGTACCAGGGATGGCACGTCATTTCCGATCATTTGCGCCACAGCGGGCCGGCCGGTCGGATTTTCGGTGATGGACTTGAGGATGTATTTCTCGAGATTGGACGTGGAGTGAACGCGAAAATATTCGGTGAAGTAAACATCCGCGCCGCCGTAAGCCGCCATGAGTTTCCAGAACGGCAAATCGGTCACGTCCTGCATTGGCGCAAGCGCCAGCATGGGCGTCGTGGCGGCCAGCATGGCCGCGAATTGCTCGTGACGATCCACGGAAATAATTTGATGCAGCGGACGAAGCGGGGCAAACGGAAACGAACTGCTTCAGGAAACCGGCATTCCACAGGATGCCGTCACCAGCAAAAGCATGGCGCTAACGCCATAAAAGTCAGTGTTCAGCCCCGATAAACACATCGCGCCGTGCAGGTCTCCGCGACCACCACCTCGGTCAGCAACGGCAGTTTCGGCTTTAATTTCTTCCAAATCCAGACAGCCACATTTTCGCTGGTCGGATTCTCCAGCCCGGCGATTTCGTTCAAATAACGATGGTCGAGTTTTTCCCAAATCGGTTTGAACGCTTCGGAAATATCCGCGTAATCCATCACCCAGCCGAGTTCCGGATTGCATTCGCCCGCGACGGCAATTTCCACCTTGAAACTGTGCCCGTGCAGGCGGCGGCATTTGTGGCTTTTAGGCAATCGCGGCAGCAAATGCGCCGCTTCAAATTGAAATGTCTTTCGTAATTCCATAGCACTGAAAACCGTTTTTAACGCAAAGACGCAAAGGCGCGGAGCCGCAAAGGTTCAAAACGTTGCGTCTTTGTTTCTTTGCGCCTTTGCGTTGAATTCATCTCTCAAAATCAACCCACGTCACCAAATCGCCCAGCGTGGCCCGTCCGTCGTGACGCCAGGTCAGCGGCGGGTTTTGCATCTGGCCCAGCGGGCAAATGCGCGTCACCCCCCAGGCGGCAAATTGGCGGGCCAGCTCACCGGCCTTTTCCTCGCCGGCAGCGATGCCGACCGTCGACACTTTCCCGCGCACGGAATCGGCGTTTTCCAACGCCATTTTCAAATCGCTCACGCCTTTCACGTGAATGAACCGATTGAGGCAGGAAAGCTGGAATCGCGCATCGGCTTCGTAAACAACTGTCCACGCCGTCGAATTCTCGCTGCGCCAAAATCGCGTATCCGGCGAATGCGCGGCGCGCACTTCGTAAAACGCGCGGCGCGATGCAATCGTCGCGGCCGTTTCCGCCGGCACCTCACCGCGCGGCTCGGTTTCCTCGCGCCGGGCCAGTTCTTCGGCGAGCATTTCCGCGAAATGTTCCACGGCCACGCTGCCTCCATGCTCCACGTAAATCACATGCGGCGAGAGGCAGCCCAATTGGTTCCAGGCGACGATGTCCGTCGCGGCGCGCGCGATCGTTTTCTTCACCTGAAATCCGCTCAGCGCGTCGCCGGCCACGTAACCGAAGCTCAGCCGGTGGCCGTAGCCTAAAAATCGCGCGCGCAAAGGCACATGATGACGAATCGCCGCGAGCGCTTCATCACTGCCCGTGGCCGTGACGCAATCCGCTTCTTCGAACAGGGCCTTTTCAATGTCCGCCCGGCCACCGCGCCATTCGGCAATTTCGAGACACGCGCCCAGCTTCGGTTCCGCATCGTAAAGCGAATGAGCGAACAAGCGCGGCACAAAGGACGCGCCGCTGGCGCATTTGACAAACTGCGCGGAGCGCGTGAGCACGCCGAGGGCGATGCTCATCAAAACTGGATTGGGCAGGTTGCCCGCCGCGATGTGCGCGATGAATTCAGGGCCGCGCGCCATCGCGCCGCGCGAAAGCTTTTCTTCCGCGCTGGTGGCTACCATATCATCCAAGCGCCGCGCATGGCCGAGTTCCTGTTGGATCAAGATGCTGAAATTTTCCGGCGTGAATTGCTTGAAGAAATTGTCCAGGCCGTTGGCCAGCGTCGCGCGCGAAAAACCTGTGGCAGCCGGGCCGTTTTCCAACGCCAGCTTGCGAAACGGATATTCCGCGTCCAGCCAGTTTTCCGCCACGCTGCAAAGCATTTCGACGCGCGTCTGGGTGGAGCGCCCGGCGAGATACATCTCGCGATTGCGTTTCAGTGTCTGGCACGCATCAGTGACCATCGCGGCGGTGAGCGTCGCCTCGGGCGGCAAATCGGCGAGAAAATAATTGGGCAAATTCATGCGGATTGCGGGTGGTCACGCAGTCATTAGCGAACAACCGCGGGGTTCAGCCGCGGCGGCACGGCCAATCAATTCAAAGCCATCTCCGCGCCGGACTGCCAAATCCTCCGTTTGAATGGTCATCGCGGAAAAACAGTTTGCGAGATCGAAAATCCGCAGCAATCCGGTCTCGCCATCGCGCACTTCCCTGCCAGTTTCCGGGGAAACAACTTGCGCACGGGCCCAGGGTGGAAAGTGAAAACAGCGCCCTTCCTTCGCCCCTGCACCCTCGACACTCAGATGTTGATCATATGCCTGGGAACTCAATTCGCTCATGCCATATTCACAAACGATTTGCGAAGGAGGAACACCGAGGCGTTCTGTAATCAACGCGTGCAATTCGCTCTTGGGCAACGTGCGCGACTGGTTCTTATAGCCGCCGGTTTCCATCACGCCGGAACCGACGGGAAGTTTTAGCTGAAGATTTTTGTCCGCGAGATAATCCAGTAAATGCACGAATGAAAACGCGGTGCCCAACAGCAGAACCGGTTGGCAATCGCGCGAAGCACGCTGCAAGGCCGCCACGGTTTCGTCAAAATTCAGCGTCCAGGAACTATCGGCGGCAAGCGTTCCGAAAAAACTGTTTTTGGGCGCGCTAGAATTCCGTCGGACAGTTTCAAACATGTGCACCAACGACGAATTTGGCGCCAGTGCCGGCGACGGCGTGAGAATCGCAACATTTTTTAGCGGCTGAACGTGAAAGCAAAACCACGGCAGCAATGAAGCCTCGTAAACCGCCAACGATTCGGCATTGTGAAAATGCCGGCTCGGCTTTTGCGCGGTCGTTCCGCTGGAATGAAAAACGTCGGTGCGTTTTTCCGGCGGCAGGCAGGAAATTTCGAATTCCTTGAAAGCGGCCGTCGGCACCGCGGGAATCCGGGTCCAATGCGAAATGGAATGCGGGAAAATTCCGCGCGCTTCGCAAAGCTTTCGGTAGGCGGGATTGTGCTGGAATTGCAGCGTGAACAGCATGATCGCCATGCCGTTGAATTCAATATCGGCATGCGCCTGGAATGCGGGGTTCTCGCGCTGCTCGCTCGCCAGCTCACCGGCGCAAATGGCGATATAATCGCCCACACGCGCCGCAAAAATAGAAAGTTCGGATGTCATGCGGTTTTTTTGTTGGGCTGGTTTTCCGCCACAGCCCCGGAATTATCTACTCGCGCAAAGGCGATTGCGCAAGAGCTTAACCAAACGACTTCAATGATAGCCGGACCTGGCCGCCCGACTGTAGTGGCACGGGCGTCTCGCCCGTGCGAACAGGTACTCACGGGCGAGACGCCCGTGCCACTAAAAATGGCGGCTTAAGCTCCGGTTTTCAACTTCGCGGCCGCCGCTCTCATTTCGGCGATGTGCTTTTCGGCGTCCGGCGAATTGGTCACGTGAACGATTTTGCCATCGAGACCGATGAGAAAGCTGACGCGATGGTCCATCGATCTTCCCGCCATGCGCACCCCATAAGCATCGGCAATTTTTCCGTCGGTGTCGGCGATCAACGGGAAGTTCAGGCTGTATTTCGAAATGAACTTCTGATGGCTTTGGCCATTGTCAAAACTCACGCCAATGACTTCCACATTGTCCCCCTTCAAAGCTTCGATGTTGTCGCGAAAGCCGCAGGCTTCCTTGGTGCAGCCCGGCGTATCGTCTTTGGGATAAAAATACAACAAAACCACTTTCTTCCCGACATCGTCGGAAAGTTTCCAGGCATTTCCGTTCTGATCCGTGCCTTCCACGAGCGGCGCCTTGTCGCCCACTTTGGGCATCGAGGCCGCGGCCGCGGCAAGGACCGATGTGCCGGCAAACAGGCCGGCAACCAGTGCGATGGCGAGTGCGTGCAGTTTCATAATAGGTCGATTGTTTGATTGATTTTCAATGAATGGTGCTTTTCGATGTGACGCACGAACTCACCTTTTGGTTTCACGCAAATTGATTTGGCGCAGTTTTTCGACGAATTCCACGAATCCGTGGGCCTGTTTGCGGAGACGTTCGAGCAATTCCGGGTTTTTGAGCCGCCCGTTTTCGTCCAGCAAACCGTGGATTTGCGCCAGGAAAACGCGTTCGGGATAAATAAAGGCGTTGCGATACCCGAAAATCGCCTGAAGCTGCTCAATGGGCCGCAAGGCGCCCCAAATTCCCGCCGCCACCCCGGTGAAACACACCGGCCGGCGCTCGAAGCTCTCCGGAAATTTGAGCATATCGATGAAATACTTCAGCACGCCGGGAATGCCGCCGTTATATTCCGGCGAAATGACGTGGACGCCGGAGGATTGCAGAATGCCCTCGGCAAATGGCTGAAAGGACTTCGGCTTCTCCGCATAGCTCGAGGGCGCAAAAATTTCCGTCGGCAAATCCGCGAGATCCATCACGCGAATCGGCACGTTCAATTCGGCATAAACCTCCTCCACCTGCCGCGCTATTTTGCGCGAATTGTTGCCGGGACGGTTCGTGCCGATGAGTAGTGTGATCATGGCACAAGATGCGAGTATTCACTTGGTCTGGCAAGTGTACAACAAAAAAACCGCAGCAGCTTAAGCTGCTGTGGTGAATTGTATTTCAACATTTACTGACACGCCGAGAAGCTGGCATGCCAGAGCGTATTAGTGGTCTTGAGGAAGAACGCCTGACCTACGTTTATCACCGGATCGCCAGAATTCCAATGTGGGTTGGATGCCTGTCCATACTCATCGATGCTAAACGAACTTCCGTTCCACCTTTCCACCATATCATTGTCTGACGGATTTGCGGGGCCGGACGGAAACGCCGGAATGTATCCCAAATCAGCCTGCAATCCTCCAGCCTTGGGAACCATCGAACTGACGATTTGGTAATGATGAGACGAGAGAGGAATGTTCAGAGTTCCTTCGCGAACCAATCCCACAAAAGTCACGGTAAGTGCGCCACTTCCAACATTGTACAAAAATGCCCCCTCTCCCGGGGCCAAGGTCACCCCACCATTTCCACCCCAACTGCTCCCATCCCAAGTGTACTGCACATATGCTTGGGTCGGCACATCCCATTTCTGGATTACGCTATTGGCTGGAAGCGCCGTCCCGTCTGGCATCGTTCCGCTTCCATTGACGTTGAAAAGTCCGTCCAAGGTATTTCCATAGAAAGAATCCAATTGATTGGCAATCAATGAATTCGTTCCAGGTCCGTTGGTTAACGACCCGGTACCCACGGATACACGTGTGAATCCAATCGCCTGCGAACAACAGTTACTATCGCTCAACTTGTAAAAGCGATATGGAATTCCCGTTATTGTAGAGTCTGAAAAAGAACTATTGCCGGACGAATCCAAAGTCACTCCTGATAGGAGGGTCCAACTCGTCAAATTCGACGATTCATAAACATTCCAATCCGTGTTCGAGGAGCCGGCAATTTGAAATGAAAACGTGTCCGAAGAAATGGAGGGACTCCAAACCATTGGTCCGCAAGGCGGCGCCGGTGGAATCGGAGAATTTGTATCGGCTCCGATGAAAACAGACGAATCAAGAGCATCGTCATTCACATCGGCAATGACAAAGCGCAGTATATTCGTCGTACCCGGAGCAACGGACAAGTTTGCGGTAATCACCTGAGTCAAGCCGTCATATTGAATGTTCAAATTACCGCTGCCTACCGGGTTATCCATGTATAAACTCGAATTCACCCCTAAATTGACATTGCCCACTCCGGCAAAATCATCAGTTCCAACCAACTGCAGTGGGTTGCCGTTCAGGAATATGCCGAACCCATCATTGAACGACCCTACCCATTCATCGTATTCGTCGGAACCAAATTGGAAAGGAATGGATATGTTCGAACTCTGCGAGACAAACTGCAGTTCCAAAACGGCCGCATCCTCAGTCGTCGCGCCAATCGCCGCCGCTAAACCACTGTCGCCAGGGGTTCCCCACGGCGTGGAAATGCCATCTGTGTTATTCGGGCCATGCGCGTCCAGGATATTTCCGGAAGATAAAATTACCCCGCGATCCAAAGTTAAACCTGCGGCCTGACCATTGGTATAAGTTCCAATGGCAAATGGATGAGTGCCCTGAACGGAAGCCTCAATAATTTGAACGTTTGGTCCCATGATGAACTGCGCCATCGAAGTTGCATCCATCGATGGCGTCACGGAAATGTCAGACGCGCTGACGTTCCAGGAGAAAAACAAAAATAACCATCCCCATAAGCCGGCGTTTTTGATTAATAATTTCATAGTCTTGCTCTTCCTTTCCTATTACCCTTTTATTCCGCTCCGCTTTCACTCAGTCCACATTGACAGCGAAGCCTTTGCTTTCAGTTTCAAATTTGATTTTGAGTCAAAGCGCAACGGCTTCAAGCAAACCCACTTATCCGGCAACGACACCTGTTATCTGGAAGCGACATTTTGCCATGTGCGAGATGGCAAATTGCGAAGGGGTCATCTTGGTGCGGCATTTGAATTGCCGGCAAAAATGCGACGGTTGTTTAAAGCCGAGATCCAATGCCACTTTTTTCACCGAATCCCCGGAAAGCAATAATCTTTGAGCAGCGAACAACCGGCGCTCATTCAACCAATGCTGCGGGGAACAATGGAAGCTACGATGGAAGCGACGCTGTAATTGGCGGGTGGATATGCCACACAGTCTGGCTAATTCATTGGCGTCATAGTGCGAAGCTTTTGCCAGCGCCTCCCATTGTCCCTTAACCAAAAACATCTTTCCCATACTGCCCCTCTAACTTTTGAATTGCCTGATATATAAATCCCAGTTTCTCTCGCGCCACTCTACGCGCAAAACGATTCAACCTCGAACCGCGCGCCCCTTCAAGAAAAAATCAGCCAAAAAAAACAGACCCGATTGGTTAGCTTTCGGTGAGCAATTTTCGGTACTGTTGCTGAATCCGGGCTATTAGTGGAGATATTTCCAAGGTGTGTGCGTCAATTGAGATTGCTTCGACCGCTCCCAATGAACTCAGCGAAACAAAAACTCCTTCGGTGTTTTTCAGATCCACGATAGCAACATTTGATTGGATATCTTGCAAGTTGAGCATTTGGCAAATCTCCAGCACGACGGTTCGCGTCACTCCAGACAAAACACCGCTCACGAGTGGCGGCGTGCATACGACGCCGCCGTCAATCCAAAACAAATTGCTGCTGGCGCCTTCCACCACGAAACCGTCGGTGTTCAATAACAACGCTTCGTCCGCGCCGGCGGCGTCGGCTTCCGCGCGCGCGAGGATTTGCGTGAGCTTGTTGCAGGTCTTGAATTGCGCCAGCGGCTCGTTCGCGGGCAGGCGATGCGAAGACGTGATCAATTTCCAGCGCGCCATGGCCCTGACGTCCGGTGCCGGGTGCAAGGACATCACGGTCGTGGGATGTGCCGCGCCTCTGGGTGAATAGCCGCGCACGCCCACGCCACGCGAAAGAGTCAGACGCAGCAGCGCGTCCGACATTTGGTTTTTGGCAATGAGTTCATTGGCAAAGTTCCGCAACGCATCGGCGGAAAACGGCATTTTGATATTCAGATACTCGGCGCCGCGTTGCAGCCGCTCCAAATGCTGCTGCCAGCGAAACGGTTTGCCGTTGAAAACGCGCATGGTCTCGAACAGCCCGTCGCCGTAGAGAAAGCTGCGGTCAAAGACCGAGACGACCGCGCGGTCTTCGGGCACCAGCTCGCCGTTGAGGAAAATCAGCACGCCTATTTTTTAACGCAAAGGCGCAGCGAGGCAAAGGCGCAAAGTTGCCGGGCATAGTGGCCACGCATGACTAGTGGTCGATAAGCAATTGGGTAAATGAACCGCGCAGGCTAGCAGCCTGCGACACAGCAGGCTGGGCAGCCTGCGCTACAGGGTAATCGCGCTTCAGCTCAGTCGGGGCAAAGCCGGCTGATCCATTTTCAAATTCAGGGCGGCCAAAAAGCCGGCCGCTTTCGCCATCGTTTCCTCGTATTCCGATTCCGCGTTGGAATCCGCCACGATGCCCGCGCCCACGTTGAAGTGCGCCAAGCGATCTTTGCAAACGGCGGTCCTAATCGTGATGCTCAACTGGCTTTCGCGATTGAATCCAAGATAGCCGTGGCACCCGCAATAAGGGCCGCGTGAAATCGGTTCCAGTTCATCGATGATTTCCATGGCGCGAAATTTCGGCGCGCCGGTGATGCTGCCGCCGGGGAAACAGGACGCCAAGGCGGCGAAATGCGTCACTTCACTGCGCAACCGGCCTTCCACCGTTGAGACCAGATGCTGCACGTGCGCGAATTTTTCGAGCCGCGCCAAATCCGGCGTCTGCACGGAGCCGTATTCGCACACTTTGCCCAGATCGTTGCGGAGCAAATCCGTGATCATGACCAGTTCGGCCAGTTCCTTGGGGCTGGTTTGCAATTCGTAGGCAAGTTGCGCGTCGCGCGTGGCGTCCGCATCGCGCGGGCGCGTGCCTTTGATCGGGCGGGTAACGATGTGCGGGCCGTTCATCCGCAGGAATTGTTCCGGCGAGGAGGAAACGATTTGAAAATCGCCGCAATCACAAAAGGCGGAAAACGGCGCGGGCGAAACGGCGGCCAGTTGTTGAAATAATTGCCAGCCCGATAATTCGCAAGAGGCGGTGAGCCGGTGCGAAAGGTTGACCTGGTAAATGTCGCCGGCGCGAATGTATTCCTGTGCGCGGGCCACGGCAGCGACGAAATCTTTTCGGGAGAAATTGGATGCAACGCTCGCCCCCACCCCGGCCCTCTCCCCCAGGAGAGGGGGAACTTGCAGCCGCATTCGGTCATCAACAAAGCCCTCAGAGGAATCCAGTTGCTGGCGCCAGAACTCCATTTGGTCCCCTGCCCGCTTTTCATCTCGCGAGCCGTCGGCATTAAGGCCGGTGGAGACAATCCAGGTTTTGCCCAGTTGATGGTCGAAGATGACGAGGCTGTCGTAAAATCCGACGTGGCAATCCGGCAATTCCAAATCGTTCGCCGCGCGGCGCGGGAGCTTCGGTTCAACGAAGTTTTTCAGGTCGTAACCCCAGTAGCCGAAGCAGCCGCCGAGCGGAAACGGCAGATCCATTTCATCCAGCAACTCGCAACGGGACATGAGGCTGTCCAGCACGTGCCAGGGATTGCCAAATTGCAAACGAGTTTCGGGTTTCTGGTTTCGAGTTTCGAGTTGAGTGATTTCGCAGCGCGAGCCGAAGGAGCGGAAGGTGAGAAATGGTTTCGCGGTGACAAACGAATAACGCGCCGATGGCGAATCAAAGGACGACGTCCGCAGCAGTACTAGGCCACTTCCCGCTCTCACACTTTCCGCCAACGATTCGGGCGTGTGACTCGACGGAATTTCCTGAATCAGCGGGCGCATCACGCAAATGCCTTCGGCACGACGTCTGGCGGGCCGATGCGACGTTCATACTCCACAATGATATCCACGGCCTCCTGCGGATCATCCGTGAGCGTGAACAAATCCAAGTCGCCGGGGCTGATAAATTTTCCGCCGGCCAGGGTCTTTTTCATCCAGGCAATCAGGCCTTTCCAGTAAGCGCGCCCGAAAAGAATCAGCGGAAATTGCGGGATGCGGCCGGTTTGCACGAGCGTGATGACTTCGAAAAATTCGTCCAGCGTGCCGTAACCGCCGGGCATGAAAATGAACGCGATGCTGTATTTTACGAAGCAAACCTTCCGCGCGAAAAAATAATGGAAGTGCATCGGGATGTTCGCGTATGGATTTCCCTTTTGTTCGTGCGGCAATTGGATATTGAGCCCGACGGATTTGCCTTTGGCCTTCAAGGCGCCTCGATTCGCGGCTTCCATCACGCCCGGGCCGCCGCCAGTGATGATGGCGAGATTGTATTTGGCCAGTATTTGAGTCAGATGGAGGGTGGATTTGTAATACTGATTTGTGGGCAGCATGCGCGCGGAACCGAAAACCGTCACACCCGGGCCCACTTGCGACAGCGTTTCAAATGAATCCACAAATTCCGCCATGATGCGGAAAATTCTCCACGGATCTTCTTTGATAAACGCGATCTTGGTTTCGTTGCTCATGGCGTTGAGGTTAAAAAGGTTAAACGTGTTAAAAAAGTTAAATCAGTCAAATGAGCGGATACACGACGCCGTAAATCCGAAGACCGAAATCCGAAAGCCGAAACAATGCCGAATTCCGAAATTCGCGATTGTCAATCCACTCCCCATCACCAAAGCACGGCGACTACTGAGACAAATAATTCCAGAGGATTGCCCTCGGGCTTCGGATTTCGGATTTCTTTCGGATTTCGGACTTCGACGTTTCGGATTTGGAAGGCCAACCTGACATCGAGCAATCTCAATTATTTTTCTGCGTTTGATGACCCGCAAAAAAGCACAGGCCGGAGAGCCTGAGACTCTCCGGCCTGTCTTGTGCATTGTCACCTTAGCTGCACCCTAAACTCTCGCCGCAATTCAGGCATTTGTAACAAGCGCCATTGCGGACGGCCACATGGCCGCAGCTCGGACACGTCGGCGCGTCCTGCTGGTTCACGATCATCGACGTCAACGTGAGCACCGATGACTTGCCATGCCCGTTGCCGTGGCCATTACCATTTCCCGGCTTCAAATCAACGATTTCCGTGTCTTCCGAAATCGGCAGCTCAGGCACCGGACGGTTCACTTTTTTTTTCACTTCTTCCAGCAAGCCCGGCATGGCGAGCTCCGGCTGGGTGCGCGCGGCGGTGAGGCTGTCTCGATAGCCTGGGACGAACTGCAACCCCAGCCAGCGGAAGACGTAATCGATGATGGACGAGGCGTTGCGAATCTCCGGGTTCTTGGTGAAGCCGGAAGGCTCGAAACGCTGGTGCGCGAATTTCTTAAGCAACGTTTCCAGCGGCACGCCGTATTGCAACGACATGCTGGTCAACGTGCCAATGGTGTCCATCAAGCCGCCGATCGTGGAACCTTCCTTTGCCATCGTGATGAACAATTCGCCAGGGTGGCCGTCTTCGAAGAGTCCGACCGTCAAGTAACCTTCGTGGCCCGCGATGTCGAACTTATGCGTGATGGCCGTGCGCGTGTCGCTCAGGCGGCGGCGCAAGGGTTTGCCACCCTGCGCGCGCAAGCGGCTCATTTCGGCTTCGAGTTCCTTGATGCGCGCATCGAGCTTGCTCGTCTCGGGCGTCGCGGTCTTGTCCCCGCCTTCGTTGGTTTTCTTGGTGTTCAACGGCTGCGAGCGCTTCGAGCCGTCGCGGTAAATCGCCACGCACTTCAAGCCCATCTTCCAAGCCTGGACGTAGGCATCGCGAATGTCTTCCACGCTGCTTTCGTTCGGCATGTTGACGGTTTTGGAAATGGCGCCGCTGATGAACGGCTGGGCCGCGCCCATCATTTTCAGGTGCGCCATATATTGAATGCTGCGCTTGCCTTTGTGCGGCTTGAACGCGCAATCAAATACCGGCAAATGTTCCGCCTTCAGGCCGCTGCGAATCGTTTGGCCGTTTTCCTCGACGTCCTCGATGGTGTCGTGCTTCTCGATGTGCGCAATGATGGCTTCGCCTTCGCTCGTGGAATAGCCAAGGCGCTGCAATGCCTGCGGCACGGTGCGATTGACGATCTTCAGCATGCCGCCGCCGGCGAGCAGCTTGTATTTCACCAGCGCAATGTCCGGCTCGACGCCCGTGGTATCGCAATCCATGAGGAACGCGATCGTGCCGGTAGGCGCGAGCACAGTGACTTGGGCGTTGCGATAGCCGGATTTTTTGCCCTGCTCGAGCGCGCGGTTCCAGCAGTTGCGCGCTTCGTCCTTCAGATAATTGAACTCCGCGCTCGGCTGAATGTCTTCCACGGCGTCGCGATGCAATTGGATGACGCCCAGCATGGATTCAACATTGTCCTTAACCACCGGCTTGGACACGTGCGCGCAACGCGCGTCGCGATAACCGGGGAACGCGCCGATATTGCCCGCGATGGCGGCGCTTTGCTCGTAAGCATGGCCGGTCATCATGGAGGTGATGGCCCCCGCGAGCGCGCGGCCTTCATCGGAATCGTACGGCAACCCGTAACTCATGACGAGCGAGCCGAGGTTCGCGAAGCCAAGGCCGAGCGTGCGGAAAATGTGCGAGTTTTCGGCAATTTCCTTGGTCGGATAGCTGGCGTTATCCACCAGGATTTCCTGCGCCGTGATGTAAACGCGCACGGCGGCTTTGAAACGTTCCACGTCGAACTTGCCGTCCTCGCGCTTGAACTTCATCAGGTTCAGCGAGGCGAGATTGCAGGCGGTGTTGTTGATGAAAACGTATTCGCTGCAAGGATTCGTGGAGTGAATCGGCTCGGTGCCTTTGCAGGTGTGCCATTTTTGAATGGCGCCGTCGTATTGCATTCCGGGATCGCCGCAGACCCAGGTGCCTTCGGCAATCTTGTTGAGCAACGCGCTTGCGTCCTTCTTGTGCAGCGGTTTTCCGCTCGTGACGGCGCGCGTCCACCATTCCTTGCCGTCCATTGCCGCCTGCATGAATTCATCGCTGGCGCGGACGGAAAGATTTTCGTTCTGATACATGACGCTGCCGTAGGCATCGCCGTTGTAGGAGCCGTCGTAACCCTGCTCGATGAGCGCCCAGGCTTTCTTTTCTTCCTTTTGTTTGGCGTCAATGAATTCCTCGATGTCGCCGTGCCAATCGCGCAGCGTGTTCATCTTCGCCGCGCGGCGGGTTTTGCCGCCGGACTTCACGACGTTCGCGACCTGGTCGTAAACTTTCAGGAATGACATCGGGCCGCTCGGCCGGCCGCCGCCGCTGAGCTTTTCCTTGCTCGAACGAATCGGCGACAAATCCGTGCCGGTGCCGGAACCGTACTTGAACAGCATCGCCTCGCTGTAGGCCAAGCGCATGATGTCTTCCATGTTGTCGTGGACCGACTGGATGAAGCACGCGCTGCCTTGGGGATATTCATATTGCGTCGCGGCGCGTTCGGCTTCGCCGGTCTTGCGGTTGTAAAACCAGTTGCCACGGCCGGAGGCTTTGCCGACGCCGTATTCGTGATACAGACCGACGTTGAACCACACCGGCGAATTGAACGCGCCGTATTGGTTCACGCACAACCAGGTCAATTCGTCGTAGAAAACTTCGCCATCGGCCTTGCCGAAATAACCATCCTTCACGCCCCAATCGGCAATCGTGCGGCAGATGCGGTGGATGAGCTGGCGGACCGAAGTTTCACGTTCGGAAGTATTCTGTTCGCCGTAAAAATATTTCGAAACCACGACCTTTGTCGCGAGCAACGACCACGACTTCGGAACTTCCACGTTCTCCTGCTTGAAAATGACCTTGCCGGCGTCATCGGTGATTTCGGCGACGCGACGCTCCCATTCGATCTGGTCGAATGGCTTCACCTTCGCATCGCTGAAAACGCGTTCGATGCGCGTGGATTTGGACGCGGCCGGCGCCGCCGGCTTGGAACCGCGGGCGGCCTTTACCGACGCCGCAGCCCCGGCGGGGCGACGGCGATGTTGTGCGGGTGCGGAAGACAGGACTTCTTCACGTGCGTCAATCATGATTGCCTCATTCTGGTTGATGGTTACGGCGGGTGCGCTGTCTAGTGGCGACGGCAACATCACTGCCTTTTGTGCCTAAAACCTGTTGATTTTTGCGAAAAATACGGCCGTTTTGCGAGACCGCCCAACCCCTACAGGTTGGGGAACATTCAAACGTTATCACTATGGATTGGGGTTACAAGAAAAATCACGAAAAAGTTACGCAAACGTTATTCGCCTCGAAAATGTATCCATTCACGCACGTAGAAAGAGATTTTCGAATGTTGTTCCATAAAGTGAATAAGTGGGTGTGAATAACTGCACACTATTTGTGGTGCCTGGCATGTTTTGGAGCTTTTCCATGGCCCGCACGCTCGCCCGATTTTTGAACTTCTCCATGGTGAGAACGCCTGCCGGATCGCTGCGGCCTCTCTTCCTTGGCCGCCGGTCGTGGCCGGAATTTGCGCACCGGCTCAATCGTCTTCGGGCGCGGCTTCGGCACCAGCACAATTGGGCAGCCTTCGTAGCCAAACGCGGCGCGAAGGGAATCGGCGAGATATTTTTTGTATTGCGGCGAGAACAGTTCATCCCGATTGACGAACAGCAGAAAAGTCGGCGGCGCCTGGCGGACTTGCGTGGCGTAAAAAAATTTCAAGCGATGTCCGGCGGAACTGACGGGTTGCCGGCGCTCGACGGCGTCCTGCAGCGTGCGGTTCAAAATGGACGTGGGGACTTTTTGCTGCAATTGCGCCGCCACGTAACGCACCGCTTCAAGCAAGCGCTCCAGTTGAAAACCGGATTTTGCCGAAGTAAAAATCACCGGCGCGTAATCGAGGAAAAATAATTTCTCCTGCACCCATTCGCCAAATTCCGCCAGCGTGGTCATCACGTTCGGAGCATGCTTCGCCGTGCCGCGATTGCGGCGCTCGATCTCTTCTTCGCGCGCTTTGCGAACCGCTTGTTCCATCAGGTCCCATTTGTTGATCACCACAATGCACGCGCGGCGCTCTTCGACAATTTTATCGGCAATTTTTTTGTCCTGCTCGGTGATCCCCTGCTCCGCATCGATCACCAGCACGGCAATATCGCAGCGCGCGATGGAATCTTCCGAGCGCTTGACGCTGAAGAATTCGATCGAATCATCCACGCTGCGCGTTTTCCGCATGCCGGCCGTATCGATTAAAATGTATTTCTGGCGCTGGCCATCCGTTTCCACTTCAAACGGCACGTCGACGGCATCGCGCGTGGTGCCCGGAATCGGGCTCACGATCACGCGCTCGGATTTGGTGAGCGCGTTGATGATGGACGATTTTCCAACGTTCGGCCGGCCGACAATGGCCAATTTTAAAACCAAATCCACGGCCCTCAGTTCTGAGTCCTCAGCCGATTCAGCATTCGGATTTTGGGCTTCAGGCTGCCCGTCCTCCGTAGCCTTGGCGAAGAAGGATGGACTTTGGACCGGCAAAAGGGAGATTGCCGCATTCATCAACGTCTCAATCCCTTCGCCGTGAATAGCAGTGACGGGAAAAACTTTGTCAAAGCCGAGTTCGGTGAATTCGGCCACGCCGGGTTCCGCGCGGCTGGTGTCGACTTTGTTCACGGCAAGCAGAATGGTCTTTCCACTCTGGCGCAGCCGCTGCGCCACTTCACGGTCCAGCGGGACGATGCCTTCCTGCACATTCACGACGAAAACGATGACGTTTGCCGCATCCATCGCGAGGTTCACCTGTTCAATCGCCGCCTTGGTGATGACATCGGCGGCTTTTTCGCGACGAAGCAGTCCGATGCCGCCGGTGTCCACCAAGGTGAACGGGCGTCCATGCCATTCGGCCTCCGCAGACACGCGGTCGCGGGTCACGCCCGGTTGGTCGTGGACGATGGCAATGCGCCGTCCAACAATGCGGTTGAACAGCGCGGACTTGCCGACGTTGGGCCGGCCGACGATGGCGATTAAATCTGACACGCGGTTAAGATGGGGCAGTTCTAATGGAAGCGGAAGAGGAAATGTGCGGCGTCAATGTGTTCGATACGCTCGCAGAACTGGATTTTGTGTTTTAAAGAACAAATAAGGCTTCGTATGTTAGTTGTCCGAGACCATGGATGTGCCAGCACACAATCGGGCTGCGTGGAACCGAGAGTCGAAATCCGGCACCAACCGTTGGTGCCAGCCCGTGACTAGGGAGGAAATTCGTGCAGCTCAGCAGGGAAATTGGAGCGTCATTCTCACTCCAAACAAGAGCGTTCCGTCCGACTGGTTTGGGAATATCAAAGGCAAGAAAGTGTTGTGCCTCGCATCCGGCGGCGGGCAACAGGCGCCCATTCTGGCAGCGGCGGGTGCCGAGGTGACCGGTTTCGACAATTCGGAGGAGCAATTGGCCAGGGATCGTTTTGTCGCGGAACGGGATTCTCTTGCGCTGAACACAGTTCTCGGAGATATGGCGAATCTGTCTGTATTTAGCGACGAAAGTTTCGACCTCGTGTTTCATCCCGTGTCGAATGTGTTCGCAGAAAATCTCAAACCGGTTTGGAACGAATGCTTTCGCGTTCTGAAGTGGAACGGCCGTTTGCTGTCCGGTTTCACCAATCCGGCATTCTTCCTTTTTGATCATGAAGAGGCGGCGAAAACGGGGGTTCTGACCGTAAAATACGCATTGCCTTATTCGGATCTGGAAAGTCTTCCCAAAGAAAAAAGAGAGACGCTCGAGAAAGAAGGGCTGGCGTACCAGTTTGGGCACACGCTGGAAGATCAAATAAGAGGCCAATTGGCAGCGGGATTCGTCATTTGCGATCTGTATGAAGATGATTGGGATGACAACGCGACGCCGCTAAACCGGTTCACGTCGATGTATATTTCGACGCTCGCGAGGAAGATCCGTTTTGAAACGGAGGGTGATTAAATGGAATCGCGATAAAGATGGGGTAGTTTCACGGGGAAGCGGAAATGGGCGGATACTGCTTCGGGATACTCAGCTTGTCAAAAGATGCTTGATGAGACACAATCAATATATGCCAATTTCGATTGACCAGATTGTCGAGGAAACCCGCGAAATGCCACCAGAAGTGGTTGCCGAGTTGATCGATCGGATCATGGTCGCGCGCCACGGTGGAATCGAACCTGTCGTCGAGCAATCCTGGAAGAAAGAGATAAACCGCCGCATTGCAGAAATTGAATCTGGCAAGGCAAAAGCCGTTCCGCTCGAAGAGTCGCTTGCCCGGGCCCGCAAAATTGCCGGATTGTGAGGGTTGCGCTTCATTCTGAAGCTGACGACGAATTCGCCGGAGCAGTCCGGTATTATTCGCAAATTTCTCCCGACCTTGGCGTTCGATTTTACCAAGAATCGAACGATTACTCCGCGAGGCTGCGGCCGATCCGGAGCGGTTCCGAAAATTCGACCCGCCCGCTCGACGCCATTTCAGCCGCGATTTTCCTTACGCGATCATTTTTCTCGAGCAACCAGATTGCATCTGGGTCGTGGCGGTGATGCATATGAAACGGCTGCCTGGATATTGGCATAATCGCCTTCAATAGCGGCGCACACGGAGTGACGCGCCCTACCGGGTCGGATTTTGGTGACGAGGCTCAGAATTTGAGACCCGTCACCTCGTCTCCTACAGGAAATCGATTTACCCGCAGAAGCGCTCAAACGCCCCGCCGAAGAGGTCCTTCACGTCGCGCTGGACTTCTTCGCGGGTCACGTGCCAGCCGGTCTGGGCGATGTCCGAGTATTTGTCCACCAGCACCTGGGCGATGATGCGGCGCGAGTGGTTCCATTTGTAAATGATCTGGTCGAGCACGCGTGCGTCGGAATGTTGCGGGGTGATGCTGAGGCCGATCAATTCGAGGCGCATGCGCGTCATCTCATTGATGATCTCCGGGATGTTCGTGAACCACCAGCAGCCGAAGATGTGCAGGTTGCGATATTTGCGGGCGAGCACGCACAGCTCGTGCTGGTTTTCGCGCGCGAGCACCGTGAGCAGGAACTTGTTTTCCGGAAACTGCGCGCACAGGTGCTGCACCGTGAGCAGGTTGCTGAGGCCGACGCCGTCGCCGGCGAGGCGCAAGCCGGGATTGATCAGTTTCCGCACGCCGGGCATCAATGCCAGCGGCAGGCCGTGCTCGCGGCAATGCGGCAGGATGGCTTTCTCCAGAATTTGAGCGCTGATTCCCTTGTCCGGAAAGGTGTATTCCGGCGGAATCGAAGCCATCACGTAGCGCGGATTCATTTTCTTCGTCCAATCCGCGAGGAAACGTCGGATTTCATCGAAGAATTTCTGGCCGGCGCTGGTCAGGCTGACGTTGTAACCCATCTTGGCCATTTTTGGCGCGGCTTCGGTCTGCCACAGGAACAACGGATCAATGCGCAGGCAAGCCTGAAAGCGGCTGTCACGCTGGAATCCCTTTTCCCACGTGGGCCGTTCCAGATCATCGAACGGCGAGTTGGTCATGTAAATTTTGTTCAGGCCGGCCAGCTCCATGCATTTGGTGATGTAATCGTCGACCTTCTGCTCCTGGAAGTATTTGCGCAACGCGGGCAGGTCGCGCTTCTTCACATCGAGACCGAGCAATTGCAGCGTGGTCAATACGCCGCGGCAGGCTTCTGATATCGGCGAATGCTGGATGAACAGCGTGTCCCAGATGAGATCCGCCTGCTCGGTCTTGGACATCGCCCAGAATTTTTCGTAAGGCATGTCAAGGTAACGGAACGTTTCCGCCACGAGATAATGATACGTGAGCAGTTCATCGATGCCCCAAAGCAGCAATTCGGTAAAAACAGGTTCGTAGAGGTGCGTGTGAATGTCGGTGACCGGCGTGGACATCACAATTTCTTCAATCTGCTTCGCAAAAGGAATCTGGGCGGCTTCCGCTTGAATCGTTTTCATTGGTTTCAAGGTTAGGAGGAAACCAAATGGCGCGCTACCTGTATTTTTGCACGAAACATCCGATTTTGTGCATCTTCCGGTACTGGTGTGCAACTGTATTCCAACTGGAGAATCATCGGCGGGAGATCAGACGAGATTCATTTCAATTTCCCCATCAAACTTTTTGCTTTGCGGATCCAGACGCGGTCGCGGCGGCGTTGGAAGGTGGGGGCGTGGACGTCGTCGGAAATCACGTCGCGGAGTTCGGGGCGGGCGAGATCGGGTTGGTTGCGCGCGATATAGATTTCGGCGAGTTGTACTTTGGCCCGCGGGTAGGAGTGATTTTCGGTGACCGTTTTCCAGAGGGCAAAGGCGCCATCGGTATCGCCGAGGGCAGTGCGGGTTTCGGCCAGGGCCATTTGGGAATAGCCGTAGTCGTGTTTGGGATTTTCGGCGACGACGCCTTCAAGCAGCGGGCGGGCATCGGCGGGGCGTCTGGCGCGCAGGAGGCATTGGCCGAAATGGGCGCGGGTGTCGATGTCCTGCGGGTCGCGTTGCATCGCGGCGCGATAGCATTCCTCGGCTTTGTCGAGTTTGCCCTGTTGAAAATAAATGTCGCCGAGCTGGGAATAATGGTGGGGCTTGTCGAGATGATGGATTTGGGCCTGGAGTTCCTTGATGCGGCGGCGGTCGTGGGCGCCGGGCAATTCAAAGCCGCGCGTGGCCGTGGGCGCGTCGCGGCCCAAAAAGAAATACAGGATTCCGCCCACGGTCCAGAAGACAATAATCACGGCAACCCAAAGCCATTCGCGGCGGCGGATGGCATCAATGAGCATCCAGATGTTGAAGATGGTGCCGAGCAGGAACAGGGGTTGGCGCAGCAGCCAGAATCCGAGTGCGAAAAGGACGGCGAACGCCTGGAGTGAGGACGAAGCGAACATCGAAGGCCAGCGTAGCGACCGGAAATGCCGGTGGCAACGATGATGTAGAGTGTTGTCACAGCCGCGCGTTATCGATCAATCGCGCTTGGCCCACAAAAACCGCCAGCGCCATGTGCGTGCCGCGGGTGACGCGCGCCACTGGGTTGAGCGTTTCCGGATCAAAAAACTCAACGTAATCCAGCTTCGGCGTCGGTTGGCTCTCAATCAGCTTTTTCAAATCCGCCCTTAACCGCCCAGCCGGGATCGAAGATTTTTTCACCAATGCCTGCGCCCTTTGAATCGCGCGCCACAGCACAATGCCCTGCCGCCGCAAGTCGCCTTCCAAATATTTATTGCGCGAACTCATCGCCAATCCGTCCGGTTCACGAAACGTTGAGGCAATGTCTATCTTGACCGGAAAATTTAGATCCCGCGTCATGCGCTGAATGACCGCCGCCTGTTGAAAATCCTTCGCGCCAAACACCGCCACATTCGGCTGAACGATATTGAACAATTTCGCCACGACGGTTGTCACGCCTCTGAAATGCCCCGGCCGCGAAGCTCCCTCCATCACGCGCGAAAGCGTTTCCTCGACCACGTAAGTGCTGAAATCATTTTGGGTGGGGCGAGACTCCGTCGAGCCCAAACTTTTTTTCGCCGAGGAACTCTCGCGCCGTCCCGGATACATCTCCTCATCCCCTGGCACAAATACCACGTCCACACCTTCGCAGCGGCACAGCTTCAAATCGCGCTTCAAATCACGCGGATAATGCGCCAAATCCTCCTTCGGCCCGAACTGCGTCGGGTTCACATAAATGCTCACGGCCACCTGGCCCTTTTTTCCCACCAATCTGCGCGCGCGCTTTATCAGGCTCAAATGGCCCGCGTGCAGATAACCCATCGTCGGCACGAGGGCGATTTTAATTCCCGCGCGCTGCCATTTTTTCGCGAGCCGCTGCATGGCAGCAACCGAAGTCACGACTTGCATGCGCGCAGGTTAGAACCCATCTCATAAATAGGCAACAGGCGCGTTGCCGCCCAACCTTGTAGCGGCGGTCTGCGACCGCCGCCATTTTTCTCTAATAGAAAAAATCTGAGTCACGCGTTTCAAATCAGACTGCGACAAATTGGAACTTGGAATTTGGAACTTCTCCGGAGCTTGGACGCTCTTGTCGCGCCGAAGCCTTGGCGAAGGCGGATTGAGCCTGGACACTTTGATTCAATCATCCATTCCCTTGCCCTTGAGAATCTGCGGGACGTATTTTTCAATCCTCGCCTCCCGCGTTGTGGATTGTTTGGCTGAAGAAAAATAAAGCAGGTATCCTCGTTGCCGGCCGGGCGTCAATGCCGCAAAAGCTTTTTTCAACGCCGGCATGGCATCCAATTTATTTTGAAATTCTTCCGGGACCTTGAACTCAGATGTCTTTTTGTAATTCACCTGCAAACCGGCCTTTTCTGCTTCCACGGCTTCCTTGATATAGGCCTTCAGGAGCGATTCCATTTCCACGATCTGTCGAACACTGGCAAACCGAATCTGCCGTGCCGCCTGCACATTCTCCGTCTGTTGGATCAGAACGCCCCTGGGATCCTTCAACAACGCGCCTTTGACAAACAGCAGCGCACAATAATTTTTAAATCCATGGATTAAAACGACGTTGCTTTCCTGAAACGTGTAACAAGGTTTGCCCCACCTCAATTCCTCCGTCAGCCCGCAATCGAGAATGATTCCTCTCAATTTCTCGAATTCCTCCCGCCACTGTTCAGCTTTGGCAAAAAAGAAATCAACCTTCGGATTCATTCCACTGTTTTTCATAATTGTTATTTAAGTTGAGGCCTGCGCAACACTCGGAGCGCCGATCTCCTGATCGGCACAAAATATATTTTCAAAACCACACCCCTAGCTACCCGCGAAAACCTCTCGACCTAAAACAGGCTTGTTCAGAGAATTGTTCGCGGTCAAGCCCGCCTTTTCGAAACCAGTCGCCGAAGCAAATGCCCTTTCCACATCCACAACCCGGAAACGAGAATCACCGGAACGGCGATGTAGCGAACCACCGGGGCATACTGCGGAATCTTATCAAACGGGCTATAAATATACCCAATGATCGGAATGCCGAACACAATGTGAATCCAGCGGAAAAACGATCGTTTGATATCTTGGCTCATAGTGTGATGGGTTGGGTGATGTTTGTGGAAATGGCTTATTTCAATTTGCTCATGACCTCCTGCAACCGGTTATGCGCCCAATTGATGCCTTGGGCGAACGGCAACTGCAACACCTGGTCTCTCTGCACCACTGATTCATAGATGACATGCATTGTCAGCCTGCTGCTATCGCCGCCGAGCTTTTCAAATTCATAAACCTCCAACTGCACGCCAAACGGCTTATTTTCCATCTCGAACGTCCGTGTGATTTTCCGATTCGGGCTGAACTCATGAATCACGCCGTTGAACCGGTGCTTATTACCCTTGGGATCGGTCGTTTCAAATTGATAACTGCCATGCCGCGTGCTTTCCAGTTTCAGCACGCGCGTTCCCATCCATTGCTCGACAATTTCGGGCTCCGCATACGCTTTGAAAAGCAACTCCAATGGCAAATAAAAATCCCTTGTAATCACCAATTCCTGTTTGCCGGCCTCCGCGTTGATTTTTGTTTTTTGTTCCATGTGATTATGTTTTGTATTTTTTCATCACGGTTTCCAATGTGTTAAACCGGTCCTCCCACAACTTGCGGAATGGTTCGATAAAGTCAGCGACCTCTTTCATTTTCTTGGGATTGAAGTGATAATAGATTTCCCTGCCATTCTGCTCCTGCACCAGCAATTCGCACTCGGTAAGAATTTGCAGATGCTTTGAAACCGTTGGCCTGGCCGTGTCAAAATTCGCCGCAATCGCCCCCGCCGTCATGGATTGCGACGCCACCAACAGCAGCACCGCCCGCCTGGTCGGGTCTGCAATGGCTTGAAAAACGTCTCGTCTTAAATTCATTGCGTAGCTATATGACTACACAATACACGTAGTCATTTAACTACGCAATACCATTTTCGAAATTTTTTAAACAACTTGATGTTGGTGTTGCTTTCTGGGAAGAGGGCCGGGGGGTGAATCCTCTGAAAAAGAGTTCACGCCTTGAACCGCTGAACCACGATCAACCAGCGGCTATATTCCACGAGAGACGCAGGAACAACTTCTCCCTCTCCCCTCGGATGGGAGAGGGCAGGGGCGAGGGTTCAGATTCATGGGGAGGGCGAGCGTTTATCTGCCCGTGTCCTTCGGGGCCAAAAACAAAAAAACGCGAAGGCTTTCACCTTCGCGTTTTAAATGTTGCAAATCGCCTTATCTGCGGAACTGCAACGGCGTGCTTTGCGGCATCTCATGCGCGCACGGCTGATTGGTCGGCGCGTCGGCCTCGCGATTCACCGGCTGCACCAGTTTGTTCGCAAGCAAATAAACTTCCACTTCCTCGCCGCTGATGTCCGCCAGCATATGGCCGTTCACCTCCACGCACGGGCTCAACATTTGCCCGCTCTTCTCGATCATCTCCTGGCGTTGCATCGGATCGTTGATGATGTCGCGGTCCTCGAAGGCCAGATCGTATTTGCGCATGATGGCGCGAACGCCCTGGCTCCAGCCGCAAGTGGGCTTCAAATAGGCAATTATTTTCGGTTTATTCATAAAATTGGTTCCTACCCAGAATGCCATAATCTCCCAATTTGGCAACTCAGGAAACACGGGATCGTATGGAGTGGGCGGGCATGACCGCGCTTTCTACCGGGAGACATGTCTCCTGTCAAAAGCGGAGACATGTCGCCGCAGTCCAAAACAGTCCAACGTTGATTTGGACCGCGGCGGCGGAGCGCGGCGCCGACGCCGCTCTCCCCCCGGGGCGCCGACGGCTGAATTATTTTTGTAACTCTAAAACTTGAACTCCCCTCGACGCTGGCTAACGTTCCCGGGATGAACCTTGAAGATCATTTGGGCGATATCATCCGCAAATCGCGCGCCATGACCGGCGTCTCCGCCGCCGACGCCGCGCGCGCCGCCGGCTTGAGCGAATCGGAATTTTCCACGCTGGAACAATCCGGCGCCGCATCCGGCAAAATAAAATACTCCGAACTCGCCGCACTTCTACAGCTCAATGCCGCCAAACTCGAAGGCATCGCCAAAGGCTGGCTGCCCTCGCCAAAAGATTTGAGCACCTGGCGCGAACTCCGCCAGATCAGCACCACCGAAGGCGGCAACGAAGTGCATTGCTATCTAATCTGGGACGAAGTCACCCGCGAAGCCGCGTTGTTCGACACCGGCTGGGACGCCGCGCCCGCGTTGAAAATCGTGCAAGACGAGCAACTCCAGCTCAAGCACCTCTTCCTCACCCATACGCATCAGGATCACCTCGCCGGCATGACCAAAATCCGCGAAGTGTTCCCGAAAATTTTCCTGCACACCGATTCCAAAAGCGCCCCGCCGCAACATAAAAACCGCCGTAACGACCACATCCACCTCGGCAGCCTGCGCATCACCAACCGCGAAACCCCCGGCCACGCCGAAGACGGCGTCACCTACGTCGTCGGCAACTGGTCCGAGGACGCGCCCTACGTAGCCATCGTGGGCGACACAATTTTCGCCGGCTCTATGGGTGGCGCCGCGCAAAACGGCGCCCTCGCCAAACAAAAAATCCGCGACCAGATTTTATCCCTGCCGCCGGACACCCTGATCTGCCCCGGCCACGGCCCGCTCACCACCGTCGCCGAAGAAAAAGCGCACAATCCGCTTTTCTCTTGATGACATCGCGCCGCCTCGGCAGAGCGCCGCAAATTTTTCAACACCGCGTCACGGCAACAACGCCGCCCGGTAAAAACGGCAGGAATTCGTCGCATCCAGATCTGTCCAGACCACCGGGCCGTTGGTAAGCGTAATGTTTATCAGCGGCTGCCAATTGGCCGGCGAGAGGTTCGTGGCCATTTCAATTTGATATTTTCGGCCCGCTAAACCAGACAGAGTGAGTCGAGGTGGGAAAGTAGAGCTAGGCTGCAGGGCCACGAACGGATCCGAGACCAACGCAATGGGTGTGTAAGGAGTGAATGTAACCGCCATGTAGCCACCCACGACCACATTGCGGCCTCCGGTAGCGAGATCAATGATGTACGTATTGGCCGGCGCTTGAAGATTGTGGCGAATCCAATTTGTTCCATCACTGGATGAAAACACATTTGTTCCGCCAAGCGCGAAATAGGTATCGGCGGCGTAAATCACATCGCCAAAACTAGCGCCCGTATTGTTTGTCACGGCCGACCAACTCAGTCCATCCGTCGAAAGCAAATTTGTGCCCGCGCCTGCCGAAATGAAAAAGAGCCCGTTGCAAAAGCTCACTTTTCCGCGTGCCTGGCCGTTCGCGATCCTGGGCGCCGTGAACAATGGATAGATGTATCCCGCGGCATCCACGGCTACGAACTGGCCATTTCCAAACGCCACATCGCGCAAAATGGCCGTTGCTCCCGAATCGCTGCCGGTCCAGTTCGTCCCATCGGTCGAATAGTAGACATCGTTGCTGGTAATGGTGCCGTTGAGTTCCAGTCCATCGCCCACCGCCACGTACATTCCATCGCCATAAGCCACACCATAGACATTGGCCATTGCCGTCGTGTGCGCAGTCCAGTTGATTCCGTCCGGTGAAGTATAGATATTGTGCCCCGTGTAATAATCCCATCCCACTGCCACGAACAAATTGTTGCCGTAGGTCACGTCATACAGGTCCAGAATGGAATAATCATTTGTCGACCGCAGCGTCCAGGACCTGCCGTCCGGGGATGTTTCGATGAACCCATTGTCGTCGTCGACGACTTGCCCCACAGCCACATATTGGCCGCCGCCGTAAGTGACAGCCTCAAGCAAGCCGCCGTTAGGATTTGGGATTGTGGAGAGTCGGTTGGTGGTCCAGTTGTCCAGCGGATCGGCTGGCACTGAAATCAGCGCCAGCGCCAGCGCGAATAAACAAATGAACGTTTGTGAGAAGAGAGAATTCCGACTCCTGATTGCATCACCCATATAAACCTCGCCGCTGTTTTATCGAAGCCAAAACTCCCGGTCAATATAAAATCCGGAAAAAATTTTAATTTCCGTTTAATCCAATTTTAATCTTCGTAGCGGATAATGAATCTTAGGTTCGGCCTGCGAAAGAACCACATGCTCGTGAGTACGCGCAGGCATTGGACTTTGTCCGAGCAATGAACGTTTCTTCAGCGGGGTTCCCCACCCCCACCTCCTTGGCGTCATTGCTCGGACGTTTGTTAGTTCGCTCCTTTTACCTACAAATCACGGCTTTTCATTCGCGGAACTGCATGATACGCTAAAAAGCAGGTTTATGGATTACCGCAAACTGATCACCATCGAACCCGGCAAACGCGGCGGGAAACCCTCGGTGCGTGGCCTGCGTATCACCGTTGGCGATGTGCTTGGGTGGATCGCCGCTGGTATGAGTTGGCCGGAAATCATTGACGATTATCCCGATTTGACCGAGGAAGACATCCGAGCTTGCCTGGCCTATGCCGCCGATCGCGAGCAGCACACTATGATTGCGCTTACGCCGCATGAAGCTGCTGTTCGACCATAATCTCAGCCATAAGCTCATCTCGCGTCTCGCGGATATTTATCCTCTTTCCACACAAACTCGTTTGCTGAATTTCAGCACGGCAAACGATGAAACAGATCGAAATGTTTTGAATCAGATCCTTCCGCGAGCGTTTTGGAAATCTGGCCTTGAACCGATTCGACGTGCCGGTTCTCCTTTGCATATTGACCGTTCCCGCCTCGCAACCTAAATTCCCCCATATCACCGGGGAGCCAACCGGCATCGGCGGAAGCCGAGCAAAGGCTGAGAGTGTGCCGCGGGAGCGTCACAGACCCATGAACCTGATCCAGGTAATGCTGGCGTAGGAACTCCTGCGGAGGGCCATCATCGGCCACTGCGGAAAAATTCTTCTCCCGCATTCCCGCTCAGCGATAGCCCTCTCAACTATCAACGAACAGCTATCAACTATTTATGATCGCGAGCAAAGACTCCTTCGAGCCGTACAGCAGCGACGCGCTGCCGAATTCCACGAAAATTCACGTCCCCGGCGAAATCCATCCCGACGTGCGCGTGCCCATGCGCGAGATTGAAGTCACCCCCACCAAATCCTATACCGGCGCCATCGAGCCCAACGCCCCCGTCCGCGTGTACGATTGCTCCGGCCCGTGGGGCGACCCGAAATTCACCGGCAAAGTCGAAGAAGGCCTGCCCGCCCTGCGTGAAAAATGGATCCGCGCCCGCGGCGACGTCGAGGAATACCATGGCCGCGAAGTCAAACCGCAGGACAACGGCTATCTCTCCGGCAAACACGCTGAATTCGCCAGCCAGGCCGAGCGCAATCGCCTCGTTGAATTTCCCGGCCTGAAGGCCAACCGCCGCCGCACCCTGCGCGCGAAAGCCGGTAAAGTCGTCACCCAACTCGCCTACGCCCGCGCCGGCATCATCACGCCCGAAATGGAATTCATCGCCATCCGCGAAAATATGGGACACCAGCGAGCCAAGGCCGAAATCCGAAATCAGAAATCCGACATCGTGCGGAACGTTTTGGACAAGCAACATGCCGGCTCTTCGGATTTCGAGCTTGGGAATTCGGATTTCGCCCCGAGTATCTTCCGAAAATTTCCACAACGGATACCGGGCGAAATCACCCCCGAATTCGTGCGCAGCGAAGTCGCTGCGGGGCGCGCCATCATCCCCTCGAACAT
This sequence comes from Candidatus Angelobacter sp., assembly GCA_035606845.1. Lineage (GTDB taxonomy): Bacteria > Verrucomicrobiota > Verrucomicrobiia > Limisphaerales > DASXHY01 > DASXHY01. Next base: position 36,265 of record DATNEA010000016.1, on the reverse strand, counting down.
CAACCACCCCGAACTCGAGCCGATGATCATTGGCCGCAACTTCCTCGTAAAGATCAACGCCAACATCGGCAACAGCGCCGTCGCGTCGAGCATCGAGGAAGAAGTCGAAAAAATGCGCTGGGCCACCAAATGGGGCGCTGACACCGTCATGGATTTGTCCACCGGCAAAAACATCCACGCCACCCGCGAATGGATCCTGCGCAACTCCCCCGTCCCCATCGGCACCGTCCCGATTTACCAGGCCCTCGAAAAAGTCGGCGGCAAAGCCGAAGATCTGACCTGGGAAATTTTCCGCGACACCCTCATTGAACAAGCCGAGCAAGGCGTCGATTACTTCACCATCCACGCCGGCGTCCTCCTGCGCTTCATCCCGCTCACCGCGCATCGCATGACCGGTATCGTCTCGCGCGGCGGCAGCATCATGGCCAAATGGTGCCTCGCCCATCACCAGGAAAATTTCCTCTACACCCACTGGGACGACATCTGCGACATCATGGCCGCCTACGACGTTTCGTTTTCCATCGGCGACGGCCTCCGCCCCGGCTCGATTGCCGACGCCAACGACCAGGCGCAATTCGGCGAACTCCAGGTGCAAGGCGAATTGACCGAACGCGCCTGGGCCAAAGGCGTGCAAGTCATGAACGAAGGCCCCGGTCACGTCCCCATGCACATGATCGAGGAAAACATGGCCAAACAACTCGAATGGTGCCACGAAGCCCCGTTCTACACCCTCGGCCCGCTCACCACGGACATCGCTCCCGGCTACGACCACCTCACCAGCGGCATCGGCGCCGCGATGATCGGCTGGTACGGCTGCGCCATGTTGTGCTACGTCACCCCCAAGGAACACCTCGGCCTGCCGAACAAGAAAGACGTGAAGGACGGCGTCATCGCCTACAAAATCGCCGCGCACGCCGCCGACCTCGCCAAAGGCCACCCCGGCGCGCAATACCGCGACAACGCCCTGAGCAAAGCCCGCTTCGAATTCCGCTGGGAAGACCAATTCAACCTCAGCCTCGACCCCGTCACCGCCCGCGAATTCCACGATGAAACTCTCCCGCAGGAAGGCGCCAAAACCGCCCATTTCTGCTCCATGTGCGGCCCGCATTTTTGCTCCATGAAAATCACCGAAGACGTCCGGAAATATGCGGCGGAGCAAGGGATGACCGAAGAAGAAGCCCTAAAGAAAGGCATGGAAGCCAAATCGAAGGAGTTCGTCGATAAAGGCTCGGAAGTTTACACAAAATCCTAAGGTCATGCCCGAACAGCACGACGATATCGACGAATCATCTGCATCGTCGGCCGGACCCGCAATAACGCCAGAGCTTTTCCTCTTTTGGCGTTCGCCCAGGTTTGGCTCAGCCAACCCGGAACCTATGAGCAATCCGGTTTGGGAATGGCTCGCGCGGTCAAAGTTGAGTGCCTACCAGGCAAACGAGCGCATGGGCGTTCCCTCGCCTTTCCGTGCAGGTCCAGGTTGGTGCTTCGAACGATTTGGGCAAAGTTCTACGCAACTGGCCGACGGCTCGAGAGTTTTCATCGCGGGCGAGCATGAAGATTTTTACGACCCCGATTTTTACATCTACAACGATGTTGTGGTGGAACGCCCGAGCGGCTGCATTGATATTTTTGGATATCCACGTGAGATTTTTCCGCCAACGGATTTTCACTCGGCCACATTGGTCGGCGAACGCATCATTACAATTGGCAACCTTGGGTATGAGGAACAGCGTAAAGCGGGAGTCACGCCGGTCCATATTCTTGATCTTCGCAACTTCGCAATTTCTACCGTTCAAACCACTGGCACGCCGCCAGGATGGATTCATCAGCATGAAGCTTTGTTGAGCAACGATGGCGGTTCCATCATTGTCCGAAAGGGGCTTTTGGATCGTGGAAAGCCTGGTGAATCATTCGTGGAAAATCTGGACGATTGGCGCCTTGAATTGGCCAACTGGAAATGGCAGAGGCTGACAGAGCGTCGGTGGCAACGTTGGGAGGTCATGCGTAAAGACGGCCGGAGAATTCATCTCTGGGAAATTGGCCAGGCTTTATGGAAAAAGGAGCACCCGGAATTCGCCCAGTCTTTGGACGCATCGCGAGAGACCCAAGCGGATTCTTTGAAGCAGGAGCTTGGTTGCGAACCGGATTTGGAATTGTTTGAACGTCTATTTCGCCCGAATCTCGCTCACGAGATTCTTCCCGCAACCGATGAAAACGAATGGCGTGTGCATCGAATCAATGTCGCAGGTGTCGTCGTTCGCTACGTGGAAAACGCTTGTGGCATCCAAATGACTGTCGAAGGGGATTTGCCCGAATTCACCCTGGAACGCCTAAAGCAAGACCTGCTCGAAAAAATGTCAATGTTAGAGAATTCTCCGTTTCATTTAGTGGAGCTTTAGGAGCGCACCGCGGGCATTTGACCCGCGTCATGCAACGTCGACGCGACCTACAAGCGCGGCTATGTGAGCCGCAGCAATACTCGCACTCGGATGCTCACTTTTGAAGACCAGCGCACCCGCTTCAGTGTCGACAATGCTGATTTTGAAGCTGCGCACACCGAATTCTCATAACATACTTACTGCGTGGAATTTGCAGCCAAAAACCACCTAACTCACAAAACTCTTTAACTCCTCCAAAACCGTCATTTTCGGGCACTTTTACACCAAAACTCAATTCCAACTCACTCCTCTCCAATCACTTCCTCCGAAAACCTTACCGTAAGTTTTTCCGCAAACCGCATTCGTGCTAAAACCGCTCCAAATGAAATGGAGCCTTGAAGATCGAAAAAATTCCCGGAGCGGCTATCCCTCGAATTCCATCTATCCTTTCCTCATTCGTGTTTATCTGTGTTCATCCGTGGCTGAAAACCAAGGAATTTTACGGTTTTCCACCCTATTCCACCCTATTCCCGGAACACATTTTCATGCGCCGAACCATCCGACTCATCCGGCGCCAGCTCGTTCATCCGCTTGATCTTTTTCCGGTTTTCTTTGTTGTGCATACGATTGCCCTAAACCTTCGTCGCAATTACCTCCAGGTATTCCGCCGCGACCTCCGTTGCGCCCTGGACCTTCGCGTCGTTGTACCGTGTCTGCAATTCCACCAAATCCCGCCGCAAGGCCTCCCGCGCGGGCTCGGCCAGCGATTCGAACGCGCGAAACGTCGGGCCGTAATACTCCCGGAAAAACTCCACCGTCTCCGCCGGCGAAAACGGAAACCGCATCACCGCCATGCGCCGCGTCAATTGCACATCGGCAAAACCCTGCTTCAATCGTTCGCGAACGACCGCTTCCTTTCCCCATTCCATCGGCAACGCCACGCCCGCCGGCGGCGGCGGCAAATGTTTTCTGAAGATCACGAACATTTTGCCGATGAAACCCTCCGGCGTCCAATTCGCCAGCGCCATCCGCCCTCCGCGTTTGAGCACGCGCTGCAATTCCGCCACAGCCGAGCTGGGCTGCGGCGCGAACATCACTCCAAACATACTCACCGCCAGGTCGAAAGTGTCATTCGCGAACGGCAGCGCTTCCGCGTCCGCCTCCTTGAAATCGATGTTCAATCCATCCGCAGTGGCGCGAGCGCGCGCCTGGGCCAACAGATTGGCCGCGATATCCGCTCCGCTCACCGCGCATCCGCGCCGCGCGGCGATGACCGCGAGATTTCCCGTGCCGCAAGCCACATCCAGCACCTTTTGCCCGGGTTGCAACGGTTGTCGCGACAGGAACTCCTCGGCCACGTTTTCGATATGGCGTGCGATTTTCCCGAAATCGCCGGATTCCCACGTCGCCTTCTGCTTCGCGCGGATGGCCGCAAGGTTGGGAATGGCCGGTGTCTCGGCCCTGGTATTTTGATCGGTTGTTTGCATATCGGTTTCTTTCGTTTTAACAAAACCAATATGCCGCAAGCGAGCGCGCCGCGCTTTGCTGCGCAGTCCAATCTTTTGCCTGTAAAGCTCAGGGGACCGCACGCGTCCCGCGTGCTGTTTGCGGCGTCCCGCCAAAAACTTCGTACCACATACTCTTTTTATGGAACGATGCAGTTGAATTTCACGGGGAGCGCAGCCGCCCCGGCTGCTGTTCGGCGCGCCTCGCGCCGAACACGAGCGCGTGGGAGAATCCTGAAGCGTGGGATTGTTCCACCCGCTATTGTGAGCCGCGAGGGCGCCTCTCCCCGCGCCCGGATCGCGCTCCCCGTTTCAACGGCAGATACGCCTCAAACCGAGACATCCGCCGCCTGCCGATACGCCAATGGCGGCACGCCAAAACGCTCTTTAAACACCCGGCTGAAATGCGATACATCCTCAAAACCGCTCTCGAACGCGACCTCCGTCACGTTCATCGGCGAATTCCGCAACAGCTTCGCGGAGTGCTCCAGCCGCCGTTGCAGCAGCCATTTCCCGGGCGACTCCTGGAAGTGCGCCTGAAACTCGCGCTTGAACGAGGACAAGCTGCGATGACACAACTTCGCGTATTCTTCCAGCGAAAGATTGAAACGAAAATTCGCCTCCATGATTTCCGCAATGGCCGGCGCGTCGCTCGCCGCGAGACTCTGGAAATACGCCGCCAATTCGGAATTCGTCCCGCTCGTCAGCACGCTGATGGCCAATTCCTTCAGCTTGAGCCGGACCAGCGCTTCCGGCGGCTTTTCCTTTCCGGAAAGATAGGTGCGCATGGATTGGAACAGCGCCGACAACGCGAGATCATTTTCAATCCGCAACGCTGTCTTCATCGTTACGCTGTGCGAAGCTTTCAATCCCAACGCGCTGATCACCTCCCGCACCGCGTTGCGCATCAGGGCATCGGGAACGAACAGCATCAGCAGGCACATATCCTCCTCAAAGTGCTGCTCCACGATCGTGGCGCCCTTCTTGAAAAACAGGATGTCACCGGGCTGCGCCGGCAACACGCCTTCCGCCGTATGCCACGTTTTCTTGCCGGTCACGACATGCACGAAATAATCCGTCTCGGTCCAATTCGGAAGTTTTTTGGCTGTCACGCCGCACGTGTATTCGGCAAACAAAAACTCGCCGATCTCGAGCTTGCTGTAGCTCGGATTCGCGCGCACCGCCTGATGAAGATTCAGCATCGTGAAACTCGGAATCAAGGCCATCATACACCAAAATTTGAAGCCTGCACACCGGAAGTTTTGTTTCTTCGGCCAGCGCGCCGATTTCCTGATCGGCGCGAACCGGTGTGCATGTGCGAAAGCCAATGGCGATGTGCCCCAACGATTTCCACAAAACCAAACCAAACTTCACGAGTAACAATCCCCCACTCACCGCGTCTTAAAAACTATGCAAAGACAACGATCCTGGTTGATTTCGCTGCTGGTGTTATTGGCCCCGTTCGCGCGCGGAGCGGATGGATTGGCGAACGTGTCGCTCAAGGTCGATGGCGTGGTCCGCACTGCGCTGGTGTATGCGCCGGCCAATGCCAAAACCATCAGCACGCCCGTCGTGTTCGTCTTTCACGGCCATGGTGGTTCGGCGGAAAATGTCGTGCGCACGTTTGCCATCAACAAACATTGGCCCGAAGCCATCTCCGTCTATATGCAAGGCCTCGACACGCCGGGCAAACTCACCGATCCGGATGGACTGCGCACCGGCTGGCAAACCGCCATCGGCGACGACGGCGACCGCGACCTGAAATTCTTCGACGCCCTGCTCGCGCGCCTCAAGCAGGATTATAACGTGGACACGAAACGGATTTATTGCACCGGCCATTCCAATGGCGGCGCTTTCACGTATTTGCTTTGGCTTGCGCGGGGAAATGTTTTCGCCGCCGTCGCGCCCTCGGCTGCCTCGGCCAAATATGCGAGCCAGCTCATTCCCAGGCCGGCGTTGATCATGGGCGGAAAAGAAGATCCGCTGGTGAAATTCGCCTGGCAACGGCTCACCATGAATGTCGTGCGCCGGCTCAACGGCTGCGCGATGAAAGGTGAAGCGTGGGACAACCAATGCACGATTTACCCGTCCCAAAACGGCACGCCGCTGGTGACGTTCATTTATCCGGGCGGCCATCAATTCAATCCCGCCTCACCTGCATTGATCGTGAAATTTTTTAAACAACATCCCGGCGAAGGAGAAAGATGAATGAGCGACACACTTCAACTCATTTCGCTTTTCCAGTCTTATACCCCATCACCGAAAGCATCATCTCTCCATACCGCGTGCCCAACAACCGGTATCCCGCCGGCGTGAAATGCAAATGATCCGGCGCTATGGCCTCGCAACCCGCGGAAGAAACCACGTGCGCCGTGGGAATCACCTTCGGCAACTCATCAATGATCGGGTTCATCGCCGCGCATTGTCCTTTTTGGTCCGCATTGACCACTTCGCCGGCAATCAACGGCACGTCTGCCGCTTTTAAATTCAAATCGCCGAGCAAATTCTCATAAACGCCCTTGACCTTGTCCGGCCATTGCTTGTCGCCGGTATTCGATTCTCCCTGGTGCAAGAGAATGCCTTTGATCACGCCATCCTTCTGCGCCCGCCTCGCGGCGTCGACCAGATATTCATAGGGATTTCCATCGTAAGCCTTGATGATGCCTTTCATCCACACCGGCGCATTCGAAGCATAGGATTGGTAATGGTCCTTTTCAAACAACTCAATTTTGCATCCCCCCACCGCCACATTGATAACCCCGATTTTGATGTTCGGCGGAAGATTGGAAACCATCGTGCGCCCAAAAAAATCGGCGGGGCAAAGTCCGCAGTGCGGCCGGCACAATGGCGGCACCGCGGTGTACCAATTGCCCTTCTTCCGGCCCTGCTTTGGAAAATCGACCGCGGCGAAAACTTGAAAACGACCGTCCACATTCGTCGTGTCCTGCTTTTGAATGCCGGGAAAACCCTCCATATTGGACTGTCCAAAACAGAGGAATATCCAGAAATTCGTGTCTTGAGAAAAACCGTTCATGGTGAACAACAGCAATCCGGCAATGGCGATCAATGCGATTTTATTTTTCATGGCATTTTCGGTTGTATGCGGACTTCGATACACAATGGGCGACGGCGAATACTATGCAAACGCGGCGCGCCTGTCGAGCGCCGGGTAGGGATAGCGCGCTGCGCTGTCCGCGCCCCGTCCAGCGGCGCAATTCAAAACAAGTCGCGGCGCCCGTGAATCGTAGCGCAGACGTCTCGTCTGCGAGTGTCGGCGGCGTCTCGCCGCCCGGACCGAGTGCGTGCCCTCAGGCAGGCGGCGATTGGCACCGGGACGGTGCCGTCACTGGCAGGCGAGGACGCCCGCCGCTACGATTTGCTTGCGAGCGTGGCCCATGCTCACCCGCAATCAATGCTGATCCGGGATTTCCGCCTCCACCAGTTTCGCCAGCAACACCAGCGATTCCTGCCAGCCCAGGTAGCACGCCTCAGCAGGAATGGCCGCGGGAATGCCTTCCTGCGTCACGTTCAATTCCGTCCCGCAAAAGACCGCCTTCAACGTGATGGTTGTCGTCATCTCGCCTGGCAGGCCCGGATTGTCGAAAACATTCGTATGACGGATGCGCTCGTGCGGCTTGAGTTCAAGATATTTCCCGCCAAACGAATGGCTCGAGCCGGTCGTGAAATTCGTGAACGACATCTTGTAACTGCCGCCCACTTTCGCGTCGATCTGATGCACCTTGCCGGTGAATCCATTTGGTGGAAGCCACTTCGCCATCGCGTCCGCATCCAGGAACGCCCGATAAACCCGCTCCGGTGTCGCCCGGAGCACTCGATGAAGCCGCACTGTGTTGGTATTGTTTGGTGTCATAATATTTTCAGTGTTGTCTTTCATTGATAAGACGAACGACGACGGCGCGTCAGGACATCGACTTGAACCATGTTCGCCAACCCGGCTCCCTTGCGCAACTCATCCCTGTGATGAATCTGTCCACCATGGCACACTCTTACCAACGCTCATTCCCGGGTTCCGCAGCTCTCTGGACGGGTCGGAGGCATCGTTTATTTCAGCCGCATATCGCCGCGTTGCGAGCTATATTCGTTCGTGAACCGGCAGCTCGTTTCCGCCATCAAACATAAGGTCGTCTTGCGATTCGTCTACAACGGCAGGCGGCGCGTTGTCGAACCGCAGACCTACGGTCGCAGTCCGACGGGAAAAGAAGTGCTGCGCGCGCGGCAAATCGGCGGCAGCAGCCAGTCCGGGGAATCGCGCATCGCCAAGCTGTTCGAAGTAGAGAAATTTTCCGAACTGCAAAAAACCACCCGCCATTTCAATGAAGCCCTTCCCGAACACAATCCAGACGACAGTGCGATGACGGAAATTTTCGCGACGCTTCCGCGCCCAAAACGTTCTCGTCGGAAAAAGTGATCCCGCTTGCGGTCAAGCAGCAAGAAAACGCCAGATAGCGTGATTTCGGAACTCACTTCTGTTCCGAAGATTCACGCACCAGTTTCTCCGCGTCCCGGGCGCTGAGCATTCCGAGCACTTCAAATTTTTTGCCCATCGGCCGCTGATACGTCGCGAAGAATTCCTGGATTTCAGAGAGCAAATGCTGGTCGAGATCGCGCAACGACTTGGGCGGGCTGTAATCCTGCGGCAGCACCGGCCTCGCGAGCAGGCGATCGTTTCGCGTCATTTTCCGGCCTTCGCTTTGTTTTGCCTTCAATCCACCGATCAGCCGCGCCGATACCACGCAGCCGGGAAACAACGTCTCTTCAAACACCATCAGCACATCCAGCGGATCACCGTCACCGCCGCGCGTGGACGGAATGAATTCAAAACTGAACGGAAATGCCATCCCCGCCGGCAGCAGTTTGCTCAACGTGAAAAATCCCGTCTCCTCATCATACGAAAACTTGCTGCGCGATCCTTTCGGCGTTTCGATGACGACATTCAAATCGCCGGTTTCCACGTCGAAAGCTGGTAACATTCCCGGTTTCACTCGCGTCAAACGTCCGTCGCGCGCCCGCCGGTCGCAACGGGGTGAATAGCGCACCTTTCCATAAACTGGAGAGCGGAGCATTGCTCCAGCGGCCCCGCCGAGGCCAACATGCGGAGCAATGCTCCGCGCTTGTTCGTGGGCGCAACGCGCGCCACGGCTTGCAGAGAAATCTCACGACTTTCGGCGCGGTTATCCATTTTCTTTGAAACAAATTCTCCGCCGCGGTGTCTGATAAACATGAGCCTGAGGCGGGCTTTTACCCTGATCGAATTACTGGTGGTCATAGCCATCATTGCCATTCTCGCGGCTTTGCTTCTGCCCGCGCTCAACCGCGCCAAGGACCGCTCCTATCTCGCCACGGACGTCAACAACCACCATCAGTTGGTGATGTCCATGCAAATGTATGCCGCGGACGAAACTGATTTTCTGCCACGGCCCGGCTGGCAAATTCCTTATGCCAATTGGGCTTATGGCGACTCATTCCCTTATGGCACTGGCGATTACGAAGATGTCATTGATGGCCAGCTCGAATCCGTGAAGAAAGGCCAGCTTTACCGCTACTTTAGCAACCCAAAAGTCCTGATGTGCCCCGTCGACCGCGAAGACGCGCTCTTCGACCAGCGCCAGATGTATGTTTCCAGCTATGTTTGGAACGGCGTGGTCAGCAGCTACGACACAACCAGCTCCAAGTCCCACAAACTCAATCAATTCGCGGCGACGCGCATCCTGGAATGGGAGAGCGACGAAATGAGTCCCGTCTCCTTCAATGACTCCGGCGACCTGCCGTATGAAGGATTTACGCGCCGCCATGGTGGCAAGCGCACCGCCGATCCCAACGATGACAAGCTGGCCAAAGTCACGATTGGCATGTTTGACGGTAGCTCCCGCTGGATGAAACTCGGCGACCTCGCAGCTTTGGCCGGTCAGCTTGGCGCCTACAACGGCGGCCCGCCTCCCGTGCTGCCCTCCGCATTGCCTAACGACCTCTGGTGCAATCCCGACTCCACCAACGGTCTCCCGACTTCATTTCAATGAAAAAGCGGCAGTGCCAGACTGCCGCGAACCGCCGCGCCCTGAGTTTATTCGCTCAGCGACCTCTCGTCATAATCCCAGGCGCGGTGAATCGCTTCGCGGTTCTCGTCCCAATTCGCACTCGGGTTTGCGCTCGTCCAATCCGCTTTGAGCCGATTCTCCACGTCGGTATTCCACTTCGGATATTGATTCCGATAATGAGCCCGCGCGCCATAGCCGAAACGCAACGCCGGCTCGACATCCTCGTAAGTCGGCTCACGACGCGGCGGAATGGGTTGCTTGCCGGCGGCCTGCTTCACCGTATCGTCAACATTTTGATTGGTATCCGGCTCGTTCGCGCCGAAGTCGTGCTTGGTTTGGTCCCAGTCCCTTTTGAACGCCGCTTTGGTGCGTTCCCAGGCTGAGTCATTTTCCTTGGTCCACCATTTTGGGTCGTTGTAGTGTTTCATGCAGTAACCTCCGGAGTTTGGATCAAAGTTCCACTGGGGAAAGTTCCCCGGTAGAGCCTATCAGTGGCTGTGTTCCACGAGAGACGCCGGAACAACTTCTCCCTCTCCCATCGGACGGGAGAGGGCAGGGGTGAGGGTTCGGGTTCCTCGTAGTTTCGGAAACCTTTTACTTGGCAGGCGTGAACGGCTGCACAAAGCATTCCTCGCCTTTCTTGTAAGCAATCCAAACCGTGTGCGTCTTCGGGTCAACCGTAATGTCCCCCGTGCCCGCCGCATCCGGCACCTCGCCCAGCGGCGTCAATTTGCCCGCGGCCACCTCCACCACGGAAATATTTCCCTGCCGGCTCGCGCAATAAGCGGTGTGCAGCCCCGGATCATAAGTCATCTCATCCACGCGCGCTCCGATGGGTGCTCTCGCGGTGACCTTGCCCGTCGAACGATCGAACAACACCAGCTTGCCCGCGCACGCCACCAGCAACCCGTCGCTTTCCGGCACCATGGCAATTCCGTGCACGCCCTTGTCCGGCGCGCAAGGCCACGCGGCCGTCACCTGGTTGTTCGCCGGATCAATCACCGCGACCGTGTTCTTGCCCTTCACCGCCTGGTAAAGATGCTTGTATTCCGGATCGAAGGCCAAATCCTCCACGCCGCTGCCGTCCAGTTTAATGGTCGTCACAATCTTTTTCGCCTTGGGATCAATCACCCACACCTCGGCCGCCGTGTCATTGCATTCATAAACCAAGCCTGTCTGCGGGTTGAACCCGATCAAATCCGTATTCGCCGGCGTCGGCGCCTCGCCCGCGACTTCCAGCGTCTTCGAATCCACAATCACCATCCGCGACGGATCATTGCCACTGACGTAATAAAATCCACGCTTGGTGTCCACCGCCGCATCTTGCGACGTGCTGGTCGGCACCACCTTCAGCAACTTGCGCGTGGCGATGTCAAACACATCGAACGATTTATTGCCTTCATGTCCGAGCAACAGACGGCCCGCATTCGTATCCATTTGAATGAAATCAAATCCGTCATGCGTGCCCGGCAGCAACGTTGGCGTGCCCGGCGTCAGCGGCACCGGCGCAGCCTGCGCGCCTGCCGCCAAAGCTGCCATTAAACAGCCGGCGCCGATCGCCCATTCAATGCGTTTAAAGCCACGGAAAGAATTCATGTTCATAGTCGTTCCATATGGGTTGATTTTATTCTGACAAATAACGCAGACGCGCGCGCGCTCCGCCAAGTTGCCATTATGACGAAAATTTAATGTACGCATGTTAACGGCGGTCTGTGACCGCCGCCATTTTCAAGCAGGGCGGCCGCTGCCGCGCCGCCTCATAGTGGCACAGGCGTCCCGCCCGTGCGAACCTTCACGCCTTCTTCTCCACCTTCCCTTTCTTCCCCGCAATCGCCCCATCCACCGACAGCTTTCCCGCTCCATAGAATATCACGATCAGCGCCAGCCCAATCGCCAGGAGATGATATTCAATGCCCTCGCCCTTTTGGTTCCCCTGCCAATTCATGAAAAATCCGTTCACGTGATGCACCAGTGCAATCGCCACCGCCATATTCACTGCAATGCCCAGTGCCGAAAGCCGGGCCAGAAATCCCGTGATCAACCCAAGCGACCCCAGGAACTCCGCCGCTATCGCCAGCACCGCGAACACCGCCGGGATGTGCATGTACTGCGTGAACGAATGCATCGTGGCCGTGAACCCATGGCCGCCGAACCAGCCCAGGACCTTTTGCGCGCCATGCGGAAAAAACACGACGCCGAGTGTCAATCGCGCCAGCGTCGGCGCCAAACTGTTGTTCGTTCTGAATAGAGTTTTCATAGTTTGTTGAATTTGCAGGAGCCGACGTAACGAGGCTCTGATCTTTTCACGCTTCACGTTATAACTGCTCAACGACTCATATTTTCTCAAGAACTGTCGCACGTTCTCCCTCTCCCGTCCGACGGAAGAGGGCCGGGGTGAGGGTTTTCAGTTCAAATCGAATAACAAAACCTGCGACGCCTTGCTCGCGCTCAACTCAATCGCGCCCTCTCCATCAATCGCCACCGCGTCGCCGCCGGTCAATTTCTTCCCGTCGAGCGAAACCTCGCCCTCGGCCACATGCAACCACGCATGACGTCCCTGCGCCAGCGTATGCGACACGCGATTGCCCTCGGCCAATTTTCCCAGCCACAAGTCGGCGTCCTGGTTGATCGCAATCGAACCATCGCGCCCCGTCTTGCTCGTGATGAGGTTCAGCTTGCCTTCCTTCGCTTCCTTCATCGACTTCTCCGCGTAACGCGGCGTCGCGCCCCGTTTGTCTGGCTGAATCCAGATTTGCAGCAAGTGCACCGCTTCCTCGCTGGAAGGATTGAACTCACTATGCTGCACACCTGTGCCCGCCGCCATATATTGCACCTCGCCCGGTCGTATGACGCGCCCGTTGCCCATCGAATCCTTGTGCTGCAACTGGCCGCTCAACACATACGTGATGATTTCCATGTCCCGATGCGGATGCGTCCCGAACCCCACGCCCGGCATCACGAGATCGTCGTTGATGACGCGCAAGCTCCGGTAACCCATCCATTCCGGGTCATAATAGTTGGCGAAACTGAACGTGTGATACGTATCGAGCCACCCATGATTGGCGTGGCCCCTTTCATTTGCTTTTCGAATCAAGGTCGTTTTCATGCTTCTTAGATACGCCTGGTGTGCGTTTCCGTGAAATACCATGTTTCTTGCGTGAGCATAACCAAAAGGTATCGTCGAAAAATCACGTCCCAAAGCTGACTTCGACGAACGATTTTTAAAAACATGACGAGCAACCAAACAAGCGCCCTAAGTTTCCTCGTAGAAGTTAGCGTCTGAGCAAACGCTTATTGGAATGCGATTTTGATTGCACCAATTGCGGCACGATTCCAGATAAAGGTTCCATTTTTTCGAGCCCAGTCAGGTGCCAGCGCGAGCCAACGATCCTGATCGGGGAAATAAACGTGAAGACGACCCATAGTAAGTTCGAAGATGAGCTTGCCTTCCGGGCTGATAGCTTGAAGTTCTTCCCGCCACCGCGGTTTAAATTCAATTTGCTCCATGATTCCGGTCCGTATTTCAATGCCGGCCGACTTTGCGCGGATTAGGAATTAAAATCCACTTAGGTTTTTCCACGATTGTGATGAATCCGTGACGCGAATTTGGACTTTGGCCTTTGGACCTTGGACATTATCCTTTGGCAAACATGGAACTCCGCCACCTCCGCTATTTCGTCGCCGTCGCCGAGGCTGAAAACGTCTCGCGCACGGCGTTGAAGCTCCATGTTTCCCAGCCCGGCATCAGCCGCCAAATCCGCGACCTGGAGGATGAACTTGGTTTCGCGCTGTTCGAACGCAGCGCCAAATCCATCAAGCTCACCAGCGCCGGAAAAATTTTTCTCATCGAAGCCCGCGCCGTCTTGCAGCGCGCCGAGGATGCCGTCAAAACCGCCCGCGCCATCGCCACCGGCGAGCAAGGCGAACTCCACATCGGCTACGCGCCCTCGCCCACCGCGCGCATTCTCCCGCCCGCGTTGCGCGCCTTCCAAGCCGAATCGCCGAACGTCCGCGTGAAGCTCCACGATTGTTCGACAGAAGAAATGATTGCCGGCCTGCGTGATGGCAAATTGCAAATCGCCTTTCTCGTCCGCCCCACGAGCGGCATGTTGCGTGGCGTGCAATTCGAGGAAATTTTCCGCGACCCCATCTGCCTCGCGATGGCCCCGAAACATCCGCTCGCGCGCAAACGCACTGTCACGCTCGAAGAAGCCGCCCGCGAACCGCTGGTCGTTTACAGTCGCGCTGATTATCCCGAAGCGCACGAAGAATTGGAAGCCATGTTCGCCCGCGCCAAAGCCAAACCGCGCATCGCCGGGGAGCACGACGGCGTCACGAGCCTTATCGCCGGCGTCGAATCCGGCGCCGGCGTCGCGCTCGTTCCCGAATCGATTTCCTGCATCGCCGGCCCGCGCCTGAAACTTGTGCGCATCACCCCCGCGCCGCCGCCCTTGGTCGTCGGCGCCGCCTGGCCGAAGGAAGGTCTCACCCCCGCCGCCGACCGTTTTTTGAAAGCCGCGAAACAAGTGAATTGGTAGGAGACGACGTAAGGAGTCTCACTCATTGTTGCTTCAATCGTGAAACGTGAAACGTAAAACGTGAATTCTCCGAATGCGTCGTTACGAATTCACGTTTCACGCATCACGTTTCAGGCCGCCTTTTCCCGCCTCATGGGGGCAAATCCCCAATGGCAATAGCCCGAAAAATGGAGGAATGGATTGATAACCGCGTCGCTCAGCAACGGAGGCGCTACACAATTAACACACGACAAATTTATGGCTAAAACCGCAGCAGATGTTCTCATCGAAGTGCTCATGGAGTGGGGAGTCGAAGTTATTTTCGGCCTGCCGGGCGACGGCATTAATGGAATCATCGAATCCCTCCGCAAGCAGCGTGAAAAAATCCGCTTCATCCAGGTCCGCCACGAGGAAGCCGCCGCGTTCATGGCGTGCGCCTACGCCAAATATACCGGCAAACTCGGCGTTTGCCTCGCCACCTCCGGCCCTGGCGGCATCCATCTGCTCAACGGCCTCTACGACGCCAAAATGGACGGCGCGCCCGTTCTCGCCATCACCGGCCATCATTTCCACGATCTTATCGACACCCACTCACAACAGGACGTCGACCTTGACCGCGTTTACATGGATGTCGCGGTTTATAATACGCGCGTCATGGGCCCCGAACACGTCGCGAATGTCACCCATCTCGCCTGCCGCAGCGCACTCACCAAACGCGGCGTGGCCCACATCAATTTCCCCGCCGATACCCAATACACGCCGTTGAAGAAAGGCTACCGCTCGGACCGAAACATTCCCGGCCATAACATCGACGTCTTTGCCCGCCGCGCCGCCTTGCCGTGCGAAGAGGATTTGAAAAACGCCGCGAAGGTTTTGAACGAAGGCAAAAACATTGCCATCCTCGCCGGTCGCGGCGCGCTCAAAGCCACCGATGAACTCATCGCTGTCGCGGACAAGCTCGGCGCGCCCATCATCAAGGCGCTGCTCGGCAAGGGTTGCGTGCCGGATGATTCTGAATTCACCACCGGCGGCATCGGCCTGCTCGGCACCCGGCCATCGCACGACGCCATCGAAAAATGCGACACTCTCCTCATGGTCGGCACATCCTTCCCTTATATGGAATTTTTGCCCAAACCAGGCCAGGCCCGCGCCGTGCAAATCGATCTCGACGCTTCGCGCATCGGACTCCGTTACCCCGCCGAAGTCGGCCTCGCCGGCGACAGCAAACGCACTTTGGAAAAACTCCTCCCCATGCTGCGCCGCAATTCCGATCGCTCCTTCCTCAAGAAAGCGCAAAAAGGAATGAAAAAATGGTGGGAACTCATGGAGGAACGCGGCACGCGCGACGACAAACCCATGAAACCGCAAGTCGTCGCCTGGGAACTCAGCAAATACCTTCGCGATGATGCCATCGTTTCGAGCGACAGCGGCACGATTGCGACGTGGTTCGCGCGCCAGATTCAAGTCCGTCGCGGCCAGATGTATTCCCTGTCGGGCACGCTCGCCACCATGGCCAACGGCCTTCCGTATACCATCGCCGCGCAAGTCGCCTTTCCCGAACGCCAATGCGTCGCATTCGTCGGTGATGGCGGCTTCTCCATGCTCATGGCTGAATTCGCCACCGCCGTCAAATATCAATTGCCCATCAAAGTCATCGTCATCAAGAATAACACGCTCGGCCAGATCAAATGGGAACAAATGGTCTTCCTCGGCAATCCCGAATACGTGTGCGAACTGCAACCGATTGATTTTGCCGCGTTCGCTCGCGCCTGTGGCGGCATCGGCGTCACCATTACCGAGCCATCCGCCTGCGGCCACATCTTGCAGGAAGCGCTGTCCGCGCCCGGCCCGGTGCTCGTCGAAGCCGTGGTCGATCAACTCGAACCGCCCATGCCGCCGATGATCGAGCCCAAGCAAGCCCTGCATTTCGCCGAAGCGCTCGCCCGCGGCACCCCCAAACGCATGAAAATCGCCACCACCATTTTGGAAGATCGAGTGAAAGAACTCGTCTGAACTTTGTCCCTATAGCGGGCCGACGTGAGGAGGCTCACGATAAAAAGGGACCGCATTCGACAATTGAGCGGTGCTGCGATCTTGTAGCGCAGGCTGCCTAGCCCGCTGTATGGCAGACTGCCCCGCCTGCGCGGCGTTGTTCGTTTGGAAAGCGTGCGAACACATCGCGCCACACAGAAAAATATTAACAAAATGAAATGAGGTAATTATGGAAAACAAATTAACCGGAAAACGCGTCGCAATTCTCGTCGCCGACGGATTTGAACAAGTCGAAATGACCGGCCCCAAAGAAGCCCTGGAAGCCGCCGGCGCCGAAACCGAAATCATTTCCCCCGCCGAAAAGAAAGTGAAAGGTTGGGAAGGCGAAGATATGGACTGGGGCAGCAAATTCAAAATCGACGTCCCGCTCGAAGAAGCCAGCGCCCGCAAATACGACGCCTTGCTCCTGCCCGGCGGCGTCATGAACCCGGACAAACTCCGGCTGTTTCCCAAAGCCATCGAGTTCATCCGCGAGTTCGTCAACTCCGGCAAACCCATCGGCGCGATTTGTCATGGCCCATGGACGCTCATCGATGCCGGTGCCGTGCGCGGCCGCCGCATGACCTCTTATCCCTCCATCAAAACCGACCTCATCAATGCCGGCGCGAATTGGGTGGACGAGGAAGTCGTCGTCGACAACGGCATCGTCACCAGCCGCAAACCCGCCGACATTCCGGCCTTCAACAGCAAACTCGTCGAAGAAATCGCCGAAGGCGTCCACACCCGTCAACCGACGTCGCAACAATCGATGGCTGAGTAATGGAACCGAATCTTTTTAGCTGGCGATTGGCTCACGAATGTTCGAGTGCTGCCGAAGACGCTGCCCAAGGGGGCGTTGTTGGCAGTCTGTCCTCTGATAATAGCTGCGTTGTTACATGCGCTTTCAAAATCCTTCGTGATAAGCTGGTGCCCGCTCGGCGGGGCTGAAACGGCAAAAGCCCGCGTATAGGCGCCATTCATTTGACTGGTTCCCGTCGCCGTTCCCGTGCTCGCCCAAGTCCACGGAATCCCTCGGCAATTAAGGGGCGGATTTGGCTCACGTCACACCATGCGTCTGAACGCACAGGGGGTGCTTTTGATTGCGCAGAGCGTCGCGCCCGGGAATACTCCCGGGCGGCACGCGAATGGCCACCACGATAATGACGACGCGCAAAGAATGCTTTTTTCTGGCGGCGTTACTGACGTTGGCGCTGCCGGCCCGGGGGCAACGGTACTCGGAGTGGCGCATTTACCGCGCGGCCGATGGCATGGCGGAGACTCCGTGCGTTTCAGTCACGATTGGCGTGAATGATAAAGTCGTCACCACTCACTTCGACACGCCTTCCGTCAGCGAACTCAATGGCTATTCGGTGATTTCATTTGCTTCTCCCGAAATCGGCCGCAGCCGGGTCTACGAAAGCTCGGGCGGGCAATTTTGGACCATTGCGCCGAACGGGCTGCGAGTCTGCGAGGACGGCGTGTGGCGGTTGTATCGCGTTCCAGAAATCGCGAGGCAATATGGCAACATTACCGCGCCGACAATGCCAGCGGTGCCGATGCTAGTGGTCAAGCAAAGTCGCGTGCTGGTTTTGCTGCCGGAAGAATTGATCGAATTCAACACGGAAAATCCCGCGCAACCGAATACTGTGGTATTGCAGTCCGCCGCGCAAACCGGTTTGAAAACATTTTTGGGAATGATGGTGGCGCGCGATGGGACTCTCTGGATTTCCGGCCCGCGCGGGCTTGAACATTCAACCGGCCCAGCGCGAAATTTGAAAGCGGGCGAAAGCTGGCGGGAATATCTCGCGCCCGCGGTTTTGTCGGCGGAAAATTTGCAACTGCCTTTGGAGGACATTGACGGAAACGGAGTCACCTGCGCGGCGGATTCGGCCTCGGGCGACGAGTGGTTCGTCGTGCATTTCGATGGACAGAACTGGACTTGCCAAATGACGGGCACGCAGAGAATCCGCGGCGCCTGGCGCGGGGCGGAAGGAACAACGTGGGTCGTGAATTTGAACCGCGTTTTGCAAATCGACAATCTCGGAACGCCCGCGGCCGAAAACGAGGAAATCGCGAGCGGCCGTTATTTCGACGTGGCGGTGGAAACCAACGGCATTTTTTGGATCGCGTCAACGGAAGGCTTGATGCGTCACAGCCCGCCTTTGTGGAAGAGCCCGCGCGCGATCCAGCGGCTAAACCTGCCGGTGCCGTGCGTGGCGGAGGACGCCGGCGGGCGGCTCTGGTTCGCTTCGGACGGCGCGCTGCACTCCCTCGAAAACGGCCATTACCAGGAGCACGCGTTTCCCAGGAATTACCGGACCATCCTCCAAAGCGCCCGCGCATTGTTGCCGCTGAAAAATGGCGATCTGTTGCTGGACACCGGCGAGGAATTGTTTCAATTCCAGCCGGGCAACGACACGCTGAATGAGTTGACTTCGAGCCGGCATGAAAAACAGCACACCCTCGGCGTGTTCCGCGACGGAGCGGTGGCCGTTGAGACCAGCGACACAGCCTCGCAAACCTGCCGGTTCGAGAAATATGACGGCGTGTCTTTCCAGCCGTTTCCGGCGGCGCCGCCGGATTGCAATTACAACTGTTTTTTGGAAACGCAAAACGGCGATCTTTGGCTGGGCGGCGACCGTGGAGCGATTTGCTATCGCGAAAAAGCCTGGCAGACATTTTCGAACGCGGTTTCGCCCTCGCCAGTCGTGGCCTTTGTTGAAACCGGCAGCGGAAAACTCTGGTGCGCCACGCCGGATGCCATCTGGGAATTCAAAGAAAATGGCTGGACGGCAATTTACGGAGGTTTTGACCAGATCAACAGCGTCATTCGTTCGCACGACGGGGACATCTGGATGGCTTCGAACGGCGGCGTGCAGCGCTTCGCGAATGGCACGTGGATCGAAAACAGCATCGAGGAAGGATTGCCGAATGCGACCGCGCGGCAGATTTACGAAGACCGCGAGGGACGGATATGGCTGGCCACCGGACGCGGGTTGACGCTGTTTCATTCGGCAGCGGACCCGGACCCGCCGCGGACGCGGATTCAAAAAGATCCCGAAGGGACATCCGTGCCGCCGGGCGCGGTCGTCAGCGTGGTTTTCACGGGCGAGGATAAATGGAAGTACACGCCCCGCGAACGGCTGCTTTATTCCTATCGAATGGACCAGCGTGACTGGTCGCTATTCGCGGAGGTAAACCGGGTCTCTTATCCAGAGTTGTCCGCCGGCACGCATTCCCTGGAAGTCCGGAGCATGGACCGGAATGGAAACATCGAGGAACAGCCGGCGCGCATGACCTTTTCCATCGCGTTGCCGTGGTACCTGGAAACGCGGTTGGTGCTGATTTCGCTGGCGGGTTTGGCCACGGCGTTATTTTTCGCGGCGCTGGCCTTCAACCGGCACCGGCAGTTGCTGCGCAGTTATGCCGAAGTGGAAAAGAAAGTGGCCGAGCGCACGCGCGAACTGGAAATCACCAGCCGCGAACTCGTGCACAGCCAGAAGATGAACGCGCTCGGCACCTTGGCCGCCGGCATCGCGCACGATTTCAACAACATCCTTTCCATCATCAAAGGCTCCGCCCAGATCATCGAGGACAACGTGGGAAACACGGACAAAGTGCGCACGCGCGTGGACCGCATTAAAACGGTGGTGGAGCAAGGAGCGGGAATTGTCCGCGCCATGCTCGGCTTCAGCGCGAGTTCCAGCGACGAGCCGGCGATGTGCGATTTGAATGCGGTGGTGAGCGACACGATTCAATTGTTGGGTGACCGTTTTCAGCGCGAGGCGGCGGTGTTGTTCAAGCCGGAACCGGGAATTCCCGAAGCGCCGATCGTGAAGGAATTCGTGCAGCAAATCCTGTTAAACTTTGTTTTTAACGCGGCCGAGGCGGAAACAAAGACGCGGCGGAAACAAATCATTCTGACCGTGCGCCGCGAACGGCAATTGCCCGCGTCGCTGGCGCTGGCGCCCCCGCGCGCGGCGGAATACCTCATGGTTTCGGTCCAGGATTTCGGTTGCGGCATTTCGCCGGAAAATCTGCCGCGGATTTTCGAGCCGTTTTTCACGACTAAAGCTTTCTCGGCCCGGCGCGGAACGGGCCTTGGCCTTTCGATGGTTTATGAACTGGCGCGCAAGCTTGATGCCGGCCTGAGTGTGGAGTCTATTGTGGACGTCGGCAGCACCTTTACCCTGATTTTGCCGGTGCGAACTTTAAATGACGAATGACGATGACGAATTGCGAACCATCAAAACTCCTGCATTTTCCATTCGTCATTCGTCATTGATCATTAAGGCCTGAACTTTGAGCGATAATATAACCAACCAGAACAAAGCCATGAGCCAACCCACCCTGCTCATCATCGAAGACGACGATTTCCAGTACGAGATTTATGAGGAAGCGCTCGGCAAATACAATTTGGTCCGGGTGACGAATGGCACCGAGGCGCTGAAGCAAATTCCCGTCCAACGACCGGATGTGGTCGTGCTCGACCACGTGCTTTCGGAAGGCGAACTGGGGCTGGATTTTTTGCCAGAGCTAAAGGAACTCCTGCCGTTCGTGCCGATCATCATCGTGTCCGGCGCACTGGAAGTGCATCAGCAAATCCGCGCGTTGCAGGGGCCGCGTCGCGCGCATTTTTGTTTGCCGAAGCCAGTGGATGTGCACGAGCTTCAGCGCACGGTGGAAATTGCGCTGACGGAATGCGGCGAAAAAGAACTGGTGCGGCAATTTGAAGCGCTGGAGCGCTCGCATCGCGTGGACGCGCTGGATTTGTTCAGCCGTTCGAGCGACCGGCTGGCGCGGCAAAACCGCATTCGCGAGCTGGTGAAAAATTCCAGGGAGCGCCCGAACATTTCGGCGTTGTCGCGGCAATTCAATGTGGCGCGGCGGACAATTATCCGCGATTTGCAGGAACTGATCCGGCGCGGACAATTGGAGCCGGAGGTTTATCCGGAATGGGAAAATCCGGGGGCGGAGGAGGGTTAACCGCCCGTCAAAAATGTAGGAGACGACGTGAGAAGTCTCTGACTTATTCCTTAAATAGATGAATTTTGAGACTCGTTACCCCGTCTCTTACACAATCACTTGCAACGTTTGCACGAGGGCAAAAACCGGGATAAATTAGAGACGCAGGCGTAAACAACCAGCTTATGAAAGAACCGCTTAATCTCGGGCGATGCCTGAGCTTCATCAATTCGCAGCTCAGACTGAATGAACACGGGGATTCTCAGGAAAAGATGCGCTGGCGCGCGGTCACTCTTTCCCGGCAGACCGGCACCGGCGGGCACCTCGTCGCGGAGGAACTGGCGATGTATCTGCAACTTCTGGGCGGGGAAAATGCCGGGCCATGGATGGTCTTTGACCGCAATTTGCTGGAACGAGTGCTCGAAGAGCACAACCTGCCGGCGCGCCTGGCCAAATTCATGCCGGAGGACCGCATTTCGCACATCGAAGACATGCTGGATGAATTGTTCGGATTGCATCCGCCCACGTGGACGCTGGTGGAAAAAACGAGCGACACGATTTTGCGACTGGCGGAATTGGGCAACGTGATCATCCTCGGCCGCGGCGCCAATGTCATCACGAGCAAATTGGACAACGTCTTTCACGCGAGGCTGGTGGGTTCTTTGGAGGCGAGGACGCAATACGTTGAGGCCGACCGCAAGCTCGACCGGAAAGCGGCCGAGGAATTGATTTTGCATGAAGACGAGGGACGGCGGAGATACGTGCGGAAGTATTTTCATCGGGACGTGGATGATCCGGCGCTGTTTCATGTGGCCATCAACACGCCCGCCGTCGGCCACGCGGCGGCCGCGAAACTGATCATGCAGGCGATGTATCCGACGCTTGAAACGGCGCATGCGTTGTCGCCTCGGCATGATTGAAGGTTGGAAAGGATTGAGGCGGTAGGGCGCGTCGCTCCGCGCGCGCCGCAAGAAAAGTCAACAACGGCGCGCACGGAGTGACGCGCCCTACCATCCAATGCGTTTTGTTACAACGCTGCGGCCTGGCGTGCACCGCCATCGTGAATTCCACTTTTTTAACCGCGCGATTGGCGTAAAGTTTCTGCATGTCGATCCCCGTCATCAGCATCACGCAAATGCGCGAATGGGAAAAGGCGTCATGGGACGCGGGCAAATCCGAAGCCGAGGTTATCCGCCAGGTGGGCAGGCTCGTGGCGCACGAAGCGTTGCGCTGGACGAAGACGGGTGATGCCGTCCTCATTCTCGCGGGCAAGGGTCACAACGGCGATGATGCCCGTTGTGCGCGGGAGCATTTGGCGGAGCGCCGGGTTGATGTCTTTGAAGTCAAAGACGCCAAAGCTGATTTTCCGAAACTCGAAGCCGCGCTATCCTCGCGTCCAGCACTGGTCATCGATGGATTGTTCGGCATTGGCATCAATCGTCCGCTGGATGCGGCATGGCTGAAATTCATCGGGCGCATCAATGCGGCGAAGTTGTGCGTGCTCGCAGTGGACGTTCCGTCCGGTTTGAACGCGGATTCGGGAGAACCGCAGGGTGCGGCGATCGAAGCGGCCGTCACGCTCACCGTGGGCGCGCCAAAAATCGGAATGTTGAAATCGCACGCGTCGCCCTTTGTCGGGCGGTTGGTGGTGGCCGAGGACACCGGGCTTATTGATTGTCCGCACACAGAGGAATTTCAATGGACCGTGCCCGGAGATTTTGAAGGCTTTCCACCACGACGACCGGTGGAGGGCCACAAGGGCACGTTCGGTCACGTGGCAATTCTTGCGGGCAGCCCGGGTTATCATGGCGCGGCGGTGCTCGCCTCGCGCGGCGCGCAGCGAGCGCAACCGGGACTTATCACGCTCTTCACGCAAGAGCGCGCGTATGTTCCCATCGCGAGCCAATTGCAGGCCGTGATGGTGCAGACGTGGTCGCCGCAAACGGAGTTGTCCGAAAAATTCACATGCGTGCTCGTGGGTCCCGGTTTGGCATCCCCGGAAGTTCCGGAGGAGTTAAAGGAAACGGCGCGGCAATTGTGGTGCGAATCGCCCGCGCCGATGATTGCCGATGCGAGCGCGCTCGACTGGCTGCTCGCGACTGGCGTGACTCCGCGCAATTCATTGCGCGTGGTGACGCCGCATCCCGGCGAAGCGGCGCGTCTCTTGAAAAAATCCGCCGCCGACGTGCAGTCAGACCGGACCGGTTCTGTGCGAAAAATTTCCAAACGCCTCGGCGATTGCTGGGTTGTCTTGAAAGGACACCAGACGTTGGTTGGACGGAGTGAAGGGCCAATTTTCATCAATTCGTCCGGCAACCCGTTCCTCGGCCAGGGCGGGTCGGGTGATTCGCTGTCGGGCTATCTTGCGGGCCTGCTCGCCCAGCGCGCGTTGCAGAATGATCCCGAGCGCACCATTCGTTTTGCCGTCTGGCAACATGGAGCGGCGGCGGATCGGCTGACGCGCACGCGGCCGAATTGGGTCGTGGAAGATTTGTTGGAGGAGCTTGGGGCGGTGTAGTGGCACGGGCGTCTCGCCCGTGAGAATCGAAACGCACGGGCGAGACGCCCGTGCCACTATTTACCCGAAAGAGTACGTGCGCGCTCGGCGGTTCAACCACATCATCCTCCGGTCGAAGACGGTTTTGGCCGTCCATTTGATGGAAAGCACTGTGCGTTTCGAGGCACACTATCAGCTTTCCTTAAAAATACGACATTTGTCGGATGTCGGACGGCTTGGCCGTCTGCGAGTATTTGGGTATGTTCCTAATGAAGTTTTGCTCAAGAATCGGCGGTTTCAAACGGGTAAGGAGTTTTTGAGAGGAACACGAAGAAGTACAACAGTCATGCGAACCGAAATTTACACCCCTCGGCGTTCCGCCTCGAACGGGCGGGCATTTACGTTGATTGAACTGCTGGTCGTCATTGCGATCATCGCGATCCTGGCAGCCATGCTCCTGCCAGCGTTGGCGAGCGCCAAGGAAAAGGCCAAGCGAACAAGCTGCTTGAACAACCTGAAACAAGTCGGCCTTGGAGCGATTATGTATGCGGGCGATTTTTCGGATTTTGTTCCTCCGGGAATCAAAGATCAGGGCAACCGGGGCCAGAATTTCGTGCAACTTGCCATCAGCGTCCCCATCGTGGACGCGGTCAATTCGTATCTGAAGCTTTCAACCAATGCGGATCACACCGTTTGGTCATGCCCGAACCGTCCGGTAGGGTTACCCTACCTGGATAGGAACAACAACCAGTACATTATTGGTTATGAATACATGGGCGGAGTGACCAACTGGTTCTATGCGCCCGCCAGGGAGTGTCACAGCCCGGTCAAACTGACCAGTTCCAAGGCGTATTGGGTTTTGGCGGCGGATATGAACATGAACGTCAGCGGCAAAAAGTGGACAGGCTCGTTGGCTGGGGCGCAAGGTTCGGTAAATTATATCGAATATGGGAATGTGCCGCCGCATCCCAACAAAGGCTTGCCCGCCGGAGGCAACGAAGTCTTCGCCGACGGTTCAGCGCGATGGTGCCAATTCCAAAGCATGTGCCGCTTCAATCATTTTGCGGGCTTGCTGGGCCCCACGGATATTTGGTGGTATCAGGATTCCGATGACTTCAGCGGGACGCTCATAAACAATTTGGGCAATCTGCAAAAAATCCAATAGGCGCGTAGGCGCTTCCAGCGCGGCGGCTTCTTCTTCAGTCTCTGCTATTCGCGCAGAGGAGTGCCGCCGGCGCAGGTTCACGCGTTCAAATGTAGCGCGGCCGTCCCGGCTGCGAGTGTCGGCGGCGTCTCGCCCCCAGACGTAAAAGCACCATTAAGCGACCCTTGTTCCCGGCACCGGGACGGTGCCGGGACTCGCAGGCGAGGACGCCTGCGCTACAAATCGGACGGCTTTTGCCAAGTCGAGCTTGTTTTTCAAGGAAACTAACTCCGTGAGCCCTGGTGCCCGGCACTCCGGCGCGCCGCGAGTTGCGCGCCCGGCCTGGCCGAATTAAATTTCTTCCCTCAGCGCGGTCCATCTGTTAGGAAAAGCTTGTGAATCAGCGTCGTTTTGTCTGGATTGGATTATTGCTCTGCGGGCTGCTCGCCGGCATCGCCCGGGCGGACTCGTTTCAATTAAACGACGGCTCGACCCTCGCGGGCGATATCGTTTCCGCCAATGAGAGCGGCATGCGCGTGCGCCAGTCTGACGGGAATTATTCCGACGTCGTGCCGTGGACGAAATTTTCGCAGGCGGACCTGAAGAAACTCGCGCAGGATCCGAAGATGCAGCCCTTCGTTTCTCCCTTCATCGAAGAATCCGAGGCGGAGCGCATCAAAAAAACCGATGTCGGACAGATTCAGCAGCCGCCGCGGTTGAAACGGCCCGCGCCGCATGGGCTGTTCGGTTCGATGCTCGAATCGCAAGTCGGGCTGTTCGTGCTCCTGGTGCTTTATGGCGCGGGGATTTATGCGGGTTATGAAGTGGCGCTGTTTCGGCGGCGCCCCAAGGGATTGGTTTGCGGACTGGCGGCCGTGCCGCTCCTCGGGCTTTTGTCACCCATTATTTTTATCTTGATGCCTATGCAAAGAAGGCAAGCCGATGAAGAGGAAAACTACCAGCCGGAAACCGCCGCGCCCGAAGCGCCGTCATTCACGGTGCCCGGCGCTCCGCCGACCACGACCTCCACGCGCAGCATTCCTACCGAGGCAGCCGCTCCGGCCTCGGCCAGCCAGCCGGCCCGGGCGGCTTCGCCGGAGGAGGAGAACGAGCCCGAGGAGCATGCCGAAACACACGGCCTGCATCTCGCCCATGCCGCGCCAAAACCGGCGGCGGCGCTCCCGCCAACGCAGGTGTTCCAGCGCGGCGCGTTCATGTTCAACCGCCGTTTCTTCGAGACAAAATTCCCCGGATTTTTCGGCGCGATCCGCCGCGAGGCCGACAAAGACATGCTGCTGGTCATCAAGGCGGCCCGGGGCGAATACACTGCCGAGCGCATTTCACGCATTTCCTCCAATGACTTTCACCTGCAGGTGCGCAGCGGCCCGGCGACGCACGAAGTCATGGTCCCTTTCACCGAAATCAAGGAAGTGAAATTGAAACATAAGGACAGTCCGGACTGATCCGTTCAACGCCGACCCATTGCATGAAATATCGCACCATTCTGCTGTTCGGCGCGCCCGGCGCCGGCAAAGGCACGCAGGGAAAAATTCTCGGCACGATCCCGAATTTTTTCCACTGCGCGTGCGGGGATGTTTTCAGAAATCTCACGATCGACAGCAAGATCGGCCGCGTTTTCATCGAATATTCGAGCCGCGGCGAGCTCGTTCCGGACGAGCCCACGGTGGAACTGTGGCGGCAATCGATCGAAGCCACCACGCGCTCCGGCCGTTTCAATCCCGACCGGGACACGCTGGTGCTGGACGGCATCCCGCGCAATCCGCACCAGGCGGAGATGCTTCAGGAAACGCTGAATGTCGTCGGCATTTTTTTTCTTAAGTGCCGGAATTTCGAGAGCCTCGTGCGGCGCATACAACGGCGCGCATTGAAGGAGAACCGGCTGGATGACGCCAGCCTGGAGGTTATTCGCGCCCGCCTGAAGACGTATGAGAACGAAACCAAGCCGGTGCTGAAATTTTACGGAAAAAACCTCGTCCACCAGATTGATGCCGACCAATCGCCCGCCCAGGTGCTGGTGGATATTCTTCGGCGCGTGAACAAGGCGTGATCGCCAGAATTCCCGAATAACGAATGACGAATGGGGGAATTTAAGGCCCTCACCCCGCCCCATCCGGTACGAGAGGAAGAATCATTATGGCATTTCCATAATGATTGCAGCGAGCAACCGCAGGTGAACATTGCCTATGCAAGTGATCGGTAGGGCGCGTCACTCCGTGCGCGCCGGCGCACAACGAGGAAAGCACTCGATCATTCGACTTATTCGAATCGGCGCGCGTGGAGCGGCGCGCCCTATCTTGCGATCGCCCGCGAGTCCGCCGCATCATTTTCCCATTCGTCATTCTTCATTCTTCATTTACCCTTTTTGCAATGCGCATCATTTTCATGGGCACTCCGGATTTGGCCGCGGCGAGCCTGCGGGCGTTGATTGCTGCGCGCGATTTTCAGATCGTGGCCGTCGTCACGCAACCGGACCAGCCGAAGGGGCGCGGGCTTAAACTGCAGCCGTCCCCGGTCAAGGCAGTGGCGCAACAGGAAAATCTTCCCGTGCTGCAACCGCAGCGCGCGCGCGAGGAACCGTTTATCCAGCAACTGGCCGCGTTTCAGCCCGAACTCATCGCGGTGGCGGCTTACGGCCAGATTCTGCCGAAGTCGATTTTGGATTTGCCGCGCTTTGGCTGCGTGAACGTCCACACCTCATTACTCCCAAAATATCGCGGCGCGGCGCCCATCCAACACGCCATCTTGAACGGCGAGGCCGAAACCGGCGTCACCATCATGAAGATGGATGTGGGGCTCGACACCGGCGACATCCTCACGCAGGAACGAACGCCCATCGACGCGGGTGACAATGCCCAGACGCTGCACGACCGGCTCGCGAAGCTCGGCGCGGAACTGCTCGTCCGCACGATTCCTGAATTCGTTTCAGGAAAAATTCGTCCGCGGCCGCAGCCGGCGCAGGGCGTTTCGCATGCGCCGAAAATCAAAAAACAGGACGGTGAAATTATTTGGACGCAACCGGCGCGCGTGATTTGGAACCGCGTCCGCGCGATGGTTCCCTGGCCCGGCGCGTTCACGCACTTGGCCGGCCAATCGCATCCGCAATTGCTGAAAATCTGGCAGGCGGAAATCGCGGAAGTCCAAGGCGAGCCGGGCTTGGTGTTGCCGGCGGATAAAAACGAAATGATCGTCGGCTGCGGCGGCGGGGCTTTGAGAATTCTTTCCGTCCAGCGCGAAGGCGGCCGCCGGATGAGCGCCGCCGAATTTCTTGCGGGCCACCCGCTTGCGCCCGGGCAAAAACTCGGTCCCGCGGGCGCGCAAATTGCTTGAAGCGCCTGACTCGATTGCGCGTCGCCGCGCCGCGATGACTGCACGCAGCGGAAGCGCGGACGCATTTGTCCAGTGCTATCTCAGAATGAGACAGGGCAGTGGAACCATTTTCGAGTTGAACAAAAGAATCAAAGCAAGTGTCATCTAACCGTGTCAGTTGAGCCTTTACCTTTAAAGCCCGGCGAAGATCCCTGGAAAGTCAGGGAAATTTCGCCGGATGATTTTCCGTGGAAACGATCGCGTTCAGGATTCGCGGTCTTCTTTTTCTTTTCGCTGCTGGTCGCGTTCACGCTGCTGCGATTGGTGCTGTTTTTGCGGTTCGGTTTGCACGAGCCGTGGACACTCGGCTCGGTCGTCTCCATTTTCCTGATTGGTTTTCAGCAGGATTTTTTGGTGGCGCTGGGGACCGCATTGCCGCTGTTTTTCTGGAACTGGATCGTGCCGGACAAATTGTTTCGAAGCTGGCCGCATCGCATTCTTTTTATCGGCGGCTTTTTCCTGTTTTGGTTCGTGCAAATCTTCCTGCTGTTCGTGGAGTATTATTTCTTCGACGAATTCAAATCGCGTTTCACGACGGTCGCCGTGGATTACCTGACCGCGCCCAAGGAAGTGGCGGGCAACATCTGGGAATCCTACAACGTGGTGCTGGTCGTGGCCATTTGCCTGGTCATCGCCATCCTTTGGATGGTCACGGCGCTGGTTTATTTCCGGCAGATGTGGTTTCAGCCGGTGCGGGCTCGCTCCCGAATCGCGCAATTCGCCATTGCGGTGGTGCTGTTCTTTGGCGTTTGGGTCACATTGAATCCGCAATTCACGGTTTTTGCCGACATGTATAACCGCGACTGGAGCGCGTGCATGGACTGGGTGACTTCCACCACGGACGGCACACATTTCAGCACGGACCGCACGCTGAATGAAATTGCCGACAACGGCTCGATCTCCTTCGTGAACGCCGCCCTCACGCGCAACCTCGATTACAGCGCTTACTATCAAACCATGCCGAAGGCTGCGGCGTATCGCCGCGTACGCCAATTGCTGGCGATGCCGGGCGCCGACATGACCAGCCGGACGAATTCGATTCTCCGGCATATCCAGGGCGATCCCGCGAAGCCGAAGCTGAACGTCGTCATCCTGATGGAGGAAAGCCTGGGCTCGGAATTCTGGGGTTGCCTCGGCCGCACCAACACGCTCACGCCGCACATGGACGAACTCGCGACCAACGAAGGCATTTTGTTCACCAACATTTACGCATCCGGCAATCGCACGGTGCGCGGATTTGAAGGCGTGCTTGCGTCATTCCCGCCGTTGCCGGGCGATTCGATTGTGAAACGCGATCATTCCGATAATGTGGAAACGATTGCGCGAGTGCTTAAACGGGATGGTTACAACAGCATTTTCCTGTATGGCGGCCGCGGCATGTTCGACAGCATGAAATCGTTTACGATGGACAACGGCTGGGATCGTTTCCTCGAGCACAATCCGCCGTTCAACGATGATTTCCCGCATCCGATGTTTGCGAACATTTGGGGCGTGTGCGATGAGGAAGTGTTCGCGCGGGCCATCCAGGAATTTCGCGAGTTGAACAAAACCGGCAAACCGTTTCTCGGCACGATCATGACCGTGTCCAACCACAAGCCTTACACCTATCCGCCGGGCCGCATCCCGGAAGGTCCCCCGCCCGGCCGCCATCCCCACGCGGGGCTCTGGCATAAAATTCTGGTCAAACTCGGAATCGGCACGAAACCCGGCGCCTCGCGCAACAAGGCGGTGGAATACTCCGATTGGTGCCTCGGACAATTTTTCGATGCGGCCAAGAAGGAGCCGTTTTGGACGAACACCGTGTTCGTGGTGGTCGCGGACCACGGCGCGCGCGTTTACGGCAGCCAAAGCATTCCGATTTTTTCCTACGAAATTCCGCTCGTGATTCTCGGGCCGGCCGTGGTGAAGGCTCCCCTGCGAAACGGGCAGCTCGGCTGCTCGCTGGATGTCGCTCCGACCGTGCTCGGCTTGCTGGGCAGGCCGTATGACTCGATGTTTTTCGGGCGCAACCTCCTGAAGGAGCCAAAACCCAATGACGGCCGCGTGTTCATCAATCACAATCGCGACATCGGCATCATGGAGGATCAGCGGCTGGCGGTCCTTGGATTGCAAAAAACCGAAGAATACTATTCAGGCGATCCGAAAGTCGCGAATATGGAACCATTGTCCAGCCCGCAACAAAGCGATCTGGAAATCAAAACCAATGCCATCGCGATTTACCAGGTGGCGGACGATCTTTACATGCACGAACGGTATCGGATTGACGCCGGCGGCGCCACGCGGCCTTCAACTCTGACAACCACGAATGCGCCGACGGCTAAACCATGATTCCAGCGCGCGGCCTATTGCTGCGGACTCGTCGTATTCAGGGAGCTTGGACCGTTGAAATGACCGACGGCCAATTGCTGGTCATTGACATTGCGCACGCCTGGCAGCGTGGAAATACTCTCACGCACGCGGTCCTGTTCCGACTGCGAGGCCACATTGCCGGTCAGCGTCACATCGCCATCGGTGCTGACCTTCGCCACCAACGTGCTGCCCAGCGGCGCAAGCGATGGATCGCTCAACAATTTTTGCTGAATGGCCTGGGCGATGGCCCAGGTTTGGGGTGACGTTCCTTTTGGCGGCGTGTTCATTTCAGCGTCCGAGCTGACGTAAATCTGTGACTCAGGTTCGCTGGAAGTCGGCGTCAACACGGCGGCGGTCGCATCATAGGAAGCTTCGCTTGCTGCGGGACGATTTGAGGCGCATCCCACGGCCAACCCGAGCGGCAACGCGAGCCAAACCAAGTTCTTAAGCACGGTCTTTGACATAATTTACTCCTTCGACTGATTGGTTGATTTCCGCGCCATCCCAACGGCGCGGAGCCCATGGGGAACGTCATTCGCGGCAAGGCCTCCTTCCATGGGGTGAGTGCTCCAAAACCGGGCGGGAGAATGCGTAATGCCGCTCTGCATTGCACCAGTCGCAAAGCGGCCTGGGAAATTAGCCAGCCGCAATGTGGCTGGTTGATCATGATAAAGAGGCTTGTCCTGAAAGGACAACGGAACTAGAGATCGACTCCAGCGTCCCTTCAGGACGCTTTTCTGTGTGACTGGATTTCCAGCCACTTCGTGGCTGGCTAATTTCCTGAAATCGCTTCGCGACCACGATGATTTCTGCAACGCGATTCTTCGGCAAAGCGGATACGAGAATTGTGGAAAGCGGCAGACATGAAAAGCATGGTCAATCAATCCACCAATCGGTTGTACAACCACACACAAAAACCGATCACCGCCCCAAGCACGAGGCACCAGACGCCGCGCCATTCCAATTGGACGGCCAGCGCGTGCTTCTCCGGCGGCGCGCGAAAACCCATCACGAGTGCCGCAGTGCCCAAGGCTATGAACCCGATCGAGGCGAAAACAAACAGCACGGCGTATTCGGACGTGGTGGGTTTGTGCGATGGTGGAAAAAACCAGAACATTTACACCAGTTCCTTGATGCTGAAAATTTTGGCCACTCCCGGCTCGAGCCAGCACAGGCGCGATTGCACGCCCGCATCGGAAAACGCGCGCTGAATGTCCGCCCGCGATTCCGTGTAATGCTCCCAGCCGGAGCAATGCAACGGCACGATCCTCGCATGGCCGAATAGCCGCGCCGCGTACACGCCCTCGGTCGCCGACATGGTCAGATGCGCTGGCCCAACGCGCGGCACCACAGCCGCGCCCATGAACAGCACGGCCATCGTTACACGAAATCGCCTCGCGACTTCTTCCACGCCTTCATACCAGACGGTGTCGCCGGAAATATAAACGCAATCCTGCGGGGCATCGGTGTAATTTAAAACAAAGCCAACCACGGGTCCGCGATCACCGCCGACGGGTCCATGGCGCGCGGGCGTGGCCGTCACGCGCAGGACGCGACCGCGCGGACTGGAAATTTCCATGCTTCGCCAAGGCGGGATCCCCACAGCGTGGCCGCCAAGGCGCTGAGCGCCGATGCCGGTGGTTAGGACCTTGCCGGCGGTCGGGAGCAGCGCCCGGCCGGCGCGGTCCAGATTGTCGAAATGATGATCGTGGCTCAATAGAACGAGGTCCACCCGCCCGAGTTTTTCAAGAGGCATGGCCGGACCTTCGCGTTTCTTCAGCGTGTAAACGTTGGTGGCGTAGGTGGAACCCGCGGGATCAAACGTGGGATCGGTGAGAATTCGCAACCCGTCCCATTTGAAAAGCGCCGTTGGGCCGCCAATGTAAGTGACTACCAGATCCGCCCGATTCAGTTTTGAATCGCTTTGCATAAGCCTGGTTGGAGTGGAGGGCACTAGAAATCAGCCACGCCCGGCCAAAGAAGTCAACGGTGAAAAGCTCCAAATTCCAAGCGTCCAAGATCCAGAGAAACTCCCAGCTCCAAATCACAATTCTCGCGGAGCGGGTTCATGCCGCGCCTTCGCCGCTCTTATCCTCGGGCGTTGCCGGCAGAGAACCGGCGGTATCGCGGCGCGCCAGCGAAACCGACCATTTGCGGCCGTTTACAAACAAAACAATTCCTATCGTCAGGCCGATTGCGACTTGGACAATATCGTACCATCGCAACTGCCCCCATATAAACACATCCGTGGAGTTCGAAGCCGCCGAACGAAGAAGATAATGAGCCCAAGTGATGGCCTGTGGTAATCGGTTGGCGATGCACATCAAGCCAACACCAATAAACGCAACTGAATAACAATCCGCGAGCGTGAGTGCCCCGAGCGAAATGTCCTGCGGCACGCCACGTGAAACCAATCGTGCGATGGCCGGAGCGAAAATCCACAAAAGAACCTCGGCTACAACCAACAGGACGATGACCAGCCAAGGTACAACTATCCAAGCACCCATCCCAGCGAGGGCACTTTCTTTCTCGTACGAATAGATTTTTTCCGCTAATTCAAGCATGGATAATATCGACCAATACAAAAAATCTAGCGCGAGGAGGCGCAAGATCACGGCGACGAGGCTTTGAATATTCATGGTTGGGATTGCGCTTACTCAAAAGCATTCCGGACGGCATTCGGCACCCATTCCACGATGGTTTCGCCGTTGCACATTTTGATTTTGGCAGCCTTGGCT
The DNA here is from genome assembly GCA_035606845.1 of Candidatus Angelobacter sp. Taxonomy (GTDB): domain Bacteria; phylum Verrucomicrobiota; class Verrucomicrobiia; order Limisphaerales; family DASXHY01; genus DASXHY01. The sequence continues at coordinate 2,698 of DATNEA010000016.1, read as the reverse complement.
ACGTTGTGCACGGGAGGATTTAAAACTTGGCTCGTTAACTTTACAAGGCTGTTTAGCTCCGCGGAAATCATCAGGTGTCGCGAAGCGACTCAGGAAATTAGCCAGCCACGGAGTGGCTGGAAATCCCGACAAATTATGGGCGCGTCCTGAAAGGACGCTGGAACGGATGGCCTTTTCCGTTGTCCTTTCAGGACAAAGTTGTGTGTAACCACGATTTACCAGCCACTTCGTAGCTGGCTAATTTCCACGGTCGCTTGGCGACAATATGCGTTCCATACCAATAAGCGGGACACATTTCGCGGACCGATTGATCATTCTAGATAAAACCTTGGCCCAGCAGTTGCTTAATAAAATTCGAGATTGCTCACGGCATGGAACCAGCGTGAGGTCAATGCCTTGGATGGGCAAAGGAAAACAGGCGTCTAAAAGAGTGGCGCAAGTGTCCCTCTAATGGACACATGAAGAGGCTTTATGAGTTGTTTCGCAGCTTTTGATGCGACGGCAGGCGCATTGCAATTGGTGGTTCCTTCCTACGGCTTAAAATTGGTCCGCCGCTTCGGCACCCACCGCGTGGGTTGGTTTCTCGTCATTGCTTTCGCTTCCCTCGCCTCCCTGCATTTGTTGGAACCGGTGAGCCCGATCGGTCCCGGCTTCGGGCCCGATCCGGCGTTGGATATTGTTTACGGCATTGGCTCCGTGCTGTTGCTCATCGGCATGGGGCACATGCAAACTCTTTTTTCGCAGGGTGAGCGCGCGCGTTCCACCGAGGAAAGCCTGAACCAAAAATGGGAACAGCAAATCCAGAAGAAAACCGCGTCGCTGACCGAGGCGAACGAAGCATTGCAGCGGGAACTTTTACGACGCCGGCAGGCCGAGGCCATTCTCAAGGAATCGGAGGAACAATATCGGTTCGTCTTCACGGACAATCCGCAGCCGATGTGGATTTTTGATTTGCAACAGCGCCGATTTTTGGCGGTGAACAAGGCGGCCGTGCGCCATTACGGGTTTACACCGGAGGAATTCATGCGGCTTTCGCCCCAGGACCTGTTGCCGCGCGAACAGGTGGATGCCTTTATCGGCGAGCTCGCGCAATCGTGCGCCCGCTCCGAATCACGCGGTCTCTGGCAGCATTACCGCAAGGATCAAAGCTTGATTGATGTGGAACTCTCGGCGCGCGATCTCGATTACGGCGGCGCGCGCGCGCGATTGGTGGTCATCAATGATCTGACGCAATCGCGCCGGCGCGAGGGCGAAGTATTTCAAGCCCGCAAAATGGAATTCATGAGCCGGGTGGCCGGCGCAACCGCGTATCGCTTCAATGACATCCTTTCCGTCATTGAAGGTCACACCGCCATCCTCCGCCAGAACACCCAGGATGCCGCCACAGCCGAGCGTTTGCAGGAGCTTTCCGTGGTGACCACGCGCGGCACGAATCTGGGCTATCAACTGCTCTCGATTGGCGGACGCCAGGTGCTTCAGCCGCGCCCGCTGGACCTGAACCGCCTCATCAGCAATCTGAACCTGATCCTCCGGCGCGTGGCCGGCGAAAAAATAGTTTTCAAAAACGCGGGCGACCGGAATCCGCTGCCCGTGATGGCCGACCCGAAGGTCCTCGAGCAAGTGCTGATCAATCTCGTCAAAAACGCGCGGGACGCCATGCCGGAAAAAGGCATTTTGACCGTGAGCACGGCGATGGTGCGCGTGGAGAATCCGCCCCTCCGCGAGAACGCGGATTCAGAGCTGGTGGATTTTGCGCGCATCAGCGTGCGCGACACCGGTTGCGGCATCGCTCCCGAAATCCAGGAGCGGCTCTTCGAACCGTTCTTCACGACCAAGGGTCCGGACAAGGGCCAGGGCCTGGGTCTCGCGTGCATCTTCGGCGCCGTGCGGCAGCATTGGGGGTGGATTGAATGCGCCAGTGAAGTGGGAGCGGGAACGGAATTCCGGATTTTCCTCCCCTGCATTTCCAAGGAACTCCTGCCTTCCGCCAGCGAAATGCAGGCTGCGACCACGGTGAACCGCGGGACGGTGCTGCTCGTGGACGCGGACGAACGCTCGCGCGGCGTGGCGCGATATATCTTAAATCGAAACGGCTATCGCGTGATTGAAGCCGACAGCAGCTCCATCGCGATGGTGCTTTGGGAAGGCCAGGCGCGGAATATTGACCTGGTGCTGGCGGACCTGGCGCTGACGGATTCGCCTGCGTTTGATCTCGCCAATCAATTGCGCCAGACGCGGCCGGACTTGAAGGTCGTCTTCGCGTGCGGCAGTGAGGAGGAATTTAAAAAGCACGAAGCGGTGGGGTCGAAAGAGAATCGTTTCATCGGCAAGCCTTATCAAGCGGAACAATTGGTTGCGATGGTCGAGGCGGCGGTGCCTCAGGAAGGCGGAACGAGGGAAAGCAAAGCTGCGGCAAACCGATGAAATGCCTTGCCAGAGAATGGTTTATGACATGGGGCGTTTACCCCACTCTTTTAGTGCGCAATAACGCTTGCTATTTTGGGGAAAACGTTCATTGTGCGGGTGTCCAATATAGATAGCTTGTCATTCCACGGCATGGAAATCTTCAAGTGAACTCGGTTCAGTGATGATTGAAACCCGGCAGTCGGGAACAGTCTGGATAAAGCAAGGGTCAGTTTAGGACAGTAAGACATCACATGAGTACGAAATTGTTTGTTGGAAATCTTTCCTTCAACAC
>DATNEA010000045.1:0-36951 GCA_035606845.1 Candidatus Angelobacter sp. | reverse complement strand
TCCGCCTTGGAAATTTTCGCGTGCTTCGACGGCGGATTGTAAAGCGCGAACCAAAAGATCAGCCATAGGAAACCAATCGCGCCAGTGGCAATGAAGGCGATTTTCCAGCCGCGCTCAAAGCCAAACCAGACCATGAACGAGGGCACCAGCAACGCCGCGACCATCGCGCCCGCGTTGGAACCGCCATTGAAAATCGCGGTGGCCAGGGCGCGCTCGCGTTTGGGAAACCATTCCGCCACGGTTTTGATCGAGGCCGGGAAATTGCCCGCTTCGCCCACCGCAAACAGGCTGCGCACGGCGATGTGCCTGGAAAGCATCCCTCCGACGAATGCATTGGCGATCCCGAAAATCGACCAGGCGATCATGGACAGCGCCAGGCCGAGCTTGGTTCCGATTCGGTCGATGAACCAGCCGGCGAAAATCGTCGCCGAGGCATACACGCCCGTGAAGAACGCCGTCAGATAGGAAAAATCCGAGTTCGTCCAGCCGAAGCCGCCCTGCGCCACCGGCGAGCAAAAGAACGGCTTCAAATAACTGATGACCTGGCGATCCATGTAATTGCAGGTCGTCGCGAAAAACAGCAGGGCGCAGATGGCCCAGCGAAAATTAGTTCTCGCGCTGGAAACGGGAGCGCTGAGAGGCGCGCTCTGGCCGGGGGTGACGGATTCAGTAGGCATAGAGGGGGTGTGAGGGCTTTGCAAATCCCAGGCTGCGGCCGCCTGCGAGAGACGACGCAACCCAAAATTTCAATTTGAAGTGGTTCTTCAAAACGTTGCTCCGAAAAATTCAGAACCGAATATCAGCTTGGACTTTTTGAATAGTCCCGGTCAAGCCCGCGCACGGCACTTCCATAAATAATTTTTGCACTCAACTCTTGGTGGAAGCCGACGCCTGCCGCGCCGTGGCTTCAGTGGAGGCTGGTGAGGAGCCTCTCGAATTTACGATATACGAGCGTGTGACCAAATGGATGCCGCTCGTGAATCGTAAATCATCTTGCCAGCCAACCGCCATCGACCGCGATCGTGTAGCCCTGCAGGTAATCCGACGCCGCTGACGCCAAAAAAACCGCCGCACCTTTCAAATCTTCCGGCGACCCCCAGCGGCCCGAGGGGATGCGCGCCAGGATTTCCGCGTTGCGCTTCGGGTCCGCGCGCAGAGCGGCGGTGTTGTCCGTCTCCATGTAGCCGGGCGCGATGGCGTTCACATTGATGTTATGCGCCGCGAGTTCGTTCGCCATGATGCGCGTCAGGCCCATCACCGCGCTCTTGGAAGCGGTATACGACGGCACGCGAATGCCGCCCTGAAATGAAAGCATCGAAGCGATATTGATGATTTTCCCGCCGCGCCCCTGCTTCACCATCTGCTTCGCCGCCGCCTGTGCGAGGAAAAACAAGCTCTTCTGGTTGATTTGAACAACGTCGTCCCAATCCTGCTCCGAAAATTCCAGCAAGGGCGCGCGGCGAATGATGCCGGCGTTGTTCACCAGAATATCCACGGCCCCGAGCTCCTTGACGGTCGTATCCACGATTTTCGCCACGGAATCTTTGTGCAATAGGTTGGCCTGAATCTGGCAAACGCGCCGGCCCAGCGCTTGGATTTGCTTCGCCGTTTCATCGGCTTTGCTGGCCGAGACTACGAGCGCGACGTCCGCGCCGGCTTCCGCGAGTCCCACTGCGATGCCTTGTCCCAGTCCGCGGCCCGCGCCGGTGACGATGGCGACTTTTCCGTTCAGTTTGAATTTATCGAGAATCATTTGCTCATGTTTTAACGCAAAGACGCTAAGACGCAAAGGCGCAAAGAATTTCAGTTCCTAGCAAAAGCCTCTGTCCGCAATTTCACCTCGGGCGCAACTTGCCAACCAGAACGTTTGCAGACGTTTACCCTAAAGATTGAATAACACTGCTGCGGCTGGTCTCCGACACAGCCGCGCCGAAATTGTGCGTGCGACAGGTTACGTCCGCTCACCTCAACTGCGCCGTCGGTGCGGGATCCATGTCGTCGAACGCCTGGTTCTCGCCGCCCATGCCCCAGCAAAATGTGTAAGCGCCCGTGCCGCAGCCGGAATGGATCGACCAACTTGGGGAAATCACCGCCTGCCGGTCCGCCACAACCAAATGCCGCGTTTGTTGCGGCGTGCCCATGAAATGCATGACGCGCTGTTTGGGATGGAGGTCGAAATAGATGTATACCTCGCTGCGGCGGGTATGCGTATGCGGCGGCATGGTGTTCCACACGGCGCCTTCCTGCATTTTCGTGAAACCCATCACGAGCTGGCAACTTTTGATGCCACCCATGTGGATATATTTGTAAATCGTGCGGCGATTGGCATCCGCGAGCGTGCCTAGTTCCGTCGGCGCGGCGTCTTTCACGGTCACGAGCGTGGTCGGGTAAGCGGCGTGCGCCGGATAACTCAAAAGATAATACGCCGCCGGGTTCGCTGCGTCCTTGCTGCTGAATGAAATCTCTTTGCTGCCGCGGCCCACATAGAGGCAATCGAGCTTGTTCATCTCATATTTTTTTCCGTCCACTTCCACCGCGCCGCTGCCGCCGATGTTCAACACGCCCAATTCGCGTCGTTCGCAAAAATACGCCGCTCGCAATTCCGCATCGGCGGTCAATTTCAGTGCCGCGGCCGTGGGTACCACTGAACCAACGATGGCACGATCAGCATCGGTGTAGACGAGTTCCAATTTGTCCGGAGCAAAAAGCGTCTCCACCAGGAAATTGGCGCGCAGGCCGTCAGTGCAAAGTTTTTGGTAATCGTTTTGATTCGGTGAAAAACGGATTTGCATGTTGTGAATCGTTAAATAGTTAAATTGGTTGAATGGTTAAATGAGTTGGGGCGCTCGTAAATGATTTAATCGGTTTCCCATTTTACCGATTTAACTCATTTAACCTATTTTTGCTCCAACAAATACATCTGCTTGCCGGCCAGCAGAAATGCGCCGGCGGCGTAGACTTCGTAGTCGCCGGGCTTGAATGATTTCGGGTCCGCGCCCACTTGTTGCGCGTAACCGAGTTTGCCTTCCGGAGTCACGCAGCCCAGAAGCGCCTGCCAGCCCTTCTCCACTACCGGCTCAAATTTCGCGCGGTCCAACAGCCCGTGATTGATGCCCCACGCGAGCGCAAACACATAAAAGCCCGACCCGCTCGTTTCCTTCAACGGATAGGACGCCGGATCCAGGAGGCTCGCGTGCCACAAACCGTCCGGCTGTTGCAGGCTCGCAACTTTTTCCGCCATTTCCTTGAATTGCGTTTCATAACGGGCGCGGTCCGGATAATCCGCCGGCATATTTTCGAGCACGCGCGCCAGGCCTCCCATCACCCAGCCGTTGCCGCGGCTCCAGAAAATCTTTTTCCCGTTCGCTTCCCTCTGGTTGAAATAACGGCTGTCGCGGAAAAACAAATGCTCGTCCTTGTCATAGAGAAAGTCCGAAGCCGCCCACCATTCCTTGTCCATGAAATCGAGATATTTTTTCTCGCCCGTCGCTTTATACATCAGCGCCCACGTCGGCGGTCCCATGAACAAGGAATCGCACCACCAATACCGATCCTCCTTGCCCTTCTTGTTATAATCCAGCGAATCGCTGCTCGGATGCTCCAGGATATAATCCAGCTTGGCTTTGATCGGCTGCAACATCGCCGGATCGTGGTGCTTCAAATACATTTCCAGATACATCTGGCCCACACATTGGTCGTCCGCGTGATACGCGCGCCTGCCCGGCTGCCAATTGAGTTTCTTTCCCTCGGCAAGCATCGCCTCGTGATATTTCGGCGTGTTGGCAATGCTGTCCAGCGCCATCACCCCGGCGTCAAAGGCTCCATACGTCCAGCCGTTATGCTGATAATGCGCGTCCGACGGCGAGGCATTGGTCAACTGCCAATCGGCCACTTTTTCCATCGAACTGAGAATTCTCCCTGGCGGCAACTCCGGGGCGGCATCGCCCTGGCGCAAATTGCGATTTTGCGCGCAGGCGGAAAGCAGAAGAGGAAGGAGAGCGAGAAACATCAGGTTTTTCATATATCAAACAACTTCAATGCCGCCAAGGACGGCTCTTGGCCGCGTGAGGTGACATCTTGGCGGGATATAAACTGATTCGTCAACCCAGCTATTTGTTCGATGCCGTGTCGCATTTTACCAGCGCCGGTCAAAATCCGCGCGTTGACTTTCGGCGCCTTCAGTCGCTTTTTAATAGGTCCATGCGATCACCAACGTCACTCGAATTCTACATCCAACCGACTAATCGCGTGACAAACGACCTGACTCATAGTCTATAGACTTATCGTTAACCTACATGTGAACTGATACCAACGAATGGGGAATCGAAATCATGGCTTGAACGTGCTTGGAATGAACGTTCGAAAGCGTCGCGAGGAAAGAGAGCTGACGCAAGAGGCTCTTGCCGAACGAGCGGATCTGGATCCGACGTATATCAGTGGGATCGAGCGCGGCGTCCGCAACCCCAGCGTCCTGAGCGTTGTCCGCATCGCCAGAGCCCTGGGCGTCACCACGTCCAAGCTCATGGAAAAGGTGGACGATGGGATTTAGCAGCCCACCCGGCGCTTGTTTTCGACCGATAAAATTTTGCGGCAATCGCCAAGGAGGTGGGAGCGCGGCGGGATTTGTGCGGATTTACGGAACAGTTCAAAAACAAAAAGCGTTGAAGCGAACTGCTTCAACGCTTTTTTGAAATTCTCGCGGAAATCAGGCCTTTGCCGTTTCCTTCTTCCAGGTGCGCTTGGGCGCTTTCACGACCAAACCTTTTTTGATCGCGGCGGCGCTGGCGCGGATGTAGCGCACTTCGCCATTTGGCAGGACGGCCTTCACGCGCTGCAGATTCGGCATGAAACGGCGCTTGGTGATGGCCGTTACGTGCGTGCCGATGCCGCCCGATTTCTTCGATTTGCCGCTGCGCCAGATAATGCTGCCCTTCATCGGGCGCTTTCCTGTCAATTCACAAATTCTTGCCATAAAATTTCCTCTAAAAAGGAGCCCGAGAAATTACCAGCCAAATGCTCCTTTGCAAGGAATTATTTCGGTAATTTTTCAAAAACGGGCGCAACTTGGTGTCCGCGTCACACGTAAGCGCTGGCGGCGGAAAGAAGCGCCGAGCGCCAGCTCGCCGCGGTGGACTTCTCCAAAGCTGGCCGAGCTGGTGCTCGGCGCTCCGTGGGGCGAATGTCCAGAGGCGCCTTCAAAATCCTGCCCGACTTTCCGGCACGCGATCTTTCGACAATACTAAGGTAAGCACCCCATAGTCAGTCTTTTGCGTGACTCCTAAATTTTCCCTCGTGAAATAATGCCGCTATGCCGGAACACGCTGTCATCCTGCTCGCAGAAGATGAGGACGATTATGTCTTCCTCATCCGAAAGGCTTTTTCGGAAGCCAACATCCAAAATCCACTTCAAGTCGTTTCGACCGGCACGGAAGCCATGGCCTATCTCAAGGGGGAAGGCAAGTTCGCGAACCGGGACGAATACCCGGTGCCCGATCTCCTGCTGCTCGATCTCAGGCTGCCGGGTTTCAGCGGCTTTGAAATCATCGGATGGGTGAGAAGCCATGCCAGTCTCTCCGGCTTGCGAATCATCGTTCTGACGTCATCCGACCAAATGAGGGATGTGAACGATGCTTATCGCCTGGGGGCCAATTCGTTCCTCATGAAGCCGTACGATTTCCAGGATCTTGTCTATTTCAGCAAGCTCATCCAGGAATACTGGCTTTCCGCAAGCAAATGCCCGGACAGTTTCCGCATCCCAAAAATGTCCGGCCAACCGCAGCCAACACCTCTGCCGGAAAAGCGGGACGAAGCGACTTCCTGAATCGATCGTTTCCGCGTCGATTCTCGTAGCGGCCGAGGTGGGCGCGTTGCCCAAAACCGGCAAAGCCGCGGCTCCGGAATCGCCCTCGTTCGAACCTCGAGGAATCGACGGACGAGAACGACGGACGAAACCCTTTTCAAATATTCGCTGCCGAGGGCACGCAATTCGTCTATCGTGAATCGCCGATGGAACTATTGCGTGTCACCGCCACCGAAATCGTTCGCCGCCTCCAAAAAGCCGGCTTTCAGGCGTTTTGGGTGGGCGGTTCCGTCCGCGATTTTCTCCTCGGCCGCGAGCCGGATGATTACGACATCGTCACCTCCGCGCTGCCTGAACAAATCGAAGCGCTGTTCCCCCACACTATTGCCGTCGGTCGCAAATTTGGCGTGATCGTCGTGATTGAGGACGAACATCAATTTCAAGTCGCCACCTTCCGGGCCGAGGCGGATTACCAGGATGGCCGCCACCCCGAGCATGTCCGCTTCGGTGACGCCCGCGCCGATGCCGAGCGGCGCGATTTTACGGTCAACGGCCTCTTCTTCGATCCGGTCCAAAAGCAACTTCACGATTGGGTCGGCGGGGAAAAAGACCTGAGCGCAAAAATTATCCGCACCATTGGTTCGCCCGGCGAACGGTTCGCCGAGGATCATCTCCGACTGTTGCGCGCCGTTCGTCTGGCTACTCAGCTTGATTTCGAAATTGAGGCCGAAACCTTTCGCGCCATCCAGGCCAATGCCGCAAAAATCAAACTCATCAGCGCCGAGCGAATCCGCGATGAATTGGTGAAATTGTTTGCGCCCCTGGGAGCGCCGGCGTCTCGCCGGCACATTGAAGGTCAAAATCGCGCCGGCGAGACACCGGCGCTCCCAGGCCCCGCCCGCGGCCTCATTTTGCTCCGCGATAGCGGCCTCCTCGAACACGTCCTGCCCGAAGTCGCGGCCACGATCCATTGCGATCAATCGCCGGATTTTCATCCCGAAGGCAGCGTGTTCAATCACCTCGTTTTGATGCTCACCAAAATGCCGGCTGATGCCGGCCCGTTGCTTCCCTGGGCCATTTTGATGCATGACATCGCCAAGCCATTGACCGCTTCCCACGATGAATCGACCGGCAGCATCCATTTTTACGAGCACGAACGCATCGGCGCGGACATGACCGAACGAATCCTCGAACGCCTCCGTTTTCCGCGAAAACAAATCGAGGCCGTGGTCCAGGCCGTGCGGTGTCACATGCAGTTCAAAGATGCCCTGCAAATGCGCAAAGCCACCCTCCGCCGGCTGCTCATGCGCCCGACGTTTCCGCTGGAACTGCAATTGCACCGCGCCGATTGTCTGGGTTCTCATGGCCGGCTGGATGTCTATGATTTTCTCGTCGAACAATCGAAAGAATTGGAAAAGCAGCCTGAAATCATTCCCCCGCTGCTGAACGGCAATGATCTCCAGGAACTCGGCATGAAAGCCGGTCCCGCCCTCGGCGCCCTGCTCCACGAAATCCGCGACAAGCAATTGCAGGAGGAACTCAAAACGCCCGCCGACGCCCGCGCCTGGGCGAAAGAACAGATCAAAATCAAAGCCTCGGACGGCCCGTCCAAAACCATGTAGGAGACGACATGAGGAGTCTCACATTTTTTCATGAAAAGATTTGAGATTCCTCACGTCGTCTCCCGCGGGATTCATGATTTCCACGAATAAAATTCACTGTCGCTTTTTTGCCAGTTGAATACCTTACGCTACGTTTAAAGGGAATTTGATGAGCAAGATATTGTTAATCGACGACGAAACGGACGTGCAATATTCGTTTCAGCGCATTTTTGATTCGCCCGAAATCGAGCTCGCCACCGCGTCCTCCGGCGAGGAAGGGCTCAAGCTGATTCCCAAGGTGAAGCCGGACCTCGTTCTCATGGACATCCGCATGGGCGGCATGAACGGACTTGAAACCCTCCGCCGCATCCGCCAGATGGATTCCAAGCTTCTGGTCATTTTGATGACGGCTTACGGCACCACCCAGACGGCCATCGAAGCGATGAAACTCGGCGCTTACGATTACCTGCTGAAGCCATTCGATGTGGTCAAGCTGAAGGACATCGTCGCCAATGCTTTGAAAGCCGCGCATGACATGCGGCAAATCGTTTCGTACCAGCCGCTCTTGGAATCGGAGGACTACGAATCGGGCATTGTCGGCCGCAGCGAAGCGATGCAGCAGGTGTTCAAGCTCATCGGTCAGGTCGCCGGCAGCGATGCCACCGCGCTGATCACCGGCGAAAGCGGCACCGGCAAGGAATTGGTCGCACGCGCGATTTATCATCACAGCAACCGGGCCGAGCAGCCGTTCCTCGCCGTCAATTGCGCGGCGATTCCCGAGCAATTGCTCGAAAGCGAACTCTTCGGCCACGAACGCGGCGCGTTCACCGGCGCGACCCTTCAGCGCATCGGCAAATTTGAGCAATGCAACGGCGGCACGATTTTTCTCGATGAAATCGGCGACATGACGCCCGCCACGCAGACGAAAATCCTGCGCGTGCTCCAAAGCGGCACGTTCGAACGCGTCGGCGGCAACTCGCCGCTCCGGGTCGATGTCCGCATCATCGCCGCCACCAACAAGCCGCTGGAAGAAGCCGTCGCCACCCGGCAATTCCGCGAGGATTTGTTCTATCGTTTGAACGTCGTGCGCATTCACATGCCGCCGTTGCGCGAGCGCCGCGAGGACGTGCGGCTGTTGGTCAATTATTTCCTCAAGAAATTCGCCCGCGAGCGGGAGGCGATTCCCAAATCGATTTCCACCGGAGTCGTCAAAGCCCTCGAGCAATACCATTGGCCCGGCAACGTCCGCGAACTGGAAAACATCGTGCGCCGCGCGCTGGTCGTGGCCAAAGGCGACGCGATTTTGTTGAGCGATTTGCCGCCGGAAATCGTCGGCCAGGCTGCGACGCCCAGCGCCTCGGCGGCTGCTTCCGCAACTCCCGTGGCGGCCGGCGATCCCGGCGTGACGGATGTGGTCGCATTGACGCGAAAACTGTTTCAATGGGCGCGCAAGGATCCGAAGTTGAAATTGATCCCCGCCGTGGAACGCGAACTGGTCTTGCAGGCGCTCAAGGAAACTGCCGGCAACCAGGTGCAGGCCGCCAAACTCCTCGGCATCACGCGCGCCACGCTGCGCAAACGCATCGAGAAATTCGGCATCCAGCGCGAGTTGAGCCTGAAGTGAGGCCTGGTAGCGCAGACGTCCGCGCCTGCGAGTGCCGGCGCCGTCCCGGTGCCGGGCAAAGTGGCCACCTCGATCATGACACTGGCGGCGGGACGCCGCCCGCACTCGCAGCCGCAACGGCTGCCCTGCCAAAAACACGTTTGCCTCTTGGCGTCATCATCCCGAATCTGCTAATTGATAGCCCGTGAGCAGTCCGAGCGTGCTGTTGTTGATCCCGGCGTATAACGAAGAGAACCGTATTGAACCGGTTCTCTGGGATTACGCCCGTTATTTTAAACAGAATTACGACGGGAAGTTTCAACTGATCGTCGTTCTCAATGGCTGCCGCGACAACACCCTCGGCATCGTGCAACGCGTTTCCGCTGAATTCCCATTCATCACCTGGCTTGAATTCAAGGAACCCATCGGAAAAGGCGGCGCGCTCATCGAAGGCCTCAAACTCGCTCCCATGGCCGACCTGATCGGTTATGTGGACGCCGACGGCTCCACGCCGCCTCACGCCTTTCACGACCTCATCAAACGGATCGATGACTACGATTGCGTGATCGGCTCGCGCTGGATGCACGGCGCGGTGTTGCACCAGGAACAAAGTCATAAACGCCAGTTCGCCAGCCGTGGCTTTCATGCCATCGTGCAGTTGTTGTTTTGGATGAACATTCGCGACACGCAATGCGGCGCCAAGGTCATGCGGCGCGAGCCCGTGGAAAAAATCCACTCCTCGTTGCGCATTGCCGACATGGCGTTCGACATCAACCTCCTTTACTCGCTCAAGCGCGCCGGATATCGCATCCTCGAAGTGCCCACCGAATGGACCGATAAAATCGGCTCGAAAGTCACGCTTGGCCCGACCTCGCTGACGATGCTCCTTTCCGCACTCCGTATTCGGCTGATTTATTGGCCGTGGCTTTACAAGCTGTTGCGACCCTTGAAGCCGCTGGAAGTCCGGATTTACAAAAAGCTCCGCCAGCCGACGCCGTTGTCGGGCCCCAAATCGTAAATCCATTGAGAGATTAAAAGCTCCAAGCACCAAGCGTCCAATCGTCCAGAGAAATCCCAAATCCCAAGCTCCAAAAGACGGCGCAGTCGCAATTTGAAGTTTGGTGCTTGAAGTTTCTCTGGAGTTTGGAGCTTGGACGCTGGGAACTTGTTTTGCCCTTTTTCCCATTTCCCAATCTCCAATTCTATCCTCCCGCTTGCGCCTTCTGCTTCGCCAGTGGTCCCCAGGTGAACAAGGCGCAGACAATGAATAAGAGCGTGGTGTAGACGAACAATGTCTGCAACACGATCGTCATGCGGCCGGGATAATGACTCAGCATGTAGGGCAGCGTGAAAGCATAGGCGAGCGCCAGCGCAATCATGAGCGGAACCACTTTGAATTGCTTGCGCGCCATGAGGTCGTTCACCAGCACGTTGGCCAGCGCCAGCGGAATCATCGCGGTGGCATACCAGGGCAACAATGCCACGGTTTGCGGGATGTCCTCCGGCTTGAACACAATGCGCACGACCAAAGGGCCGACGACACACAGGGCGATGGCGCCGACAATCGCCAGCACGGCCGTCCCAAAGATCACCAGCCCGAGCAAATTGCTTTTTTCACCTTTGGCTTTGCTGTGGACGAGCTTGGGAAACATCACCGCCGCGAGGGGCATTACCAGCCAGAGCAAGCCGCGCGACAGCGTGCCGGCCGCGACATAGCGCTTCATGGAATCAGGGCTGAAGAATGCTTTGGCGTACATCGTGTCCGTGGTGAAAAGGAACTGGCAGACGCCGAAGGCCAGAATGAGCGGCGTGATTTGGCGGAGCAATTCCCGCCAATTGAACGGCTCCGGCTTTTTCATCCACAAATCGCGCGAGCGCCAGATGACGACGAGGCCAGCAACGCCCACGCCGACCAGAGCGCCGCCAAGCATGCCGGTCGCGCCAGCGCGCAGAAGAATCACGAAGACAGCGGCGGCAGCCAATCGCAGCACGCCGCCGATGATCAACGAATGGCCGTACCAGAAAAAATCCTGCCGTCCCTGCAGCACGCCGCAAAATAACGGCAGCCAGATCGCGGTCAGCACCGTGAAAATGGTAATGTAGAGCAGCGCGGGGCCGGGAAGCTTCCATGCGTGAATGATATGCTCCCGGAAAACCACCATGGCGACCGCCGCGACGAGCCAGAGAACAAACGTCCATACCCACGCGAGCCGAATCATTCCCGAAAGTTGTCCTTCCCGGCCTTCCGCCAGCGCTGCCGCGGTTTGCTGCGCAAAGACCATCTGCAAGGGCACCGTGGGCAGGCAGGTAATCACCATCAGCATCACGCCGAAATCGCCGTAGGCGCTTTCGGAAATCCATTTGTTGAAGAAGTGCACTCCCAGGGACATTCCGCCGCTCAGAATGCTCGCCATCATCATCCACCCGCTCTGGCGGAAAAATGCCGCGTGCTGTTTGTGGTCTATCGTCGGCGGATTGGCAGTGGTATCGGAGGCCATGAATCAAGGTTGTAAGCTGAGAAATCTGACAAGCATCGCGGTGGCGCGTTCAAGCGACCGCAGTGAAATCCATTCTTCCGCCGTGTGCGCGTACGCGATGTCGCCCGGCCCGAAAACGACGCTCGGAATGCCGCCGCCGGCCAGCACCGCGGCATCGCAGAAATAATTCACGCCCGCGGCTTTTTTCTGGCCGGCGCTCCGGAGAAATTGGCGCACCAGCGGAAGTTTGGTGGAGGTTTCCATCGGCAAACAAGGCGCCTGGCGCGCCGTGGTGAAAATCGCCTTCAGTTTTTTGCGCGCCAAAAACGTTTCCATTTCGCGCTGCACTCCCGCTTCCGTTTCGCCGGGCAAGGTGCGGCGGTCCACGGTGATGATGCATGAATCCGGCACGATGTTGGGTTGTGTGCCCCCGCGGATGGTGCCGACGTTGATTGTGGCATGGCCCAATAATGGATGCTGGCGCCGCTGGCGCAGCATGGCGGCGTATTCCGTTTCGAGCGCGTCCACCACGCGGGCCATTTCGTGCACGGCATTGCGGCCAAGTTCGGGGCGCGAGCCGTGGGCGGATTTCCCGCGCGTCTCCATCTGAAACCAGAGATTCCCCTTGTGCGCCGTCACGATCTGGCAATTGGTCGGCTCGCCGACGATCGCGAGGTCGGCGCGAAACCGGCTTTTGGCCAGCCTGCGCGAGCCGGCCTGCCCGGCTTCTTCATCCACCAAGCCCGCGAATACGATTTCCGTTTTTTGCGGTCGTTGTCTTGATGTTGCCAGACGGCACAAGGCCGACAGCATCGCGGCGACGGAACCTTTGGTGTCGCAGGCGCCCCGGCCAAACAATCGGTCGCCCTGGCGGGTTGGGATGAATTGTTCTTCATCCGCGACCGGCACGGTATCCAGGTGCGGCGCGAGCAAAATGGTCTGTTCGATTTTGTTTTTTGGCTGAAGACGCGCGAGGAGGTTAACGCGGCCGGACAGGACTTTTTGGAATTCGATGTCCAACCCCGCGCGGGCGGCGGTGACGGCCACGAAATCGGCCACGCGCCCCTCGCCGGCGGAGGCGTGGCCGGGCGGCAAAAAGGCCGGATTCACGCTGGGAAGCGCGATCAATTCGGCCAATAATTTTGCGGCGTTACTCATTGAGTCCGGAGGACGGAGGGTACCGAGAGGGAGTGTCGAGTGTCGAGTGTCGAGTGTCGAGTGTCGGGAACACTGGTCGTTATAAATGCCCTTTTCTAAATCAGCATTTGACACGCATGCTATAACCATCGCCGGAAGGAGGGCAAAGAGGCCAATGAAAAAGGGAACCAACGTCGGTGTCGTGGGAATCATCGCCACCGGCAATCGCGCCAACAATCAGCTCTCAACGCCAGATTTTGCTTCACTTTCCTAAATCCAAATGAAACCAAATTAAAGCAAATCAACCTAAATCAACCCAAATCGATGGGGTGCCACCCCCTCTTTGGACCTGGGACTTACGCAAATTGCGCGAATGGACGCGAATTTAAATTCGTGAAAATTGGCGCAATTCGCGTAAAACCTTCCTGGCTTTCGGTATGAGCATTCTGCAATTTCACTCGGTGATTCAAATGAACGGGATCAATCCTTATGTGCTGGTCAGCGCGGGGCGGGCGGCGCAGATTCGGAAGGATTGGCGCAGGCCCATGCCGGTGCGGGTGCGCGTGAATGGCAGGCCGGCAGAGCCGTGGCCGATCAATTTGATGCCGGTAGGCGACGGGAGTTTTTACCTTTATTTGCATGGCGAGGTGCGCAAGGCGTCGGGCACGAAGGTCGGGGATATGGTCGCAGTGGAGTTGAAGTTTGATGAGGATTACAAGAGCGGGCCGGCGCATCCGATGCCGGTGTGGTTCGGCGTGGCGCTTCAGAAGAATCGAAAGGCGATGAAGGCGTGGGAGGCGTTGATTCCGAGTCGCAAGAAGGAGGTTTTGCGGTATTTTGCGCGGTTGAAATCGGCGGAGGCGCAGGCGCGGAATCTGGAGCGGGCGATGCATGTTTTGGCCGGGGGCAAAGCGCGGTTTATGGGACGCGAGTGGAATAATGAATGCAGAATGAAGAAGGAAACGTTGTGAAACGATTTGCTTTCAAAATGAAGCTAAAGCCGGGAATGGCGCAGGAATACAAGCGGCGGCATGACGGGATCTGGCCGGAGCTGGCGGAGGTGTTGCGCGCGGCGGGGATTTCGGATTATTCCATTTTCCTGGATGAGGAGACGAACACGCTGTTCGCGGTGCAACGGCAGGCGGAGAATAATACGGCGGCGGATTTGCCGCGAAATCCCGTTGTGAGAAAGTGGTGGGATTATATGGCGCCGTTGATGGAAACGCTTCCGGATCATGCGCCGGTGAGTGTTGAGCTCAGGGAAATATTTTATTTGGAGTGATTGTGTTCAGAAGATGTCGCGGCGAAAGCGCGCAATTTCGCGCAATGAGAGATTCGCAGACGGATTTTACCCGGGAAAACACAGAGGAATGTTCGGCCGAGGAATGAAGAAATCATTTCAACCAATGCCATGCCCTATTCCTCTGCCGTTCATTCCTCTGCTAGCAATTTTTGCGTCGCGCAAATGGATTATGGGGCGGAGCGGCAGCTCCGCCCTGCCTGGATTACCGATGCGAGAGGGAGCGCAGGATTTGGAGGCCGAAGCGTTCGTCGGGCGAGAGGACGCGGCCATGGGCTTTCAGTTCGTTCAGCGCGGCCATGGTCATGCAGAAATCGACGGCGGAGAATGGGCGGCCGCGGATGACGCGGTTTTTCCAGCGGTCCGCGTCGGTGATTTCTTCGATCTCCTGGGTGGACCCGGGATAGAACGAAATCAGCCATTCGTCGCGGCGCAGGTAGCCTTCGCTTTCTTCCTTGCCTTCAAGCCATTCGTCGCACAGGAGAATGCACACGGAACGGTTGCGGTTCGCGCCGAGGCGATAAAAAACGAGGCGCGCGTCGGCTTCCGCGAAGTGATGATAAATCACCTTGGCCGAATCCGGCGGATGCGAGGTGAATTGGGTTTGGATGCCGAGCTTGAGCCCGCCGGCGGTGCCGGGATCCCGCTCGAAGCAGAGATTTTCGTCGAGCACCCAAAGAATCTCCGTGGGGTATTCGTGCTCATCCAGCACGGATTTCCAGGCGGCGAGCGCGGCTTCAAAATTTGGACGTTGGTAACGGGTTGGCTTTGACATACTGAATCTCTGATTAGGACGCGTTTCGGCGAAACCAGTCAATAAAAAGTGCTATGCCTTCCTCAATTTTTATATGGGGCTGATAACCGAGTTTGGCACGGGACTTGGATATGTCCGCAAAAGTCAGGGGAACGTCTCCGGGTTGTGCGGACTGGCGGTCGATGATGGCTTTTTTTCCGAGCGCCTCTTCCAGGACTTCAATGAGCCGCGCCAACGTTACCGTTTGCGATTCGCCGAGGTTGAAAATCTCGAAACCAAATTCCTGCCGCGTGCAGGCCATGACGCCATCCACGGTGTCGCTCACGAAGGTGTAATCGCGGGCGGTGGAACCATCGCCGAAAACGGGGATAGGTTTGCCGGCACTGATGAGTTTGGCGAATTTGAAAATGGCGAGGTCGGGTCGTTGACGGGGACCGTAGACCGTAAAAAAACGGAGCATGGCGACATCCATGCCGTAAACGTGGTGATAGACGTGGCCGAGCGCTTCGCAGGCGAGCTTGCTGGCGGCGTAGGGCGAGATGGCGTTGAAGATGGGATCGCTTTCGGCAAAGGGGACTTTGGAATTCACGCCGTACACCGAGGAGGAGGAGGCGATGGTGATTTTTTTTACGCCGCGTGCGCGCGCGGCTTCGAGGAGGTTCACCGTGCCTTCGACATTGACGCGTTGATAAAGCGCGGGCTCGGCGAGGCTGGGGCGGACGCCGGCGCGGGCGGCGAGGTGGATGATTTGATCGAATTTCACGCTGCCGAACATTTCGTCGAGGGCGGCGCGGTCGGTGATGTCGCCATGGATGAATTCGAAGGGCTTGGCGAGCGATTGGATTTCGCGAATGTTGCGGCGCTTGAGTTGGGGGTCGTAGAAGGCGTTCAGGTCGTCAAATGCCCAGACGCTGTGGCCGCCATGAAGCAGCCGCTCGCACACATGCGAGCCGATGAAGCCCGCGCCGCCGGTTACCAGGAAATTCACGGGCGGAAATTAACAAAGGAGGGTGGAAGAAGGAAGGAGGAAGAATGCAGAATGACGAATGACGAACGGCGAGGACGGGGAAGAATTGGTTGGACGAAATCGAGGGCGGGACGCCGTCGATGGCACGCGAGACGCGTGCCGTCCTCTAAAGAGACGCGCGGGCGGGATGCCCGTGCCACTATTTCAGTTTCCACTCCGTTTATAATCGTAGCCTGCCGGCGGATCGTAATTGGCGCTGGTTTCGTCCAGCGATGGATTCCAATAGATTCGGATATAATTCACGTGGCCGTCCACGAAGACCGCGAGGTTTTTTGCATCGCTGATGCCGAACTGCCCGGCAGGCAATTTCAGCGGCTGGTGCCAGGAAAACGGAAACAGGCCGGAGAGTTCCGAGATCAGAAGAGTTTTTACCGGGTCTTTGATGGAGGTTTGTTTCCATCCAAAAATGCCTGGGTTTGAGGGATTCAGGGGAGAACCGTTGGCGCCGTTGAATCCGTAGCTCGAATAATCCGTGTCGGGTTGATCATGATAACTCTCATTCTCCAAAGCCATGCCGGGGAAATCGTAGCAGAACGTATCCGCCGGGCAGGCGAATAATTTGTCCTGCCGCGATGACAACCCTTGAAGCCCGACGTACGATTTTACGAGGCGCTTATAAAAAATTCCCCAATGGTCGGGCGCCAGAATTCCGCCGGTGACGTTAAGCGTGGCGGGCAAGGTATCACTGTGATCTTCGGCATAGAGGTGAATGGCGACGCCGATTTGCCTGAGGTTATTCAGACATGTCGTCTGGCGCGCCCGGGCTTTCGCTCCAGCGACTGCGGGAAGGAGCAACGCCGCAAGAATTCCGATGATGGCGATGACCACCAATAATTCAATCAGTGTAAAAGCGCGCTTGAAATGCATCCCGTCCGATGTTCGGACGATGCTGGCATAAAATTATTGAATTGTCAGCATGGGAGCGCCGGTCTTTCGCCGAGGGAGGATGCTCGCAACGCGCCGATCAGGAGATCGGCGCTCCACCGTGCTCGTCGCGCGGTAACTTGGCGCTTGAAAGTTGAAGCTGAAAATTCATATTTCAACGCCATGTCTAACGAAACTGTCCTGCAACTGGATTTGTCCGGAATCAAAAAAGTCAAAAGCGGCAAGGTCCGCGAAATCTTCGATCTCGGCGACCGCCTCGCGCTGGTCGCCTCGGACCGCATCTCGGCCTTCGACGTCATTATGCCGAACGGCATTCCCCGCAAGGGCGAGGTGTTGACGCAGATTTCGTTTTTTTGGTTTGAGCGCTTTGCGTCGCTCGTGCCGAATCATTTGCTCGCGGGCGCGAACGATCCGTTGCCGAAGGAATTGCAGCCGTTTTCGGATAAGCTCGCGCGGCGGACCATGATCGTGAAAAAGGCCAAGCCGCTGGCGATCGAATGCATCGTGCGCGGGTATCTGTCCGGGTCGGGCTGGAAGGAATATAAAAAGTCGCAGACGGTTTGCGGGATTCCGCTGCCGGGCGGGCTGACGGAATCGGCGGAATTGCCGCAGGCCATTTTCACGCCGTCCACCAAAGCCGAAGCGGGGCATGATGAAAATATTTCGTTCGAGGAAGCATGCAAGATCGTGGGCAAGGACCTCGCCACGCAAGCGCGGGATTTGAGTTTGAAGATTTACAGCGCGGGGCGCGATTACGCGCGCCAGCGGGGGATCATCATCGCGGACACGAAATTCGAGTTTGGCGTGTTCGACGGGAAATTGATTTTGATCGATGAGGTGTTGACGCCGGATTCCTCGCGTTTCTGGCCGGCGGACCAGTATCAAGCCGGCCAGGGCCAGCCGAGCTTCGACAAGCAATTTGTGCGCGATTACCTGGAAACGCTCGATTGGGACAAGACACCGCCGGGGCCGAAATTGCCGGACGATGTGGTCGGCAAAACAAGCGCGAAATATGTGGAGGCGTACGAGCGGTTGACAGGGAAGAAGCTGTAATTTTTTATGAAAACGGAGGCCGGACGTAGCGCTGAATTGCCCATCACGTTGCGGCCGGATTGGTTTGCTTTCACTTTTTTTGGCGCGCTTGCGCTGCTTCTTTGGCTTCCGGGAACCACAGAGCTGTGCGGCGGGCTGAGTCACGGTTTACGAGATCTGGCAGTAGGTGTCAGCGGTTCCATTGTGATATTTCTGCTGCTGTATTTTTGGAATATCGAAATTGGCGCGGGGGGCATTGCTTACCGGAAACTTCTTTTTCTAAAAACTTTCATGCCTTACTCGGCCATCGCGGAAGCTAGAATTGAAACTTCAGCGCTCTCTTTGAATTTGGGACCGGGCGGACCATTCCGATTGCGAAAACCACGGCGGAATCGCGGCAAACCGGTCTATTGTCTGCTGCTCCTGCCCCGCGCGGAAAACACGCCTCCGTTGATGATCAATATCAAGCCGTTCTCGCGAGGCGGTTTGGCGCTCCTGATTCGAACGACCAACGATAAAGCGCCTCATGTTCAATTCGATGCGGAGTGCGAACGAATGAAATACAAAGTAATGCCGTCTATTTTGTTCCCAAAGCAAGAAGGTTCTGAGGATCATCCTGATCGTGCAAACACTCGTTGAAGATTTTCTGCAATACTTGCGGCATGAGCGAGGGCAGTCCGAGAATACGGAGCGCACTTATGCGGCGTTGCTCAACAAATTCGTCGATTGGGCGGGCGAGCACAAAATCAGCGACTGGCAGCAGGTTGACTTCAAGGATCTGATGGCTTTTCTCCAGCACGAACGCGAGCGGGGACTGGAGAATGAGCCGAAGGATTCGCCGCGGCAATTGAGCAGCGAAAGTGTTTACCTCGAAATCGCGGCGTTGCGCGCGTTTTATCGCTTTGCGGAAAATGAAAAATTGCTGCCGTCAAATGTGGCGGAAAATCTTTCGCTGCCGCGCCGATGGAAACGGCTTCCCAAGGCGCTCAGCAATGCCGAGATGGACAAACTGCTCGAGCCGGAACGGCCAGAGACGCCGCAGACGTTGTGCGACCAGGCGATTCTGGAGCTGGCCTACGCTTCCGGGTTGCGGCTGTCGGAATTGAAGAATTTGCGGCTGGAGCAGCTTCATTTGGAGGCGGGGTTCATCAATGTGATCGGCAAGGGGAACAAGGAACGCGTGGTGCCGGTGGGAAGCAAGGCGGCGGAAGCGTTGAATCGGTTCATTAGCGCTGGCCGGCCGAAACTGGTCACGGCGCGTTCGCCGGCGAATGTCTTTTTGACCAAGCGTGGCACGCCGTTCGCGTCGGTGACGTTGTGGCTGCGGATCAAGCAGCGGGTGCGGCGCGCTGGGGTTTCGCGAAATATCACGCCGCACATGTTGCGGCATAGTTTCGCGACACATTTGCTGGAACATGGCGCGGATTTGCGCGTGATCCAGGAATTGCTCGGCCATGCCAATATCAGCACGACCGAGATTTATACGCACGTGACGGGAAATCGGCTGCGGGATATTCATCGGAAGTTTCATCCGCGGGCGTAAGCGCCGAGACAACGAGGTGGACGCCATGACCTCTGGTCCGCCTCGTTACCTCGGCGGCTACAAGTGCGGCGGTCATAGACCGCCGCTACAACGATCACTGCACCCTCACCCGGTAATAGCGCATCGGCATGTTCGTGGACGCGCCGTCCGCGTAGTTGACGTTCGTGCTGCTGGTGGTGTTGGTGTAAACTGGCGTCCAGTTGCGGAGATCGGTGGAGGCCTCGACCACGCAATTGGAGTTGGCGGGTTTGACGAATTGAAAATGGCAGCCGTTTGTGATGTCGTAGCCCAGGGTGCCGGTGACAACGCCGAGTCCTGTGAAAACGATGTCCTCGACAACGATGAGCGTCGCGGGATTGCTCGTGACGCTACCGGATGCATTGGAGACTTTTAATGTGTAGTTTCCGCGATCGCCGCGAGTCGCATGGGGAATTGTCAGCGTGCTTACGCCGGCTAAAGTCACGACTGTCCCATCGGTGACAACCTTTCCGTTCACGTACCAGGTAAAAGTGGCGGAAGTCAGGCTCAAAGCGGCGCCGGTAAAGACCGCACTGCCTCCATCTAGGACACTGACGCCCAAAGGTTGGGCAATGATGCTTGGCGGGCCGCCCAACTGCGCCAGGCAGTTTGTGGTCAAAAAGCCGAGGAAAGCCAAGCAACAAAGGGCTTTCTTCAGCCAATTCGCCTTTTCGTTCAACTCCGGTTTCATTCTCCGAGACAAAGAAAGCTAGTCTCGTGCCCAAAAATTAGAACCGGTAGGTCAATTTGAGACGGAACGTCCGCCCATCCTGCTGAATCTCATTTTGCAGGTGAAACCGGCTGGCGGGGTCGAAGTATCTGGTATCCAGAAGATTATAAATACCGGCGGAGGCTTCCAGGTTCTTGGCCAAATTTTGGCTGAAAAGCGTCAGGTTCACCACGGTAAAGCCAGGCGCATCGCCGCCGGGCACCGTTTGTCCCGAGAGCAAATCGGTGAAAACGGTGTGCCGAGCGCTGGTGTACTGCACTTCCAACCCGGCAAAAACCTTGTCCTGCCACACCGGCACGCTCACGTTGAGTTTGACCATGTGGGTGGGTGAGTCCACCAGGCCCCGCTGCGTCTCGCGGTACTCGGTATGTTGGAGCGTGTAGCTCAACCGGCCCTGGATGCCATCTTTCCATTTTCCTTCCAAAGCCAGTTCCGTGCCGAGCGTGTCCGCGTTGAAGTTGGTAAAACTGCCGCTCTCGAAATCGATCAAGTCATCCATCCGGTTGTAGTAGCCGGAAACGGACGAGCGCAGTCCGTAGCCGATTTCCTGTTCATAAACGCCTTCGTACGAGGTGATTTTTTCCGGTTTGATGCCCTGGAAATTCGGGGCGCTCAACTCCAGAAAATTCGGGTCGCGAAAGGCCGTGCCGTAAATGAATTTCAGGGTGGTCTGTTCGACGGGATTGTAAATCAGCGCGGCGCGCGGGCTTACGCTGGGATTGAAGTCGCCATATTGATCGTAACGCACGCCCGCGTTCAAATGCAGTCGGTTCGTGATGATCGTGAATTCGCCCTGGGCGAAAATGCCGTAATTGCGCCGGCTCCTGTCCACATTGGTGAACGCCCCGCCGCTCATCGGCTGAAACACGCGGCGGCTTTGATCGAAATCATCGCGGTATTCCGCGCCCAACGTCAGGATGTGCCGGCCCATTATTTTTTTATTCACCTGCGCTTCCAACCCAGCCCATTGGCCGGTCTGCTTTTCGGCGGACAGTAACGGCTGCGGATATTGGATCCCAAAATCGCTTCGGTCGTAATACGCATTTGCCGAGACATCGAGGTCGTCATTGAATTGGTGCGCGTATTTCAGCACCACGTAGCCGCGATCGTCATCGGTGCGCAGGCGGGAATTATCAAACGTGGTGGCATATTGCGCCGTGGGATTTCCTTTCACGCGATCGATGTAGGCGCCTTCCAGCGTGAAATCGCGATAGCCGACCGAGCCAAAAAAGCTGCCGTAACCATCCTGGTCCTTTTTGTGGGCAATGCCGTTGTTCTGCGCGGGAGTATCGAATTGCCGAAAGAACAAATTCTCCGGGCCGTCGCTGTTGTAATAGGATCCCGACAACATGAGCTGCACGCCGTTGGTGAACTGTTTGCCAATCGTCGCGCGGCCGGAATAGCTGTTGAAACTGCCGTAGGTGGTCGAGGCTTCCACGCCGTCGACCTGTTTGCCCTGGCGCGTAATGACATTGATAACGCCGAAAAAGGCGTTGTTGCCGTAGAGCACCGAGCCCGGGCCGCGAATGATTTCCACGCGGTCGATCAAGTCGAGATCCAGGATGAAAGCGGTGTCGATGAACGCGCCGTCGTTCAGGTCGTTATTGACGCGATGGCCGTTCACCAGGAGCAGAATGCGGCTGTTGAAATCGCCGAGGTTCACGCCGCGCGCGCCGAGAAATTGATAGTTGCGGTCGTAGGAAATGTAAAAGCCCTGGACACTTTCGAGCAGATCGCCGAGCGTCCGCCAGCCGTAACGCTTGATTTGATCGGAGGTGATGACGGTGGTGGAGGATGGGGCTTCGGTGGCTTTTTGTGCGAACTTCGACGCGCTGAACACCACCGGGATGTTCATCAGGTTGGTGATGTCCAGATCGGCGAGATCAGGAGTCTGGTTCGTGCCGGAATCGGCGCGCGCGCTCAGGCACAACAGGAGAAAGCAGCCAAGCAGCCGGAGCAAAAACGCTGGAACGCGCGAAAATCGCAAAAGAAAGGTTCTTTTGTTCATGTATCCGGACCGGGCTTCTATTCAATAATCGTTGGCACATTCATGGGTTGCACGGCAACCCGGCGACGCCTCGATCCAGCACGACAACTGCCAAAGATTTCGCTGAATTGTCACCAGCCGGGGCGTGGCTGCAAGAAGGAAATGAATGGGAGATCGTTTTCTGAACCGGTTCCGCGCCCGGTCCATCGATCGATGGACGACAACAATAAGGAAAACCGGATGTACCGTGCAGCGACCAGGTAACGCAGGCGTTCTCGCCTGCGAGTTACGGCACCGTCTCGGTGCCGGGACGAACGGGCCGCGTGAATTGCGCTTCAATGTCTGGCGGCGAGACGCCGCCGCCACTCGCAGCCGGGACCGCTGCGCTACAATTTAATGTGGAACCCTGGTTATTTCCGCTGGAGAACTTGACAAGCCCCGGCAAATCCGTCGTCATAAAGCCATTTGCGTGACCGGTGTACAGAAGCAATCCGGGCGAATTTTCTGCCACGCACCCTGCGGGAATCGGCTCCCGAGAATCGGCCGTCGCGTTGGCGGAGGAGCGCTTTTGGATGGCGCAGCCTGCTGTTTCTGGGGCTGATTCTCAGCCTCAGCTTCAACGTCTTCTCCCAAAACCAGCCGTCGGAATACCAGGTCAAAGCCGCGTTTCTCTATAATTTCGCCAAGTTCGTCGAGTGGCCGCCGGCCTCGTTTCCAAAGCCGAATTCGCCCATCGTGATCGGCGTCCTCGGAAAAAACGTCTTTGGCAACGCGCTCGAACAAGTCATTCGCAACCATCGCGTGAATGATCATCCGTTCCAGTTCAAAACGTTTAATTCCGCGGCCGACGCCGCCGGCCATTGCCAAATCCTCTTCATCAGCTCGTCTCAAAAAGATAACTTTTCCAGGATCATTGAGGAACTGCATGGCGCGAGCGTTCTGACGGTCAGCGAAAACGATGGGTTCATCAAGGCCGGAGGGATGATCAATTTCGTCATCGAGGACAACAAAATCCGTTTTCAAATCAGCGACGCTGCCGCCAAAAAAGCCGGCTTGAAAATCAGTTCCAAGCTGCTGACGCTGGCGGTGAATACGCGTTGACTGAAACCACGAAGGGACACGAATTATTGGTGTTCATTCGTGTCCCTTCGTGGTTGCAACGCCTTTTGGGCTTTTGTCGTGGTGACAAATGACAGACTCATCCGTAATTTCGCCACGACAGTTCGAAACCTTTCGGAATAGAAATCGCTCCTACCTGCGCGTCGCAACGCTCCATCGGGAAAAGAGCCATTTGTTGACTTGAAACAGGACACGCGTGCCCAGATTTCAGGACATTTCAATCAAACGAAAACTGACGGCGATCATCATGATCGCCAGCACGGTCGCGCTCCTGCTGGTGGTCGCGGGTTTTGTCACTTACGAACGACACACCTTCCGCAATACACTCGTCAGCGATCTTTCGACGCTGGGCCAAATCATCGGCGACCGTTGCACCGCCGACTTGTCCTATGAAAAGCCGGACGATGCCGAAGACACGCTGCGCGCGCTGCGCATGGAAAAACACGTGGTCGCCGCCGCGCTTTACGACAGCAGCGGACAATTGTTCGCACGTTATCCGACTAATCTGCCGGCCGCCGCGTTTCCCAGCCGGCCCAAACCCGATGGCGCCGAATTCCTTCCGGACAGCCTGGTTGTGTTTCGTCACATCGATGATGCGGGCGGTTTCGCCGGGACTGTTTATTTGAAGTCGGACCTGGAGGAAATGCACAACCGATTCGTTCGCTATGCGGAAATCATCGGGCTGCTGATGATCGCCTCGTGGATCGTGACCCTCGTCCTTTCGGCGCGGCTGCAACGCATCATTTCGCGGCCGCTTTCACGGCTGGCCGAAACCGCCGGCGCGGTCTCCGCGGGAAAAAATTATTCGCTGCGCGCCACCAAGCAGGGCAACGATGAAATCGGCCAGGTCATCGATCGCTTCAACGAAATGCTGGGGCAGATTCAAAAACGCGATGCCGATTTGCAGCAGGCGCATGATAAACTGGAAGTGCGCGTGGAAGAACGCACCCGCGATCTGCGCGAGGAAATCGTGGAGCGCGAACGCGCCGAATCCGCGCTCAAACAGCAATTCGTGCGCATCAGCCTGATCAACCAGATCACTCACGCGATTTCCGACCGGCAGGACACGGACAGCATTCTGCACGTCGTGTTGCGCCAACTGGAGGATCGCATGGGGCTGGACCTGGGCATCGTGGCGCTGGTGGATGCCAAGTCACCGGCGCTGAACGTGGCCGCGTTGCGCATCAAAAATTCGCTGCTCGCCGAACAATTCGACCTTCACGAAGGCAGCGTCATTCCGCTCGCGGAAAGCGGTTTTCAGCTCTGCGAAAAAGGGCAGACGGTTTATTTTGCCGATACGATCAAGGGCGCGTCGCCGTTTGTGGAAAGACTGGCCGGCACGGGCTGGCGTTCCGCGGCGGCCGTTCCGCTCATGGTCGAAGAAAAACTTTTCGGCATCCTCATCGCCGCGCGGCTCAAGACGGACGCCTTCAGCAGCGGCGATTGCGAATTTTTGCGCACGTTGAGCGAGCACGTCGCGCTGGCGGCGCACCAGTCGCGGCTGCACAAGGAACTGGAAACCGCCTACAACGAATTGCGCCAGACCCAGGCCACCGTTCTCCAGCAGGAACGGCTCAAGGCGCTCGGGCAGATGGCCAGCGGCATTGCGCACGATGTGAACAATGCGCTGTCGCCGGTGGTCGGCTTCGCGGATATCATTTTGAAGGGCGACTTCGGCCTCGATGTTCGCGGCAAAAAATATCTCAACTACATCCGCACTGCCGGCGAGGATATTGCCCACATTGTCGCCCGTCTGCGCGAATTTTACCGGACTCGCGACAACAATGAATCGCTTCAGCAACTCAATCTCAACGGCCTCGTCGATCAGGTGATCGAAATGACGCGCCCTCGCTGGCGCGACATCCCGCAATCGAACGGCGTCACAATTGAAATGCAAACGGATCTCGCCAAGGAAATTCCCGAACTGGCGTGCATCGAAAGCGAAATTCGCGAGGCGTTTACGAACCTGGTGCTCAATGCCGTGGATGCCATGCCGAAAGGCGGCAAAATCACGCTGCGCACCCGGCTCACGCGGCAGATCAATGCTGACAAATATCCGGACCGCGTCACGGTGGAAGTCTCCGACACTGGCACGGGCATGAACGAGGAAACGCGCAAGCGCTGCCTCGAACCGTTCTTCTCCACGAAAGGCAAACGCGGCACGGGACTTGGATTGGCCATGGTTTACGGCGTCATGAAACGCCACGAGGGCACCATCGATATCGAATCCGAACTGGGCAAGGGCACCACGTTCCGGCTCGTGTTTCCGATTCGCAAAAATCTGGGCGGCCACGACAACGGCGAAGACACCGGTTCCATCCAGCCGCTGCGAATCCTTTGCATCGATGACGAGCCGTTGTTGCGCGAACTCATCAAGGAAATTCTCGAGCGCGACGGCCACAGCGTGGAAGTCAGCGATGGCGGGCAGTCGGGGATTGATGAATTCCGAGTGTCGCGCGAGCGCAACCGGCCTTTTGATGTGGTCATCACCGATCTGGGAATGCCTTACATTGATGGCCGCCAGGTCGCGCGCGCGATCAAGCAGGAATCACCCACGACGCCGGTGTTCATGCTGACCGGCTGGGGCGCGTTCATGCGAGAGGATGCCAATGCGCCCGAACAGGTGGATGGCGTCCTGAGCAAACCGCCCCGCACGAAGGAATTACGGGAAATTTTGAGCCGGGTCAAACCGCATCAAAATGGGGCGGCCAATGGCATCAGCAAACCTAGCGCGGTGGTGCCGCCGCAAACGGCGGCCAGAAGTCTATAGCCGCGAAAGAACGCAGAGAAAACAAGCTGTTTTTTGCGGTTTTTGGGCTCTTTGCGACACTTTTTGCTAAGGCAGAGGAATGAACGGCAGGGGAATAGGACACAGGATGAAACAGATTTTAATTCCTCGGCCGAACATTCCTCTGCCTTAGCAGCGTAAGCATCCTCGTCTGTGCGAAGAGGAACTCACGGGCGAGACGCCCGTGCCACTACACAATTTTTGGACACTTTCCACGTCGGTCGGCCTCTAAAAACGCCTGTGAACGGCGTCCAGGCATCGATTTTCAAGAAACTGGGTATGGGCGCCCAGATTGAGTCATTTGGGTACTGTACGTGCTGAAAAGGCGCCGGCTGATGATCACTTTACGACGCATGCGGGGAACAGGCGCTTTGGCTTCTGATTCACAGAAGGTTGCATCGCGCGTAGGCCATGCTTTTTCGGCGACGGATTGCCCTCTCAAAACGTTGATGCAACCACTTGACAAAGGATTGGCCCGGTAAGGGAGCCCAGGAAGGACATCCGTGCAACATTTATCGATCAAGCAGAAGTTGACCACCGTCATCATGACGGTGACCGCAGTGGCTTTGCTGCTCATTTCCGTGGGTTTTGTCACCTACGAAGTCTTCACCACCCAACAGCGCCTGCGCCAGAATCTGCTGACGGAAGGCCGCATGGTGGGCGACCTCAGCGCCAACGCGCTCAACCGGGGCAACGCGGCCGAAGCCCAACACATCCTTGCCGTTCTCGCCAGCCGCGATCACATTCTCGCGGCGGCAATTTATCGCGGCAACAAATTGTTCGCTGCGTATCCGGCGAACGATCCCGGTTTATTTCCGGCCAGCCCCAAGTCTGGAAATTTCAGCCAGGTTGATTTCAAAGCGGGCAATTTGGTCATCTTCCACGAAGTCAAATCTCTCAGCGATTCGCTCGGGTCGGTTTACATCAAATCCGATCTCGGTGAAATCCGCGAACAACTGGTGCACTACGCCGCGTTTTTCATCTGGTTCATCCTGGCGACGGCGGCGGTCACTTATTTTCTTTCCAAGCGGCTCCAGAGAAGCATCTCAGACCCGATCATTCAGCTCGCCAAAACCGCGCGCACGGTCACGGCGGAAAAGAATTATTCCTTGCGCGCCACGCGGCAGGGCCGCGCGGAATTGGGTGAGCTCACCGATAATTTCAACGAGATGCTCGGGCAGATTCAGCAACGCGACGCCATTCTCCTCAAGATCAACGACAATCTGGAAAAGCGCGTGCAGGACCGCACGCGCGAATTGGAAACGGAAGTCGCGGACCGCAAACGCGCCGAGATCGCTTTGCAGGACCAGTTCACCCGCACCAAACTGCTGAACCAGATCACGCACGCCATCTCCGAGCGCCAGGATTTGGAAAGCGTTCTTTACGTCGTCCTCCGGCAGCTCGAAGACCACCTCGCCGTCGACCTGGGCATCGTGTGCCTGTTCGATCGCTCCGCTGAAACGCTGAGCATCGCCGCGTTGCGCCTCAAGAACCCGCACCTCGCGGGCAAGCTGGATTTGCACGAAGGCATGGTGATGAACCTCGACCAAACCGGCCTGCGCGTTTGCAAACATGGCGAGACGGTCGTAACGCCGGACACGCACAAATCCCCCGCGTTGCTTTCAGAACATTTTGCCGTCGCCGGTTTTCGGTCCGCCGCCGCCATTCCATTGCTCGTGGACGGAAAATTGTTCGGCACCCTGATCCTTTCGCGTTTGTCGGACAATTTCAGTCCGAGCGAGTGCGAATTTCTGCACACACTCAGCGAACACGTTGCCCTTTGCGCGCACCAGGCGCAGCTTCATGCGGAGCTTGAAAAGGCTTATAACGAATTGCGCAAGACCCAGCAAACGGTGATGCAACAGGAGCGCCTGCGCGCCCTGGGCCAGATGGCCAGCGGCATCGCCCACGATATCAACAACGCGTTGTCGCCGGTGGTGGGTTTCGCCGATTTGCTCGTCCGCAGCGAACATTCCCTCACGAACAACGGAAAAAAATATCTCCAATATATCAAGACCGCCGGCGAGGATATCACGCACATCGTGGCGCGCCTGCGCGAGTTCTATCGGCAGCGCGATTCCAAGGAAGCCTTGCAGGCGATTAACCTCAACGACCTCGCCCGCCAGGTCATCGACATGACGCGCCCGCGCTGGCGGGACATTCCGCAAGGCCGCGGCGTGATGATCGAAATGCGCACGGACTTCGACGCCAACCTGGTCGAACTGGTGGGCATCGAAAGCGAAATCCGCGAAGCGCTCACCAATCTCATCATGAATGCCGTCGACGCCATCCCCGAGGGCGGCATGATTTCCGTCCGCACACGCGTCGGTTCGCGGGGAAATGCCAGCGCGCCCACGCACATGCTTCTGGAAGTCAGCGACACCGGGGTTGGCATGAATGAAGAAACGCGCCGGCGCTGCCTCGAGCCATTCTATTCCACCAAAGGCAAGCGCGGCACCGGCCTGGGGCTGGCGATGGTGTACGGCGTCATGGAACGGCACGGTGGCCAAATCGAAATTGAAAGCGAACCCGGAAATGGCACCGTGTTGAAATTGATTTTCCCCATTCGGCGCCTCGCCGGCGCGGGTCCGGCGGCTGACGGCACGGATGAAGCGCCGTTGCCGTTGAACATTCTTTGCATCGATGATGAACCGCTCCTGCGCGAATTGCTGCGCGAACTCCTGGAGCGCGAGGGCCATCGCGTCAGCGTGGCGGACGGCGGCCAAAGCGGGGTGGAGGAATTCCGCGCCGCAGCCGGGCGCAGCCATCCGTTTGATGTCGTGCTCACGGACCTGGGCATGCCTTACTTCGATGGCCGGCAGGTGGTCAAAGCCATCAAGGAGGAATCACCGGGCACGCCGATCATCATGCTCACCGGCTGGGGTACGTTCATGAAGGAAGATGGCGACATGCCGGAACAGGTCAGCGGCATTTTGACGAAACCGCCGCGCTCGAATGAGCTGCGCGAAATGCTTCGCCGCGTGGGCAGCCAGCGGGCGGCGGGAACGAATTAGGGGCGGAGCGCGGAGCATTGCTCCGCCGGTTCGGTCCAAATCACCGCGCGGAGCGATGCTCCGCGCTCCGTTCGTGGGCGCAAGAAGCGCCACGGGTTGCGGAGAATTCTCGCCCTGGGGTTGGTTGCTACTTGAGTTGTGAATGCGATCGTTTCAGACTCTCCGGCATGACGTCCCCATTTCACATTTCTTCCAGCATCAGACGCCATATTTCCTTGGTCTTCACGATCTGCGCGGCGTTTCTGGGCGTGCTGCTGACCACGGCCTCGGTCCTCGCGCCGCAACCGCACCGCAAAATGACGGTTTCCAGCACTGGGTTCCGGGATGGCCAGCCCATTCCGAGGCAATATACGTGCGATGGCCAGAACATTTCCCCCGTGGTTGCCTGGTCCGGCGCACCCAGCCAAACCGCCAGTCTCGTCCTGATTGTGGACGATCCTGACGCGCCCAGCGGTGTCTGGACCCATTGGGTGGTGTTCGATTTGCCTCCCAGCGCCACCGAACTGCCCGAAAATGCGGCCAGCGTAGCCGGAGGCAAACAGGGCTTAAATGATTTCAAAAAAGCGGGTTATAACGGCCCCTGCCCGCCTGCCGGCAAGGTTCATCGATATTTCTTCAGGATTTTTGCCTTGGATACCATGCTGAACCTGCCGGCCGGCGCTACTCGAAAGGCGGTGGAAAGTGCCATGAACAAACACATTTTGGCACAGGGCCAGCTAATGGGAACCTACGAAAGAAAATGATTGCGGCCGCCACAGACATCGTGCTGAAGCAAGCCACGTCGTTCAATCCGAATTGGATGGCTATTGGCGCCAGCGCTGTCATCATTGTGGTCACGATCATGGGGTTGCTGCTGATTGGGAAACGGTAAGTGCTGGTTGAAGGATAAAATCCGAAACCCGAAGGCCGAAACAAATCCGAAATCCCAAACCCGAATTTGGTTGCACTTTCTTTTGACACTTAAAAACTTCGGGCCTCTTTCGGTATTCGGATTTCGGATTTATTCCACGTAGCCGAAATTGTGGCACGCAGTTCCTGTTGCAACTGATGACCCTAAATTCTTTTCCTTGCGCGGCAAATCGTGCATAGTTCCCGGCCTCTATGAGCAAAACCGCATTGTTATTCGCCGGACAAGGCGCGCAGGTCGTCGGCATGGGCAAAGATCTGGCCGGCCAATTTCCCTCCGCCAAAACGTGGTTCGACCGCGCCAATGCCGCCCTCGGCTACGATCTCGCCTCCATTTGCTTTAACGGCCCCGACACTGAACTCACCAAAACCGAAAATGCGCAACCGGGCATTTTTCTCGTGAGCTGGGTCGCCTTTCAATTGCTCAAAGAGCGCGCGCCCTCGCTGAAGTACGAGGCCACGGTGGGTTTGTCGCTCGGTGAATTCACGGCGCTCGCCGTAGCGGGTGTGATGAGTTTTGAGGACGGGCTGCGGCTCGTGCGCCAGCGCGGGAAATTCATGCAGGAGGCCTGCGATGCCACGCGCGGCGGAATGGCTGCCGTCATCGGTCTCGATGAAGGGCCCACGCGCGAAGCTTGTCATGAAGCGGGCGTGGTGCTCGCCAATTTGAATTGCCCGGGCCAGCTCGTTATTTCCGGTGAAGCAGAAAAAATTTCCAAGGCCATCGAACTCGCCAAGGCCAAGGGCGCCAAGCGCGCGATTCCGCTGCCGGTCGCGGGCGCGTATCACTCGCCGCTGATGGCCAGCGCGAAGCAGAAGCTCTACGCGGAGCTGGCACAAATCGATTTGTCCGCGCCGACTGTGCCGGTCATTTCAAACGTCAACGCCGAACCGCACGGCGATCCGACCGAAATCAAGGCTCGCCTGGTCGAGCAAGTCACATCGTCGGTGCTCTGGGAAAAATCCATGCGCTATCTGCTCAAGCAAGGGTTCACGCGGTTCATCGAACTTGGGCCCGGCACGGCGCTGACGGGTTTCATGAAGCGGATCGATAAGAATGCACAGATGTTGAATGTGGCGGATGCGGCGAGTTTGGAGGCGACGGTGAAGGCATTGGCGTGAAACGTGAATGCGTGGCGTCGCAGCCTTTATTCCATAACTGGTGTAAGACTCAGAGCGATAGTTTTGCCACTCGTTTCACGGTGAAAGATTTGACGGTGACGGTCGAGCCATTGGCGGGAAAGACGCTGGCGCGGCGGTTGATTCGGGAGTAGTCGCCGTTGTGTTCGAAGCGGAGTTGACCGTCCACGTAGATGGCTTGATTCGTGGGACTCACCAGCCATTTGATGGTGACGTATTTATTCACCGGAATATGGC
Organism: Candidatus Angelobacter sp.; assembly: GCA_035606845.1. Taxonomy (GTDB): domain Bacteria; phylum Verrucomicrobiota; class Verrucomicrobiia; order Limisphaerales; family DASXHY01; genus DASXHY01. Next base: position 5,853 of record DATNEA010000045.1, on the reverse strand, counting down.
CCTTGCCCTTCTGGTGCAAACCGTTCGCCGGGCCGCCATCGATGCGCAACTCGTCGGGATTCACTTCCCAATTGAAGATGACCTGGTTGGCGGCGTAGGCCATGCGCAGGTTGGTCGAGTCGGTTTTGGCGACGAGCGTGATTTCCACGGGCGGCCGCAGCGCTTGGGGCGAATTGAGGTGGTGATTGCCCGTGAGCACGATGCGTTTGTTGAAAAGCGCGTTCGCGGCAAAAACGAGCCCGATGACGAGCAAAATGGCCGCGGTAATCATCGCCGCTTTTTTCAAGGTGGCTATCTTGATCTGGATCACGCGTTCGCCCGGTGGCACAGCGAACGCCGGCATACTGGAAGTGGGGACGAGGATGGTTTGCTGGCAGGACGGACAATTGATCTGCGAGCCGGCATAAACGGGTTCGCATTGTATCTTTTGCCGGCATTGCGGGCAGAAGAATTTCAAGTCCGCCATAAGGATCAGACGTGAGTTTGCGCCAGTGAATTCATGGCGACAATCATTATTGCGCGAGTGCTGAATTGCGGAGTGAGGCGTGAAACGTGAATTCGTTTTTTGGAACACGGAATTCATTCCGCGTTTGGACAAAGACTCGCGGAATGAATTCCGCGCTCCCAGAGACTTGACGGAACACGCAATACGCAACACGCTTTGGCCCCAATGAAACAACTTGAGAATCAGATTGCGGTTGTGACCGGCGCGGGCCGGGGAATCGGCCGGGCTATAGCGTTGAAATTTGCCGCGGAAGGCGCGGATGTGGTTTGCGTTTCGCGCACGGCGGAAAATTCCGAGAAAGCCGCCGCGGAAATCCGCGCGCTTGGGCGCAAGGCCTGGGCGCATGCGGTGGATGTCTCTGATGCCGCCGCGGTGAGCGCTGCCGCCGAGAAAATCCTTTCCGAATGCGGCAAGGTGGACATTCTCGTAAACAACGCCGGCGTCACCCGCGATGGCCTGCTCATGCGCATGAGCGATGTCGATTGGGACGCGGTGCTGAACACGAATCTGAAGGGAGCTTTTCTGTTCACGAAGGCGTTCGCGCGCGCTTTTCTCAAGCAACGCTCCGGGCGCATCATTAATGTTGCTTCCATCATCGGCCTGATTGGCAATGCCGGGCAGGCGAACTACGCGGCGAGCAAGGCCGGGCTGATCGGTTTCACTCAATCGGTGGCCAAGGAACTCGGCTCGAGGAACATCACGGTCAATGCGCTGGCGCCAGGTTTCATTGAGACGGACATGACTGCGGCCCTGGGCGCGGACATGAAAACCGAGTTGCTCAAAAAGATTCCTTTGAACAGTCTGGGACAGCCGGACGATATCGCCCATGCAGCCCTGTTTTTGGCCGGCCCGGGCGCCCGTTACGTGACTGGACAGGTGTTGACCGTCGACGGCGGCATGGTCATGTGATACTTTTTCGGGCCCGTCCCGGGCTGCGTCCTCGGTGGGCTTTCTTTTCGAGGACGAGGGGCGAGAAAGACGACGAGGACGAGGGTTGAAAGAAATTTTGAATCGGGACTTGACGCCCCTTGAATGGTGGCATAGACACACTGCAAACGAACCGAAGAATCGGAGCAAAATCATGGCTGAAAAAACTATTGAACAGAGAGTTAAGGACATCATCGTCGAGCAATTGGGCGTGAACGCCGACCAGGTCACCCCGGAAGCAAAGTTTATCGAGGATCTGGGCGCCGATTCGCTTGATACCGTCGAGCTGGTCATGGCTTTGGAAGAAGAATTCGGCCATGAAATCCCGGACGAACAGGCCGAAAAGCTGCAAAGCGTCGGCGACGTCATCAAATACATCGAAGATCTACAGGCAAAATAAACTTCTATGACTTTCGGGCAGCTTAAATCCCGAAAATTCGGGAGCTAAGCTGCCCTTTTGATTTTATGGCCAGCACCTCGACAGCGCGCAGAGTCGTCATCACCGGTCTCGGTGTCGTGACGCCTCTTGGGAATTCGGTGGACGTTTTCTGGAACAACCTCGTGGCCGGACAATGCGGCGTTGATAAAATCACTGCGTTTGACGCCTCGCCGTTTGATACCCAGATCGCCGCGCAGGTGAAGGACTTCGATCCCACACCGGCGTTTCCGTCACCGAAGGAAAGCCGGCGCACGGATCGTTATTCCCAATTTGGCATTTACGCCGCCTGGCAGGCGCTCAAGGATTCCGGGCTGGACTTGAACAAGAGCAATCCGGATGAAGTCGGCGCGTTCATCGGCTCCGGCATCGGCGGCCTGCAAACGACGAGCGAACAGTTGAAAGTCCTGTTCGAACGCGGCCCGGGCCGGCTCTCGCCGTTCATGATCCCGATGCTGATCTCGAACATGGCTTCGGGCCTGGTCTCGATGTATTTCAATTTGCGCGGGCCGAATTTCGCCACTTGCTCTGCCTGCGCCACCGCCAACCACGCCATCGGCGAGGCCTGGCGCACGATTATGATGGGCGATGCGAAGGTCATGTTTGCCGGCGGCGCTGAGGCGACCATTGTGCCCATCGGCATCGGTGGATTCTGCGCCATGCGCGCGATGAGCACGCGCAACGATGATCCGAAGAAGGCGTCGCGGCCATTTGACAGGGAACGCGATGGATTCGTGATGGGCGAAGGCGCGGGCGTGGTAGTGCTGGAAGATTTGGAACACGCCAAAGCGCGCGGCGCGCGGATTTACGCGGAATTAGCCGGCTATGGGAACACGGCCGACGCGCATCATTTGACGGCTCCCTCGCCCGGCGGCGAAGGCGCGTCGCGCTGCATGAAGATGGCATTGCGCAACGCCGGCCTGAACACGACGGACATCACTTACGTCAACGCCCACGGTACATCCACGCCGCAGGGGGACATTGCCGAGACCGAAGCCATCAAGACCGTTTTCGGCGAGCATGCGCGCAAGCTGGCGGTGAGTTCCACCAAGGGCGCGACCGGCCATATGCTCGGCGCGGCGGGTGCGGTGGAGATGATTGTTTGCACCAAGGCGTTGCAGACGGACACGGTGCCGCCGACGATCAATTATGAAGTTCCCGATCCCGAATGCGACCTCGATTACGTGCCGAACACCGCGCGCCAAATGAAGGTCAACGCGATCGTGAACAACTCTTTCGGTTTCGGCGGGCATAACGCCACGATTGCAGCCAAAAAATTCGTCGGGTGAAATCATGGCGAAATTCATCTACCTCGGCGTGAGGGGATCGGTCGTGGCGGTGAATTAGTGAACGTGAAAAGCGGCGGAGGGCCGCCGCACTCCGGGACGCTGGCGCGAAGGATTGCGCTCCGGAAGCCGCGAAGCGTCCCGGATTGCGCCAGCCCTCTGGGGCCCTGAGGCATCTCCATGAATTTCCTTGCCCTGATCGAATCCAAGCGCGATGGCAAAGCACTTTCGCAAGACGAGATCAATAACTTCATCCGCGAGTTCACCGCGGGCAACATTCCCGATTACCAAATGGCTGCGATGCTCATGGCCATTTATTTTCGCGGGCTGAACACGGTGGAAACGCGCGCGCTCACGATGGCGATGCGGGATTCGGGCGATTCGCTGAAATTTCCCAAAGACAAACGGCCGCTGGTGGACAAACATTCGACGGGCGGTGTGGGCGATAAGGTGTCGCTGCCGCTGGCGCCCCTGCTCGCGTGCCTCGGTTTGCGCGTGCCGATGATCTCCGGACGCGGGCTCGGCATCACCGGCGGCACGCTCGACAAGCTGGATTCCATTCCGGGATTCAAAACCACGCTGCCCACCAAACGGATTGTGGAAATCGTGCAAAAGGTCGGCTGCGCTACTTGCGGCCAGACCGAGCGCATGGTTCCGGCCGATAAAAAAATGTACGCGCTGCGCGATGTGACCGGCACCGTTCCGAGCATTCCGCTGATCGTTTCTTCGATTCTTTCCAAGAAGCTGGCGGAGAATCTGGACGCGCTCGTGCTCGACGTGAAGTTTGGCGAGGCGGCGTTCATGCAAACCAAATCCGACGCGCGCAAGCTCGCGCGCGCGATGGTTGCGCTCGGGAACGAATGTGGCGTGAACACGCGCGCGATTCTTTCGGACATCAACCAACCACTTGGGCGCGCCGCCGGAAATTGGCTCGAGGTGAAAGAATCCGCGGAATGCCTCGAGGGCGGCGGCCCGCACGATTTGCGCGAACTCGTGATTGCGTGCGCCGCTCATCTGCTCGTTCAAACGCGAAAAGCGAATTCGCTCGACGCCGCGAGACGCATGGCTGGCGAATGTCTGGATTCCGGTGCGCCGCGCGCTAAGTGGGATGAAATGCTTGCGGCGCAGGGCGCGGACTTGAAGGCTTTCCATAACAAACTCGTCCGCGACCATACCGCGCCCACGGTAGTGGCAATAAAATCGGGCAAAGCAGGTTTCGTTTCCCATTGTGACGCGCGCGTGATCGGCGAAATCGTGCGCGATCTTGGCGGAGGGCGGTTAACGAAGGAATCTGCCATTAATTATGATGTCGGAATTGATCGCCTGGTAAAACCGGGCGAGCGCGTCAGCCGCGGTTCGGTTTTGGCGCGAATTCATGCGGCGAATCGGAAACAGGCGAGGGCGGCGACTGACAAATTGAAGTCCGCGATTGAAATTTCCCTCAGATCGCCGAGAGCGGTTTCGTTGGTCGCGGAAATCATCAGGGCCTGACAAACCAGGGCAGCCAACATTCCCCAACGGGCGCGCGCGGAGCGACGCGCCCTGCCAACTTCGGACTATTCCAAGGACGTCAAAATCGCTTCGGCGGCGGCGCGGGGGTTTTCGGCGGCGTAAATGGGGCGTCCAACCACGAGCCAGCTCGCGCCGGCATCCATGGCTTGCCGCGGCGAGAGGGTTCGCTTTTGGTCATCCGCTTTTTCGGCGCCGGTGCGGATGCCGGGGGTGATCAACTGCACTTCTTTGGGGAGAATTTGCCGCAGTGCGGTGATTTCCAGGGGCGAACAAACCAAGCCGCGCAGACCAGCTTTCACCGCGAGTGTGGCGAGCCGCTCGACTTGCCGGCCGACGTTCGCTTCGGCGCCAATTTCGGTCAAAGCATTGCCGTCCATGCTGGTCAATACCGTTACGCCCAGCACCAGCGGAGCCGTGCGGCCGGCCTCCGAGGCGGTTTGGCGCGCGGATTGTTCGGCGGCGCGCATCATTTCCAGACCGCCGCTCGTATGAATGGTGAGCATCTGCACGTCCAGGCGCGTGGCGGAGGCGACGGCTTTGGAAACGGTGTTGGGAATGTCGTGGAACTTCAGGTCCAGGAACACGGCGGCGCCGGTTTCGCGAATGCGGCGCACAATGTCCGGGCCGGAGGCGGTGAAAAGCTCGCTGCCGATTTTGAAAGCACCGACCGCGGGCGCGACTTGTTGCGCCAGCTTCAACGCGGCCTCAGCCGTGGGGACATCGAGAGCGACGATTATTGGATTCTGCACGGTGGAACTATCCGGTGGAGGCTGCTGAAGCGAAAGTTAAAAATGGCAGCACGGGCGCCTTACCCGTGAGTCTCGATTCGCACGGGCGAGACGCCCGTGCCACTACGGAGCGGCCACGGCGCGGTAGAAGCGTTGGGGTGCGTTGGCGGAGTCGGGGTCGGGGAAATCGAAGATGCCGTTGGTGTCGGTCGTGTTCGTGAACAGGGGCGACCACGTCAGCAGGTCGGTTGAAAACTGAATCATGCAGGTGCGGTTCGCGCCGGAAGTCACTTCCAATTCAAATGGCGAGCCGTTGGTTGCCGGCACGGCGGCGAGATTGATGGGCGGGCTGAGCGCTTTCAACAAATTGAGCTTTCCGCCGCTGACGCACAACCCTTGCAGCGAAGGCAAGGGGTCGGTGGCTTTCAAGATGCGGGCGATGATTTGCTGGTAATTTTC
>DATNEA010000061.1:0-35519 GCA_035606845.1 Candidatus Angelobacter sp. | reverse complement strand
ATATCCCACGCAAAACGACCATTCTTCATCGGTCACATCACTCGGATAATTCTTTCGCTTGTTTGCCATCCCCAGCTTATTGCCGGGATGTATTTACCATGTACAGACTTTTTTTACGAAAAGTTAAGTACAGGCTCTAGTAAGCCGCCTGCGCGCCCTTGATCGACCGCTTTTTCATCCACGGCATCAACCCGCGCAACCGCGACCCGACCTTCTCAATCGAATGATTCTCGCCCTTCTTCAGCAGCGCGTTATATTTTTTGTAACCGCCCTTGTATTCGGCGATCCAGCCTTTCGCGAACTTCCCGGACTGAATATCCTTCAAGGCCGCCTTCATCCGCTTCTTCACGCTCGCATCCACAATCTTCGGCCCGACGCTCACGTCGCCCCACTTCGCGGTTTCGGAAATCGAAAAACGCATGCCGCTGATGCCCGCTTCATTCATCAAATCCACAATCAGCTTCAGCTCATGCAAACACTCGAAATACGCCATCTCCGGCTGATAACCCGCCTCGACCAGCGTCTCGTAACCCGCCTGGATCAACGCGCTCGCGCCGCCGCACAACACCGTCTGTTCGCCGAACAAATCCGTCTCCGTCTCCTCCTTGAACGTGGTCTGGATCACGCCCGCGCGCGTCCCGCCAATGCCCTTGGCCCACGCCAGCGCCGTCGCCTTGGCCTTGCCGCTCGGGTTCTGGTACACCGCGATCAACGCCGGCACGCCCTTGCCCTCGACATATTGCCGGCGCACAATGTGCCCCGGCCCCTTCGGCGCCACCAGGATCACGTCCACATTCTTCGGTGGAACGATCGTCTTGAAGTGAATCGAAAACCCGTGCGAGAACAACAGCGTCTTGCCCTTCGTCAAATTAGGCGCGATGTCCTTCTCATACACCTTCGCCTGCTTCGTGTCCGGCAACGCGACGAAAATCACATCCGCCTGCTTCACCGCCTCAGCCGTGCTGACGACCTTGAAGCCCTTTTCCTCCGCGACCGGAATGGACTTGCTCCCCTCGTACAGGCCAACGATGACATTCAATCCGCTGTCCTTGAGATTGAGCGCATGCGCATGGCCCTGGGAGCCAAAGCCGAGCACGGCGAGAGTTTTATTTTTCAACACGCTGAGATCAGCGTCCTTATCCGTATACACTTTTGCAGGCATTTAATCAGTTGATAGTTATTGGTTCAGAGCTAACAAAATCATTACGCTTTTGCGCCACGAGCCACGAACCCGGCGCTGCATTGAGTCATTAAGCATCGAGCCGTCCAAAAAGGCTCCAAAGCTTTCCCAACTAGCATCATCATTTCCTCGCCATCGCCACACTGCCGGTACGGGTCAATTCCGTCACCCCGAATGTCTTCATCAGCGTCAGAAACTTCTCAATCTTGCTCCCATCGCCGGTAATTTCAATGGTCAAACTCTTCGGCTGCACATCCACGATTTTCGCGCGGAAAATATCCGTGATCTGCATCACCTCGGCGCGCGTCTTGGAATCCACCGCCACCTTCACCAGCACCAGTTCGCGGTCCACATATTCGCCCTGGCGAAAATCCTGCACCTTGATCACATCCGGCAGCTTTTGCAACTGCTTGATGATCTGCTCCACCGTCGCCTCATCACCGTGGGTGACAATCGTCATCCGCGATGCCGTCGAATCATGCGTCGGCGCCACGTTCAGGCTGTCGATATTATATCCGCGGCCGCTGAACAGCCCGGCCACGCGCGTCAGCACGCCAAATTTATTTTCCACCAGCACCGAAATCGTATGTCTCATAAGTCCGTTAAAACGGGCCGGAAACCTAGCAATCTGCATTAGGGCGGTCAATTTGCAATTTCGGAGCGATTTAGACTGCGGCGATCCCGCCATAGTGAGACCGCTTTCCAACTGGTCATATCAACGAAAAACGCCAATGCCAAAACAGCGAGGGAAAGGATTCCGAAAGTCGCCCGGTGTTTGATAGCGGATTCACTCATATTAAGTTTTATCATTTTGCTCCGTTGTCCGTCTGAGCCACAAAATCCATCAAGGCGTCTCGGTTAGTCACCCCAAGATTTCTGTCCGATTGGGCGTAATGGAGTGCTTCTGCAACATGCTGCGCACTCAAATTGGCGGCGCCAGTCTCGCCATAAAGCTTGGCGAGACGCCCGTGCGTCAAAACCAAATCAATTGAAATCATCTTGCGGCTAACGAGCGCATTGCCGCCGGTCTCATCGAGCGCCTTCTGCTTGTCCAAAAGCTCCGTCATTGCATAGATCGCTACCGGAGCAGTTTCATGTTCATACGCCTTTTGTGCGCGTTCTGAAGATTCAGCTAAATCGTTCATTGTAAACGCAGCCAGAGCGTCTGCGGTCGCCCGGCCCCCGCGCTCTCGCGTGTAAAAATATGCGGCCAAAATCCCGAGAACCAAACAACCGATGCAGCAGAATAATGAAGCCTCTTTGGACATAATGAGCAGTCGTTTACAACCGATACCGCGAATCCCGCAACTCTCGCGACGTTTCCCTCCACGCCCAAAATTCAAGCTTGACGCGCGCGATGAGCCGCCGTATTCCGCGCTGACTCTTCCATTCCTGCGCCCTCGACGCTAGCAATCGACGCAAAATCCGGTCGTGCTCTCGAATCTGGTCGTATGGATTTGGCGCGACGATTTGCATAAATATGAAAATTATCCGCCGCTAATATTCCGCCCCCCCTTCCTCGCCGGCACCACCGGCATTCAATACGGAAGCATCCATAGACCCACAAAACACGTTGCCACCAACAATCCAATCGCCACGCCCGGTGAGATGAGCTTCACTTGGGATAACGCGAACCACAAAAACTCCGCCAGGATCACTGCCAGCGTCATCAGCCACCCCAAAAAAAGTCATCTGAAAACGGGCCTCGCAATTCCGGCACCGATAATTCAACACGGACAGCATCCAATGACATCGCGACATCCGCGCGCCGCATTTCGGACAGACAATTTTGTAGTTCATAGCACTTCCCTGCTCGCGCCGATTTAAAGCCCACCCCTCTCATTTTACAAGCTTGGAACTGAGCGCTGGCCGCGCCCACATGAACTGAAATCTCTAACAGAAGGCAACGAAGTTAACATCGAAATTTCTAACAGAAGGAAACAAAGGCAACAAAGGGGTCAAAATCTCTGCTCTCACTATTCCACTTGTTCAAACCTTTGTTCTCTTCGTTTCCTTCTGTTCGAATTTCCGCTGTCTCTTGTGCCAAAGAAAAAAGCCGCAGGCAAACCTGCGGCTGGTTTTTCCAAAATCCTCGCTGGAGCGTTTGAACGCTCTAGCCGCCGTTATCGCCAATGGCTTCGACCGGGCAACCTTCCTTCGCTTCCTTGCAACGCGCTTCCTCGTCCGGATTTTCCGGTTGCTTGTAAACGAACGAGTAGCCGCCGTCGTCGTTTCGCTTGAAATTATCCGGCGCGGTTTCGCGGCACAGATCGCAGTCGATGCACTGGTTGTCCACGTAGTATTTGCCGCCCGTGTTCTCGGGATATCTATTTGCTACATCAGCCATAAAATGAACCTGTTTAGGTGACGCAAAATATGGCGGCGCGCCCCATTTATGGCAAGCCCGATTTCCCGATGAAAAAACGGAACCCGAGCGCGCCAATACCTCCCGTGTATAAACAATTCGTCGCTCGTTCTCGTTCTTCTCCTCGTCCTCGTCCTCTATCCCCAAACGATTGGAGAAACGAGAACGAGTGCGAGAACGAGGAGGATTCCCGATTTCGGCTTTTGAACTGGGCAAGCTCACCATTGAAGCGCGCGCTATCCGATTTCCCGCTGCTCTCCCTGCGCTCGCCTCCCATGAAAATCCTTTTCATCCGCCGTCGCGGAATTATTCTCTCGTGATGCAACCCAGCGCTCAGCGCAAAACAAAAATCATTGCCACTTTGGGCCCGGCCACCGATTCGGCGGAAATGATCGCCAAACTCCTCAAGGCCGGCGTGAATGTCTTCCGCCTCAACATGTCCCACGCGCCGCATGATTGGGTCCGGCGCGTCGTCAAGGACATCCGTGCCGCCAGCGCCGCCGCCCAATGCCACGCGGCCATTATGATGGACACCCAGGGCCCGGCCATCCGCACCGGCGAACTCGGCGTGCCGCTCGATTTGCAACCCGGCCAGAAATTCACCCTCACCGTCCGCGGCGAACGCAGCGAAGAAGAGCGCTCCGTCGACGTCAATTACGCCGATTTCGTCAATGATATCAACGTCGGCGACGTCGTGCTCATCGACAACGGCGCCATCGAAATGAAAGTCCACGCCAAGGCCGGCAATAAGGTCGAGTGCGAAGTCCTCACCGAGGGCAAGCTCGGCAGCCGCCGGCACATCAATTTGCCCGGCGTCAAAGTCAGCCTGCCCGCGCTCACCGCCAAGGACATCGCCGACGCCCGGCTCGGACTGGAATTGGAAGTGGATTTCATGGCGCTCTCGTTTGTGCGCGAAGCCCGCGACTTGCTCCAGTTGCGCGAGCTGTTCAAGGATTTCAAAAAGCATCCGCTCGTCATCGCCAAGATCGAGGACCAGCAGGCCATCGCCAATCTCGAACAAATCGTCCGCGAAGCCGACGGCGTCATGGTCGCGCGCGGCGATTTGGGCATCGAAATTCCCTACGAGGAATTGCCCATCGTTCAGCGCCGCATCGTCAAAATGTGCCTGCGCCAGGGCAAGCCCGTCATCGTCGCCACGCACATGCTCGAAAGCATGATTGAATCGCCCATGCCCACGCGCGCCGAAGTCACGGACGTGGCCAACGCCGTTTACGAGCAGGCCGACGCCATCATGCTCAGCGGCGAAACCACGGTGGGCAAACATCCGCTGCGTTGCATTGAAGTGTTCGACCGCATCGCCACGCGCATCGAGCGCAGCGGCGGTGCGAACTTTTTCGAAAGTGCCGTCATGGAAACGCCGCGCCAGAAACTGGTGAAAAGCGCCGTCGTCATGGCCAACGAATTGAAGGCCGACGCCATTCTCGTATTCACGCGCCACGGCCACATGGCCCGGCACACGGGCTGGTTGCGCCCGCGCTACTCGCCCGTTTACGCCATGACCGCCCTCGAAGAAAGCGCGCGCCAACTGGCCCTGAACTGGGGCGTCACGCCGTTCGTCGTGCCCTTCGACATGATCAATCCGGAAAACACCATCGAAGCCGCCTTGAAAGGTCTAGTCCGGGACGGTCGCCTGCACAAAGGCGCCACCGTGGTCGTCATCGGCTCCATCCTCGTCGGCGACCAAATCGTCGACGCCGTCCAAATGCGCGTTGTCTAATGACGTGGTAGGGCAGCGCTGCGCGCTGCCCAAACTTCCGTGGAGCGCACAGCGCGAGACGACGACTCACCACTCCACCGCCACCGTCAGCTTTTTCCCAAACCGATTGTGATAATGCAGTTGTTTGTAGCTCATACCATGTTCGTGCACGAGCTTCGTGATTTTCACGTCGTAGCAGCAATATTCCGCGATATCCAGCAGCTTGCCCTGCCGAAACCATTCAATCGCCTGCATGCCTTCCGCCGTCTTTTCCACGCCAAACGTCGCCGTCGCGATGGAATCCAATGAAAGCCGATGCTGCAATTTGTTCTGCAACTCCACCAGCATGTCCAGCGTCGGCAACTGGCGCAAATCAAACGCCGTGTAGCCGTGCAGCACTTCGTAATCGAACCGCAGATTATTGAAGCCGACCACCAAATCCGCCCGCTGCAATTCCTTGATCAACTCATCCACCTGTTTTTCATGGTAGATCCGGTACGCGCCCGTGCCCGTGTTGTAAGTCACGCCCACGCTCATCTTCATCGCGCTGATTTTGTCCCAGCCACCGACGTCTTCCGCGGACTTCTGCGTTTCCAAATCGAAATAGACGATATTCTTCGCCATGCTCCCAGCATCAAACCTCCTCCGGGCCAAAGAGACAAACCTTTTCTGACTTTGGAGCGCCGAGCACCAGCTCGGCCCGAATAATAAACGCCCCTTTGGCCCACAATAGGAGCGCCGATCTCCCGATCGGCACGAAGGGAGACCACTCGAAACGCGCCGAATCGGAGATCGGCGCTCCAAAAGCTCCATTCTCCGGATTCCACATTTGCGCGTAAACGAATTTTCTGGTCTATTTGAAACGATGAATTTCTTCGTCGAACGCAGCGAGTTGCGCGACCTGTATGACAAGGTCGCCGCGGGCGAACGCATTTCCGAAGCCGATGCCTTGCGCATGTTCGAATCCAAGGATTTGAACGCCCTTGGCGCCATTGCCGACCTGGTTCGGCAGAAAAAAAACGGCAACCGCGCCAGCTACATCGTCAATCGCTACATCAATTATTCCAATTACTGCATCCTCTCGTGCCAGTTCTGCTCCTTCGCGCGCAAAAAGCGCGACGCCGACGGCTTCGAATTCACGATTCCGCAGATGGTGGAAAAAGCCCGCGAAGCGCTGAAGCTCGGCATCACCGAATTGCACATCGTCGGCGGCCTGCATCCTTCGCTGCCGTTCAGCTATTACACCGACATGCTCAAAGCGCTCAATGCGCTGAATGGTAGCGCAGCCGTCCCGGCTGCGAGTTCCGGCAGCGTCCCGCTGGCAAGCCACCGAGACAGCGGCGCTCCCAGGCTGCACCTCAAATGCTTCACCGCCATTGAGATCTTGCACCTCGCCTGGCTCGCCAAAAAATCCGTCGAAGAAACCCTGCGCGAATTGAAAGATGCCGGCCTCGATTCACTGACCGGCGGCGGCGCGGAAATTTTCCGCAAAGAAGTCCGGTCCGCCATCGCGCGCGGCAAGGAATCCGCCGAGGAATATCTCGACGTCCACCGCACCTGGCATCGCATGGGCGGACGCAGCACCTGCACCATGCTTTACGGCCACGTGGAATCCCTCCCCGACCGCGTGGATCATCTCCGCCAATTGCGCGCGCTGCAGGATGAAACCCACGGCTTCGTCGGCTTCGTCCCGCTCGCCTATCAACCGCAGGACAACGACATTCCCGTCGAGAATCCTCCGACCGGTTTCGATTCCCTGCGCACCATCGCCATCAGCCGCATCTTTCTCGACAACTTCCCGCACATCACCGCCTATTGGGTCGGCTTGAGCATGAAACTCGCGCAAGTCGCCTTGAGCTACGGCGCGGACGACATCCACGGCACAATCATCGAGGAGCACATCTTCCACATGGCCGGCGCAACCTCACCGCAATCCCAAACCGAAGCCAACATGATCAAAGCCATCCGCGAAGCCGGCCGCGAGCCCGTGCAACGGAACACCTTCTACGAAATCCTGGCTGATAAACAAAATGGCGCAGCCGAAGAAATCAAAACAGCCGCCGCCAAACCCAAAGCTTTGGAAAGCAATCTCGCGACCAGCTAAAGGTAGGGCGTGCGCTGCCGCGCCGCCCCATATTCTCTCCGTTCACCAGCCTAACTCGAAGCAGTCTGGCACCCAGTTGAAATCATAACACCCGAATCAGCGTAAAACCGTCATAACCTTTCGCGCCCACCGTTTGAATCGTGGAAGCCTCGACGCGAGAATCCTTCGAAACGGTATCAATGAACCGCCGCATGCCTTGAACGTTGACGTCCTTGCTCGCCGGATCAGCCAACTGACCTTTCCGGACCACGTTGTCCGCGATAATGATCGACCCCGATCGGCATAGTTCCATCGCACGTTCGAAATAAGGCCCGGTATTTGGCTTGTCCGCATCGATGAAAACAAAATCGAACGGTCCCGCCTTGTCCGCCTGAAGCTGGGCCAGTGATTCCAACGCCGGCCCGACCTGAATCTCCACGCGTTCCGCCAGGCCCGCGGTCGCGATATTTTCCCGCGCTACGCGCGCGTGCTTCTCGTCCAATTCAAGGCTGATCAGCTTCCCACCTGCCGGCAAAGCCCGCGCCAGGCAAATCGTCGAATACCCGCCCAGCGTGCCGATTTCCAGGATGCGCCGTGAACCGTGCAATTTGACAAGCAGATGCAAAAATCTGCCTTGCAGTGCGCTGACATCAATGGCGGGCAGCCCTTCCGCGGTATTTTTCTCAAGAGCGCCTTCAAGTGCGGGGTCATCCGGAAGAAGTTTTTCCGCGAGGTATTCGTCCACGTTCGTCCAGAGTTTGTCGTCCATAGGATGGACCGGATGCTAACCGCGCGACTCCAAAAAGGCGAGTTCTCTGACGCTCATCCGCAACATGACCCGCCCATCTTTCCCTTCCGATACTCATCCCGCCGCTGAAACCAAATGCCCGTCTCCTCCTCATTGCGCCCTTTCGGCGCCCGGTCGAGCCACTGGTACATGCCCCAAAGCCCATCCAGCCCGCGTGAATAAGCGGAATACGTATGGTAAACGACGTCGTCTTCGAGCGCGAACGCGCTCATGCCCGGCCGCTCGCGGATGAATGTGGCCGCATCGGTTCCACATCGGCCAGCAATCTCGGACACGGGACCGCCGTCCTCCGGCTTTTTGTCAGCGATCACCGGCGGTTCGCGCCGATAATTGTATTCCACGCCGCCCTTGCGCTGTTGCGCCTCGGTGAAATGGACGTTGAAATCGGCATTGAAATCCGTGTTGAACGATGACGCCCACGGAAACGTCCAGCCCAGCCGCTGTTTGTACACCTGCAGCTTCGCCAACGGCGCGCGCGAGATCGCCCAAAGCATCACATCGTGATTGGCCAGGTGAACCGCGATGCCATTGAAGCCATCCGCGATCGAGGAGCACGCCGGACAACCCGCCGTGTAATCCGGCCCGAACATGAAGTGATAGACCAGCATCTGCGAGCGGCCCCGGAAAAGATCCGCCAGCGACGCCGCGCCGTCATCGGTATCGAAGCGATACTCCTTCGTGATTTTAACCCAAGGCAGCTCCTGCCGCTGTTGAGCCACCTTATCGCTTTGCCGTGTCAGCTTTTTCTCCTCCTTAAGGAGTTTCAACCGGGCCGCCAGCCATGCTTTTCGCGATGCCACCTTGTGCTTTTGCCGCTGAGTTTTCGGCGCGGATTTTTTCGCTTTTGCGCTCATGGTTTCCTTTCCTGAATCTCGGGATTGCGAGACCAATCGTTTGTTGATTGCGGTTTGTCAATAATATGACGAACGAGGGCGCGGGCTTAGGACATCGTTTTCTTCACGCGAAAGTGCCAATCTGCCGGCCATCTCTGCTTCCAGCTTTGAGATCATGACTAGAATCCGGTGAAAAGCGGCGGAGGGCCGCCGCACTCCAGGACGCTAGCGCGAGTCAATGAGCCTCAACCATTCCGTCAGGTTTTGGAGTGCGGCGGCCCTCCGCCGCTTTGGAAAAATGCACCAGAATGAAGCGACCAGATTACTTTGTAAGCCATGTCGCCATCGGAATTTCGAGCCGATTTATGTTTTGCATAAGTCAAATCCATGGTTCGCCCATGGGGTCTTTCTTGTTTTGACCCGCTAATGCCCATGGCCTATGCTCGCCGTTCCAATTTATGAAAGTGCTCGTATGCGACCCCATCTCACCCAAAGGCATCACCCTTTTGCAGCAACGCCCTGAATTCCAGGTCACCGTTCTGCCCAAGCGCCTCTCCGAGGCCGAACTGCTGCCGCTCGTCTCTGACGCCGTGGCCATGGTCGTCCGGTCCGAAACCAAAGTGACCAAAAAAGTCATCGAAGCCGCCCCCAAATTGCGCGTCGTCGGCCGCGCCGGCGTCGGCGTCGATAACATCGACGTCCAGGCCGCCACCCAGCACGGCGTGGTCGTCATGAACACGCCCGGCGGCAACACCATCACCACCGCGGAATTGACCTTCACGATGCTGCTGAGCCTCGCGCGCAAGGTGCCGCAGGCGGCTGCATCCATGGTCGCCGGCAAATGGG
Organism: Candidatus Angelobacter sp.; assembly: GCA_035606845.1. GTDB lineage: Bacteria > Verrucomicrobiota > Verrucomicrobiia > Limisphaerales > DASXHY01 > DASXHY01. The sequence continues at coordinate 25,687 of DATNEA010000061.1, read as the reverse complement.
ACCGCAAACTGTATCAAGGCGTGGAACTCGCCGAAAAAACGCTCGGCATCCTCGGCATGGGCCGCATCGGCAGCGAAGTGGCCAAGCGCGCCATCGCCTTCGGCATGCGCGTGCTGGCGTATGATCCGTTCCTCACGGAAGCCCGCGCCAAGGCGCTCGGCGTGGAATTGGTGGCCGAACTGGACGCCGTCTATCGCGACGCGGATTTCATCACCGTCCACATGCCCGTCACCGAGCAAACGCGCGGCATGTTGAACGCCGCCGCGTTTTCGAAAATGAAACCGAAGGTCGGCATCGTGAATTGCGCCCGTGGCGAAATCATCGTCGAAAGTGATCTCCTCGCCGCGCTGGATTCCGGAAAAGTTTCCGCCGCCGCGCTGGACGTTTTTTCCAAGGAACCGTTGCCCGAAGATCATCCATTCCGCAAGCATCCGAACGTCATCATGACTCCGCACCTGGGCGCCAGCACGTCGGAAGCGCAGGAAAAATGCGGCATCGAAGTCGCCGAAGTGATCGCGGGCTATTTGCTCACCGGCGAAGTTCGCAACGCCGTGAATTTGCCCTATCTCGACGCCAAGACCTACGAACAGGTCAAACCGTATCTCGTCCTCGGCGAGAAACTCGGCAAATTGCTCGCGCAACTCGCGCCCGCCCAGGTCGACCGCCTCTATATCACCTACGGCGGCAAGGCCAAGGATTTGCCGAACGTCGATCCCATCACGCGCAAGATTCTGGAGGGCTTTCTTTCCCGCGCCGATGTGAAGGATTTGAACAACGTGAACGTCCGGAGCATCGCTTCCACGCTCGGCCTCACGGTCGAGGAAAAACGCTCGAACGAGCCCGTGACCTTCAACGAATGGCTGCACGTCCAGGCCTCGAACGCCGGCGTGAAAGTGCTTTCGGCGGGCGGCACATTCTTCGGTTCATCGGAGAATCCACGCATCGTGCGTCTCTACAGCCAGCCGACGGAAATCGCTCCGTTTGGGGTGGTTTTACTGCTGAATAACAAAGACCGGCCAGGCATCGTCGGCTACCTGGGCACTCTTCTCGCCAAGCACAAAGTAAACATTGCCAGCATGAGCCTCAGTCGCGATACTGCCGGCGGATTTGCCCTGACCGCTTTGAATTTGGATAGCGTCCCGCCGACCGAAGTTCTGGACGAAATTCGAAAAGACCCCGACATCACCAATGTGGCCGTAGTAAAACTATAGAACCATGCTAGTATAATCAGATTGTTATGAAAAAAATGAGTCAATTATTGGCCCTGCTTTTCGCCGTCGCGCCCATGGCAGCCTTCAGCGTGACGCCGGACCAGCCGGGAAAAACGAATTCCGTCGCGGCGGAACTGAGCCCGGACACGGTCATCGCCAAGGGCAAAGGCGTGGAAGTCAAGCAGGCGGATATCGACGCGGCCTTGACCCGGGTGAAAGCCATGTATGCCGCCCGTGGCATGCCCGTGCCCGCCGATCTTGAGGAACAGGCCTTGCGGCAAATCGTCTTCCAGCAATTGGTTCTCGCTCAGGCCACCGATGCGGATCGCGCCAAAGGCAAGGCGGATTTCGAAGATCGCGTGGCCAAGCTCAAAGCCAGTGCCGGCCTGACCGACGAGGAGTTTAACAAGCGCATCGCCGCGCAGCTTCAAGACGGCGAAACCCGCCAGGAGTGGGACAAGAAAAACATCGAAGGCCTCACGGTGCCGATCGTGCTCGAGCGCGAATTGGGCGTGAATGTCACCGACGCGGACGCGAAGAAGTTCTACGATGACCCGACCAACACCCCCTCGTTCGAACAGCCCGAAATGGTCCGCGCTAGCCATATCCTGCTGATGACCGAAGATCCGAAAACGCACGAACCGCTGCCGCCCGCCGAGAAGGAAGCCAAACGCAAAGAGATGGAGGGCATCCTCAAACAGGCGCGGGCGGGAACGAACTTTGCCGAATTGGCCAAGAAATATTCCGAAGATCCCGGCTCAAAGGATAACGGCGGCGAATACACCTTCCCGCGCGGCCAGATGGTTCCGGAATTTGAAAAAGCGGCCTTCGCGCTGCAACCCGGCCAGATCAGCGACATCATTGAAACCAAATACGGTTTTCACATCATCAAGCTGAGCGAAAAAATCCCCGCCAAGAAAGTTGATTTCGACAAGGTGAAGGACCGCATCAAGGAACGTCTGTCGGCGGAAGAAATGCAGAAGCAGATTCCGGCTTACAGCGAAAAACTCCTCAAAGCCGCCAACGTCCAAATCCTCGATCCCAAGTTAAAAGGCGTGAATCTCGCGATTACGCCCGCCAAGGACTAAGGCGCTGAAATAAAAGAATTCAAATCACCAAGGCCCGGCGCCCGCCGGGCCTTTTGCTTTAGTGGCACGGGCGTCTCGCCCGTGAGTCCCTGTTCCCACGGGCGAGATGCCCGTGCGACTGAATTACCGGCAGCATTTTTCCCCGCCTCCCGTCCAACCGAACATGAAACGGTGGATTCTACTTTTACTCACAGCGTTCGCCCCTCTTTTGCCGACGGCATGATCATCATTGAGCCGCCGCCGCGTCCGGTCCAATGACCGGAGCCGCCGCACCGGCATCGTTCGCGCCGTTGGAAATCGCCTATCACCACGCTTTCCTACACCCAGGTGCTGAAGGCGGATGGCAGACCGATTGGTTACAGAACGTGCAATTCGTTTTACATGGCAAGCTTCACGAGATTTACGAATGAGGTGCTGTGCGCGTTCAAAAATTTGGAAAATATTTTTTCCGATTGCGGGAAATTTTCTTTGGAGAAAGCGTTCGATGCGTTTAGGCTTCCAGCTAATGATTCCACTCAGGAATAGCATCAATAGTTATGAATGGAACAGGCCCTGCAAAGAATACTTTGGCTTCGGACGTTGAAATCAAAGGGAACCTCAAATTTTCCGGTGAGTTGACGTTTGACGGCAAGATCGACGGTGAAATCCAGACCGACGGCGTGTTGAACCTGGGTGACAGCGCGGTCGTGAATGGAAACATCAACGCGCAGAACGTCATCGTGCGCGGCAAGGTCAACGGCAACATTGTTGCGAAGGAAAAAATCGACATCAAGACCAAGACCGAATTGTTCGGGGACATTCGCGCTTCGAAATTATCCGTCGAGGAAGGAGTGACCTTCGTCGGCAAAACGGAAGTAAACCCGAACAAAGTCTCGCCAACTCCGGCGCGGCCAACCGAAGGGCCGAAACCTCCCGAGGCCGGCAAACCCACGGGCCGGTAGCCTCCTTTCCATGAGGCCGACCCCTGACCCCGCCCCTCTCCCCTCCGATGGGAGAGGGCGAAGTTGCTCCAGGGCCTCTCGTGGAATAGAGCCATTGATAGGTCGTGGTTCAGGGGGTCAATGCCGGGGTTTTTAGGGGAATTCTCTTTCCGATCAAATTAGATGCCGGCGAAGAAACAGGATCAGGTCCTGGTGACGTGCCCTCGTTGCGGCCACCAGCAGATGGAGCCGCGCACTGCGTTCTCGAGCGTTTGCAAAAAATGCGGCGAGCATTTGCGCGTGCAGGAGATTCTCAATCCGCCGCCGAAGCCCGCCGACACCGGTCCGGCGCGGAAGCGCATCACTTGCTTCGAGTGCGGCGCGGAACTGGAGGTGCCCGTGAGCGCCGAGTCCACCATGTGCAAGCGGTGCAGCCGCTACGTGGACATGAAGAATTACGTGATCAACAGCGCGGTCTCGAAGAATTTCAAGACCAAGGGCTCGTTCGTCATCGACCTGAAAGGCTACGTCTTCAACACGGAAGCAATCGTCAGCGACGCCGTCATCAAGGGGCGCTTTCTCGGCAAGTTGTCCGCGGAACATTCGCTCACGGTTTACTCGACGGCGGAAATCAAGGGCAGTTTCAAGACAGCACGGCTGGTGATTCCCGCAGCGAACCATTTTCGCTGGCCGGAACCGATCAAAGTAGGCTCGGCCGAGATCGCCGGGGAGCTCGCGGCCAACGTGTTGGCGAATGACACGGTGCTGCTGAAATCCACCGCCAGATTGTTTGGCGACGTGGAGGCGGTCAACCTCGTGGTGGAGGAAGGCGCCGTGCTGGTGGGGCGCATTCGGATCGGCGCAAAGGTTTGATGCTGAATGCTTATGGCAGGATGAAATTCCGGAATTTTCCGGCTGCAAGCCGGCCCGAAGTGTGGAAGGTTGACCCATGCCAGCGAGTGCAATCAAAGGTCCCCGCGCCAACGCCGTCACTCAATTTTCGGTGTTCACTCCCAATCGTACGGGCCGTCTTAACGATCTTGTCAGAATCCTGGGCGGTCACAGCATTCACGTGCTCGCGCTCACCGTTTTGGACACCACGGACAGCTCGATTATCCGGCTCGTCGTGGATGATCCGGACAAAGCGCGCGAGCTGCTGGATTCGCAAGGTTTCGCCTTCACTGAAAGCCCGCTGGTGGTCGTCGAGGTCGGCTCGCCTGACGAATTAAACCGTCTCATCGCCGCGCTGCTCGAAGCGGAATTGAACATCAATTATCTTTATTCCTTCATTCCTCATCCGAACGGCCGGTCCATTGTCGGCTTGAGCATGGAAGACAACGACATGGCCGAACAGGTGCTGCGGCAGCATCAATTTCCCGTCCTGAAGCAGGCGGATATTTCGCGTTAAGCGGGTTCGCTCGCCAACTTAAAATTTCACTTCCACGCGTTTTCCCCGAAACTCAACCTGCTGCGGTTTGGCTCCAATCACTTCAGCGGAGAACAGACGTGCGCCGCCGGGCCATTTCTTCATGCGCTCATCGGGTTCAATCGTTAGTCTGCGATTTGCATCGTTCCAGCGGAAGCGGATCCAGATGGTTTTCGCATCTGAACCATTCAGATAGCGCGGGCTTTCGCCGTCATCGTCGTAAAGCGTGAATTCGCCATTCGCGCCGGGAAAGATTTTCAAAGTCGTCGGGCCATTTACGGGCTGCGAGACGTATTGGCGGACGGGATCGAAGGGAATGATGGCGCCGGCGCGGGCATAGATCGGCATGGTTGCCAAATCCACCGGCCGATCAATCCAACGATGGCCGGAAAGTTTTTCATTCGTCCACCAATCAAACCAATCGCCGGCGGGCAAATACAACTGGCGCGTCTGCGCGGCCTTTTCGGTCACAGGCGCCACGAGCAAATCGCGGCCCCAGAGATATTCGTCGCCGAGTTTTACCGCCTCGGGATCGTGCGGATACTGCAGCCAAAGCGCGCGCATGAGCGGCAGGCCGGTGTCGTGGGCCTCGCGCGTGATGGTGTAGGTGTAAGGGAGAAGTTGATAGCGCAGGTCGAGATATTTTTGGCAGACGGGCTCGACGGCGGCGTTGTGCAGTTCGGACGGATCGGGCGCGGGGCGGGATTCGACCGGGCCGGTTTCGCCGGTGTTCCAGCCCCACGGCAAATGCAAGTGCCAGGTCCGGCCATGCGAACGGAAGGAGGGGCAAAAGGCCGCGAATTCAAACCAGCGCGCGTAGAGTTCGCCGGTGAATTCGTGATCCGCGCTCGGGTAAAATCCGCCGATGTCCGTGCCCCAATAGGGCGACAGGCTCAACGAGGAATTCACGCCCACCTTCACCTGGGCCGCAAACGTCTTCCAACTGGAGCTGATGTCGCCGGACCAAATCCAGCCGCCGTAACGCGCCATGCCGGGCGCGCCGTTGCGCTGGAGGTTCCACGGGCGCCGGTCCGGTTGGTCGCTCAAGGGGCCTTCATAATACATGCGATGGCGCGCGAGGCGGCTCGGCTCATCAAACCAATCGCCTTCGTCCGGCCACCAGCCATCCACGCCATCGGCGACGAGTTCGTGATGGCGGGCCCAATAGTTTGCGATGTGCTGCTGGTCCAAAATCTCGCCGGGTTGGGGCGGGATGTTGCCATGAAGCCTCGGGTAATCACGTTGCAACGGAACGATGTGGAGAATCACGTGCAGATGGTCGGCATGCAAATCCTGAATGACCGTTTTAGCGTCGTCGGTAAACACGTTCGTGTTGAATTCAAACGAGTCGTGCCCGAAATTCCAACCCTTGGGGCAAAAGCCCGTGCCGAGAAAAATGAATGTGTCGCAGGGCAGATCCTTTTCCCGAAAAGTTTTGGCTTCCTGCAAAATGTCCGCCTCCGTGGAGAGCGTGCGGTGCGACTGCATGAAACCGAGCGCCCATTTCGGCGGCAGCACCGGCGCGCCGGTCAGGCGCGTGAACGCGCGCATGGCGTCGGCAGGTTCTGAGGCGTCAGTAATGAAAATATCGGCCGCGCCGGAAGTATCCCGCGAGCTGAACGCGCCCCGTTCGCCGCGCAAATCGAAGCCGCCTGCCGGCGACGCCACATACATGGCCCAGCCTTCGGTGCCAATGAGGAAGGGCGAAAAACAGCGGGCGCCGAGTACCGCGAGGTGATAACGCTGGCCGTTAATGAGCGGAAAATTCGCGCCGCGACGATCGAATTGATCGCCGCCTTCGCCGAGACCAAATACTGGAGCGCTGGTGCGGAACGAAATGGCATTCGTGCCGCCACCCGGATTGAACTGCAATTCCTGCACGAGCGTTCCATCGGCGCGCCGGACCGCGATGGTCATCGGATGCGGTTGCACCGTCACGCGGAAGTCGCCCACGCGAACCGTTTTATCCGACGCCAACTCGCGCGCGTGAAATTTCTCTTTCGTGGAAAAAACGGCAAGGGTCGGCGAGGCCGGGGTTTGAACGGGCTTTCCGTCCTCGCCGAGCGGGCGCAGTTCAATTCGCACGGTTTTGTCGCTGACCTGGCTGATGGTCAAATCAACCGGAACGCCTTCGAATTGCAGAGATGAGTCGGCTTTCGCGACTGAATACGCCAGGACCGACAGGCAGAACACCGCCAGCCACGGCGCTAAGAAAGCCGATCGCGAGTAGAAGTTTTTCATTTGTTTGCGCTGGTGGGTTCGATGACGGTTGCGTGCTCGATGTAATCCAAACGTGGAAAATGGCTTTCCAGATACGCATTTCCATCTTTAAAAAGCGGCTCCTGTTTGCCGGCGCGAATGCCGCTCCCGGAAGTCTCCCCATATTCGGTATTCAACGCGTCCGCCACATCCATGCCGGCGATGATTTTTCCGAACGGCACGAATGGTTCGGGATCATGCGTCTTGGAGTTATCGCGCAGATTAATGAATACCTCCGTGGTGCGGCCATTGGGCACGGCGAAGGCGTACGCGAGGGTGCCGCGAACATTCGATTCGACGCGCGGATCATCTGGAATGGTTTCCGTCCGCCATGCGCCGGATACCTTCGGGTCGCCGTTGATGCCGAATTGGGCCCAGCGGCCCTTGATGACGCGGAAGAATCGGTCGCCATCATAGTAACCGGACTCAACCAGATTATAGAAGCGGTCCGCGCCGTGCGGCGACCAGTCGCGATGCACTTCAATCAGGATGATTCCCTTGCTGGTCTGAAAACGCACTTTGAACAAATCCGGCGCGCGGCGGTTCACTTCCGGAGACTTTGGATTGAGCAGCGGGACAGTTTTCGGGTGCTCTTGTGCGAAGCACAATCCAGCGGCGAGAATTGCCGCGAACAATGTTCCGAGGATGATCGTCGGCAAACGTTGCGCGGCGCGTCTCATGATTTTCTTTCCGTCTTCCGAAGCAGGCGCGCCAGATATTTTTTCCAGAGCACCGCTTTCGTGTGGCTTCCGTGGCCAACGGTCTGGCTGCTTTCCGGTATCACAATCGCTTTGCCGTGTTTCACGCGTTTGATTTCGCGTCCAAGAATTCCCTGGTCGGGCGGATTGATAAGGTCATCCGCGGAATTGATCGCGAGCAACGGCGCCGTGATTTTTTCGAGGCCGGGCGCGGGGTCGTAATCGTGGGAGGATTCGAAAGCGTAGAGAACGTCATTGGCGTCGTGAGTCCTCGAAAAACTCGCGACGTAGGCGTTCAGGACGGCGTCCGCTTTGGCCAAGGTCGGCATGGCGCGGGATTGGAGGGCCGGATTGCTGCCCATGAAAAACATGGTTTCGGCGGCGATTTTCAAGCCATAGGGCTGCGTTTGATAATCGCCATTTTGCCAATCCGGCGCGCCGCGAATGGAATCAATGACGATGCGGCGCCAGACGCGATTGCGGCCGGAAATCTGCGCGGGCAGGCTCGCCAGCGGCATCAGCGCGTCCATGAAATCGGGATGCAATTCACCCCAGAGCCACGAGTGCATTCCGCCCATCGAAGTGCCCATCACGAGCCGCAGATGATTGACGCCCAATCCATCGGTGAGCAACCGGTATTGCGCCTCGATCATGTCCAGGTAACCGTAACGGGGAAATTTCGCGCGCAGGCCATCGCTGGGTTTGCTGGATTGGCCGTGGCCGATGTTATCCGGGAGAATCAGGTAGTAACGGGTGATGTCGAGCGGCTGGCCTTTGCCGTACAGTTGATCGGCGAATTCGGAACGGAGAAACTGCGCGCCGGTGCCAGTGGTGCCGTGAAGGATGAGCACCGCGTTGCGCACGATGCCGCGGTCGTCGCGGCGCGGCGTGCCGAACGTGCGATAATGCAGGCGCAATTCGGGCAAGGTCTCACCGGAATTAAAATGAAAATCGTGGATGATAAAATCGCCCTGGAAAGGCGGCGGAAAATTGGTCGTGTCGGCCGCGCGGGAATCATTTCCGGCGAGTGCAAACAGAAGTGCGAATAGAAAAACCGTCAGACTGAATGCCGACGCCAGGATGGTTTTATTTTTGGGCTTCACGGATGATTTCTATTTTATCTGGGTGCAGCGTAACGTTCAAATCCGCGCGCAGCGGATAATCCCAATTGCCGGTGGATTGCAGCGGGATTTTGTGTCCGGCCTGCAAAACGGAATAAGAAGCGCCCGCGGGGAATGAAAGCCAAAGTCCGGTGGTGTGCTGATCGCTCGTCCGATTTTCCAGAGTGAATGCGATCTTTTTCAGCGATTTGTCCGTCGCGATATTTTGGTTCGCGGCGAAACCGTCGCGATCCAGCTTGATTTTGAGCCGCTGCGGTTCCGCATCGGGATAGTTTTCGTTCGTGAGAATGGCATCGAAGCGCTGGCGCAAGCCATCGCGCGGGACGATGTCGAGAGTATTGCGATGCGCCGAAAGTGTTCCGCCGTAAGCGAACCAGCCGAAAATCGGATCGCGCGTCAGCACCGTGGCCGCCATGCGCAAGGCGCCGCCGAAGCCCAGGTCGATTTCGCCGTCGTAATGCCACGGACCGCGCGGCTCCATCACGCCGCCCGGATAGCTCGAACCCATCCAGGCATTGCCGACTTTTGAAGACGTGAATTGCCAGCCGGCGGCGCCGTCGTTTTCCTTGCCGGGAAACCAAAAGCCGTAATTATTCCGCGGCGGACCCGAGTTGACGAGGCACCAGGAACTGAGATACGACGCATAGCCCAGTTGCAGCCAATCGGCGGGGCGATCGGAAAAATCCAACCCATAATCCAGGATGCCCCAGCCGCCCATGGCGGCCATGTAGCTCAAGCCCGGGTCCGCGCCGAGCTGATAATAACTCGTCTCCAGCCAGCCGCGGACACAAAGCCCGGCGGCGAGTTGCCGGTCCATGAACGCGCGCGAGTCGGCGCGGCTCACGTGCGGGTGCGAATACCATTTCTTGAGCTTCACGTCATACCAGAGATTGGTGTCCGGCTTCATATCGTGCGTGGCGCCATATTTGGCAAGCGCGTAGCTCGATTCAAACGCGGTGCGATCAAAAGCGTATTCAGAGCGGAACGGATATTTGTCGTCGTAAACGAAATACTTCACCTTCTTTTCCCACTCCGCGCGCAGCCAGGCGGCACGGTCGGGGAAACCTTCGCGATCCAGTGCATCGGCGAGCTTGAGAACGACAAGCTCGTTGTAAAGGCCCCATTTGTAGGTTTCGTAGTAGCTGGGATAAATTTCATACGGATAGGTGAAGAACGCGCGGGCGGTTTGATAGGCGCGCTCCAGGTAGCCGGCAGCATCCAGATACTTCGACATCGCCGGATATTTTTTCGCGATCTCATACATGTTATAGTAGAGCATCACGACGTGCGGGTAATCATACGAGCGAAAGACGTGTTCCTTGGCGAGATCGCCTGAGCGGGACGAGTTGGTGGGCGCCTGGGCGGAATGGAGAACATTCGAACCGGCGGCGAGAATTTCGGCGGAAGTGCCGTGCGGCTTTTCGCGGCTGCCGATGGCCCATTCCCGGCGACGGATTGGATCACGGTCCACGTACCAATTCGGCGTTCCATAGACGCCGTACGGATAGGGCGTTTCCTTGTCGGTGCGCTGAAGTTTTCCCCAGACGAAATGTTTGAGATAATATTCCAGTCCTTCGATTTCCTTTTGGTTCGGAAAACTGACGTTTTTTTCGGCGACGTAAGGGGCTTTTGACAAGCCCGGGTCATCACAGGTCAGGGTGTAAACCATCCGGCCGACGAATATGTCCGGGTCATCAATCGTGCGGACGACTTCGTTCTTCATGTCATACGGGCCAAATACGCCGTCCCACCATTTGGAGGGATCGCGAATCTGCTGGCGATTGATGATGAAGGCCGCGCGCTTTTTGATGAGCGTTTCCAGGGGTTCGGTGACAAAATACTCCAGATACGTTTTGCGTCCGCCATCATGGTGGATTGTGAGCATGTTTTCGCCGAGCTTCTTGAACGCCACTTCATAGACGTGAACATCGGGTTGCGGTTCGCCCAGCGACTTTATTTTTGTCTGAGCGGGGAATTCGGCATCGATGGAATCGATTTTTGCTTTGGTGTGCAGGGAAAACTTCGCCGTCAGATCGTCGGGGATGGTCATGCCGGGAACGCAGCGAATGTCAAACAACCCTTCCCGGTAAAGAATGTCGCGCATTTCATCGTAAGACTTGGCCCAATGAAAACGGAAGCCGTAGTTCACCTTGCTGTCCTCGCTCCCCGCCACGCCGAGTTTCAGAAAGGTGTTCGGCTGTCGCCAGGTGCCGCGCTTTTCATTTCCGGCGCTCAGGCCGGAGTGGATGAACACCTGCGCCCCACCGCGCCCGAAGCCACCGCCGAAATATTCCAGCTTCGTGCCCGGCTTGACGGTCACGATAAGAAACGGCGGCACACCCGAAGCGCGAATGAAATAGACAAACGAACCATTGCCGGAAATGAACTGGTGCCGCAGGAAACCGTGCTCGAAAATTTGCTTGGGATCCTCGCCGCGCGGCCCGGCGGCCGGAATGCTGATGGAGAGATCGCCGATTTCGACCGGCGCGTTACTCGTGGATTCCAATTCGATGTTCCAATCCAGCGCGTTACCGTCGGTCGTGAACGTTTGGGTTGCCTTGAGCAAATTGTCCGAATCATCGCTCGTGTAGATGAGTTTATCGCCGGAGGAATCGGCGCTTTGCAATTCTCCCGGAGACAACGTCCGCCACTCGCCATCGCCGCCGCGGAAGCGGACGGTCATACCCAATCGCTGGTTGCGGGGCAAAATTTGCGCGCCGAACGGATCGTGCGGATCGGCCAGACCGGTGATGCCGCGTTCGTCATACGCGAAATGGAAATCACCTTTCTCGATTTCGCCCGAGTTATTTTCCGCTGGAACGGTCGTGCCGAACCCAAGCAAGCTGCACAGGAAAAAAACTGAAACTCTGGAAAATGCTTTCATCATCATTCGACTTTCCATTGCAACAATCCGGAGGAGAATTTATCAGGCAGTTGCACGTCCAGACGCAGTCCGTCCGTTTCCACGACATCAAACGTCGCGCGATTATAACGATTGCTTTCGCAGCCGTAATGGCTCGGATTCGCGACGGGTTTCCATTCGCCATTCTCGCGGTAAAGCACGCGCCACGATTTTGGGAGCCGGCATTCGCCAATGCCAGTGTCATCGAACCAATAGACTTCCACCGCCGAGACGCGCGCGGATTTTGCGAAATCGTATTGCACCCACTGGTTCGTTCCTTTCGCCGGCCACCAGTCGAAATGCTTTTTCAACCGGTCGCCGGAACTCTTCGGTTCGTGCTGATCGTTGATCGCATTCACGATGAATTGCCAGTTCGTGCGCGTCGAACTCGCGGTGCTGGCCGAAGCGATCGTTGCCGGCGGCATTTTCACAACGCTCACGCCCGCGACGCCATCGATGCGCGAACCGGCAGACGATTGAAACTTCACGACAATCGCGTCCTGGCCTTTCAAAGCCGCGTTCGTCAGAGGGTAATATTCTGCTCGCGGGCCACCTGCGAGCCGCACCGTCGCGATTTTTGTTTCATTGGCAAAAATATTCACCGTGTCAGCCGGCCGGCGCCGCTCGCCGCCGAATTCAACATCCAATTCCTGCGCAGCCTTCGGCAATATCTTCAGCTCCCACGAAAACCATCCATTCGTGCCGGCGACGCGATAAGTGTGTCCGTTGATCGGCAGCGTCTTTGTTTTGCCGCCCGCGAGTTTATGGGCGGCTTCGCTCTGCTCATCGCCGGCGGTGACGGAATCAACGGGCCGCGGCTCGACCGAATCCGCTCGCGCCGCGGTCAGGCCGGAGCCGAGACCGAGCGCGAGCAAGGATAGCGTGAAAGAATTTCGCCACGCCGCATTCACACATTAGTTGCTCGCGGTTTCGGCATTCCGGTTCGGTGGTTCCTTGCCAAGCAGATTATGCACGAAGAAATCGAGCGTGCGGCGTTCCGTGATCGGGCTGGCGGCGCCGTGGTTTGCGCCCGGCACAACCAGCAGATCGAAATCTTTTTTGGCTTTGATCAGCGCGTCCACGAACCGCATGGTGGATTCGGGCGGCACGTTGTCGTCCATTTCGCCGACGATCAGGAACAATTTCCCGCCCAATTTTGCGGCGTTGTCGATGTTGGAATTTTTCGAATACCAGTTGTCCGGGCCGGGTTTCCAAATCTCGTCCTTGGGCATGTAACCCATCCACTGCTCGTTCCAAGAAGCTTTATCCAGGCGATTGTCATGGCAGCCGGAATTGGCGACGGCGCACTTGTAGAAGTCAGAATGGAAAAGCACCGCGGCGGCGGCGTTCTGGCCGCCGGCCGATGTGCCGAAAATGCCGACGCGATCAATATCCATGTAAGGATATCTCGCGGCGGCGGCTTTGATCCACGCGATGCGGTCGGGCAGGCCGGCGTCGGAGAGATTGTGCCAGCAAACATCGTGAAAGGCCTTGGAGCGAAACGCCGTGCCCATGGCATCGCATTGCACCACGATGAACCCGGCGTCCGTCATGTCCGAGTTGCGCTCGCGGCCGCTGAATGATTTCGGCACGTACGCGCCCTGCGGACCGTTGTAGATGTTTTCGAGAATCGGATATTTTTTATTAGGATCGATATTTTTTGGACGGCGGATGATTCCCCACATATCGGTTTTGCCATCGCGGCCTTTGGCGGTGAAGACTTCCGGCGGTTCCCAGCCGGTTTCCTTCAACTCCGAAATGTCCGCCTCTTCCAGTTTGCAAACGAGCTTGCCATCGGAGGTGCGGCGCAATTCGTGCACGGGCGGCATGTCGACGCGGCTGTAAGTATCGATGATAAATTTGCGGTCCGGTGAAAATTGAACGGTGTGATTTCCGTTGCCTTCAGTGAGCGCCACGAGGCCGGTGCCGTCGAAATTAATGCGATAGTACTGGATGAAATAAGGATCCTGGCCGGGATTCATGCCGCCGGCGCGAAACCAAACCTGGCGCGCGTCCTCGTCAATCTTGTCGATTCCGCGTATGACCCATTCGCCTTTCGTGATTTGGTTGTGAATTTTGCCCGCCTGCGTGTCGACCAGATATAGATGGCGCCAGCCGTCCTTCTCGGAGACGTAAATCATTTCGTCGTCCGCCAGCCAGTTGATGAGCGGGACGCCGAGCATTTCGGTGTGCGCGGTCCAGAAGAAGGTCTTGGTGCGTTCATCAATGATGTTTCGGGTGGAGTCATCGTCGCAATTGGCCTCAATCACGCGCAGGTGCTGATGCCCGCGATCTTCCTGCATCCAGGCGAAATGCCGATGGTCGCGCATCCAATGAATCTGCGGCGTTTCGTATTCGTGTTCGTAACGGTCCACCTTGGGTTTGATTTGCCTGTGCGTGGCGACGTCGAAAACATTGGGTTCGTATCGCGGGAACCTGTCGCCGGCCTGCGCATAAGGCCGCTGATGAAGCACGGCGCGGCCGCCGCCCGGCGGCGAGGATTGAATGAGATAGACCAGGCCGATATCGCCCGGTTCGACGCGCCAGGCGACCAGCGAACGCGAGTCCGGCGACCATTCGAGGTGGCCGTAAGCATTGGTTTCGGACCCGTCGTCGCTCAGGCGGGTTTCCGAATTGTCGACTTCAGACCGGATGAAGACGTTGTAGTCGCGAACGAAAGCCGTCCATTTTTCATCCGGCGACCGCAAATCGCGCTCGCCACGCCGGCGCTGGCCGCGCGCGCGGGCAGTCGATTGCGTGGATTGATCCTGCGGCGAAGGCGGTCCGGCGGAGGCCAGTTCATTTTCTGAATTGTTCGAAACGGGCTGCGACAGGCGGGCGTTCGAATTGGTCGTGGCCGCCGTGCATTGATATGAGTCGAGATCGCAGCGCCACGATTTGGAAAATGCGTCGAAAGTGATGGCATTGCCATTTTCCACGAATTGGATATCTGAAAACGGCAGCTTGTCGGCTTTGACTTCTTCGCCGGCGGCTTTGGCGAGGCTGGCGGCAAGTTTGTCGTGGTCGAACGCGCGCTGGCGGACGCCCTTTTCCGCGTCGACGAGAATGAACTCCTTCGTGCCGCCGCGCAGATCGTTGCGATACCAGAACTCGGTATTGTTGGAGAACCAATGCGGTGTGATTTGCGCCTTGTAAACACCTCGCTCGGGCTGGCCAAAACGGCGGCGTTGCTGCGGAGACTGGGGTTGGTTGTCCGAGGTGGTCTGTGCCGGGCTGAATTCGCGGCAGGCAAATAAAATAAGTGCCGCGGCCGCGAACCGGGTGAGTGAACGGTTTAACACGTTTTGCATAGTTGAATTGTCAACGCCGCCCGGCGATCAGTCGCGGGCGTAGCGCCAATCGACGTGGCCGTCGTAGGCCATGGTTTCATTTACGAGCGCATACAGACCGGGATCGTATTCCTTGAGCAACTCGCGCGTGGCGATGGGATGCGGCGCGTCATTGGGGGCGAATTCCTGACCGGTGGCGTCGAAATAAGCGAGCACGCCCTCGGCCCAATAATCAGCGCGGTCCTGCATGGCCGGCGTGCCGCGCCATTTTTTGTTGCTCATGGCGGCATCGTAGAGCTGCCCCAGTTTTTGGTCGAACTGAACGTCGATGCGTTTCAGGCGAAGCTCGTATTGCTGGACATCGCGGCCGCGCTTGTCCCAGTTCGGGTCCACGGGACGCATGCCGCAAACCTGATAGAGAGCCTTGGCGAATTCACGGATGACTTCAGAGGAGCCGACGCCGGGAACGTTCGGGTCGCCCAGCACATTTTCTTCCGAAACAATCATCAACTTTTTGTCCGGCGAATAATCCATGAAACGCGCGTTGAGGTCCACGTTGGTGATGCTGGCGTCCTTGAATTCGGGCAGGTCGGAGATTTTCTCCTTTGGGCCGAGCACGACGAGCTTGGCGCCGTCGGCGATGAGCGCCTTCAGGATGTCGTGACGATAGGCGAACATCTTGCGGATGGTGTCGTTGGCCTTGAGCATCGCCTGGTCGCTGGCTTGCCGGCCGATGACGGTGAATTCGCGGGCCCAGGTGAACTTGGTGTAATACGGGTCGATTTTGAATTGCGCCGGCGGCGGGATGACATTCGGAAGTTTTTGCAGCCAATGATAACGCCAATCCTGCGCGGGGCTGAGGTTGAACGTGGTGCGAACGAGTTCGTAGCCCATGGGATCGTAGACCTTGAGTTGCTCGCGCGTGCCGATCGGGCCGTGGTTCCAATTGTTGAAACGATAATTGTCAAAATACGCCTGGGAAATTTCGGCCCAATATTCGGCCTGGTTCGAGCCGGCGTAGGCAAACTTCCAAAGGCCGTTGGTGACGGCGTGCTGAAAGGTCGCCCGCAGGCGCGGGCGCCAGGTCGGATCGATGCGAGCGAGCGCCGAATCGATCGTGTGGCAAAATTCATGGCAGCCGATGCTTTCGTCGTCATAACGATCGATGGGCAGGCAAAGGAGGTTCTCCTCTCCGAAACTGGTGATGTTGAACCCGCCGGTGCCGCGGACGCGCTCATTGAGATAGTCGGGATTGCGGGCATGGCGATATTCCGGCATGTCCGTGTAAAGCTGGTTTTTGCCGATGATGATGAGGCGCGTGCCATTGTCGACCATTGATTTCAGAATGTCCGGCCTCCCGGCGAGCATGTGCGTCACGATGTAATACGTCCGCTGCAGGGCGGCATCCGCCACCTCGGCGGAGGCGGTCACCGGCAAGCCTTTGACATCGATATACTTTGTATAAAACTTGCGGGCGGCGTCACGATCCTGTTCGCGCACTTTTTGGAACAAACTGTCCGGCGGCGCGGTCACAGCCGGAAGGTCGGAATCTTCGGTGGACGCGGCAGGCGCCGCTGGTTGGGCGTGGCTGGTCACGACACAGGCCAGCACGGCCGCGACAACGAAATGCGGGATGGGTTTCATTTCGCAGGATGGGTTTTTATTGTTTCTCGGACAATTCGACCCGCGTGGGGCCGTTCTTCAACGGAATGGTGAACGCATCGCGCTCGTTAACGAACGGCTCACGGGGGTGATAGGTTCCGATGCCGGAAATCTTCGCGGGCTGCTCGATGCGCAAGCGCGCCTGAGGCGTGAATGGATTCCGTGGCGAAAGTTCCAGGCGCACTTCGTGGGTCTTCGCATTGTACTCCGCGCTTTCGAAGGTGCCGGCGTCGAGCGTGAGCCAAAGGCCAACGGGAGCGATGTAGATTCGTTTGCGGAAGGAATCGCGCGGTTCCACGGTGACGCGATTGCCGCTCGCCTTCACGTTGCCGCCAAACGCCAGCCAGCCGAATTGCGGGTGATCGATCAGATAGGTCGCGGTGTCGATGGCATGGCCGAAAAAGTTCGGGCCGTAATCGCCGCTGTAGGTGTCCCATCTCATCAAGGACGGCGACGAATGAAACGCAGCGGCGGCGAAACCATCCCGGTCAATGTTCGACAGCGGCGCCATCGTGCCCGCATAGCCAAGGCGCAGCAGATAAAAGTTAGTCGGCCGGCTGCGATAGGCGGAGAGCACGGGAATGGCGTTGATGCCGGAGCCGTAATGATGGATCTGGCGTTCCAGTTGGCCGCCGGGCGCGGCGCCATAATAGAAATCCCAATAACGGCGGGCGTCGCCATTGTAGCCCCAGTTCGGCACCAACGGCATATAGCCCATAATGGAATCCAGCGAGACTTCGCTTTTATCTTTGTAGCCGAAATATTTTGTCCACGCGAAGACCTCCTCCTGGCCGGTCGAATCCCACGCCATTTCACTGCCGAAAGGATACGCGCGCGATTTCCAGACGTCGGCGCGCTCTTTCATGCCGCGTTCAATGGTGGCCGCTTGGTCCGTCCAACCCTCGCGCTTCAAATCCTTCAAAAGCTTCACAAAAACGTCCCCTTCCATCAGACCCGTGTCGATGTAGCCGACGAGCGGGCGGCCATTTTTGCCGCGCTTAAATAGAAAAGCGGTGGTTTGATAGGCCTGATTGAGATACCAATCCCATGGATGATTCGTCACGAGGCCGGGATGATTTCGCGCCAGGCGGTACATCGACCAGTAGGCCACGACGACGTGGGGATAATTATAGGCGCGGTCAATGCGCTCGGCGTCGCGCTTGCTCCAACTCGTCCAGCCGCCGTAATCAATGTCACGATCGTAGTAGTTCGGAAACGCGTTGGTATCGTAATAAAACATGCTTTTGCGCACGCCGTATTTCAGCGGACCATCGTTGTATTGAATGCCGCCCCAGAGCACGCCATCCACGAACTTTTCGAATTTGGCGACCTCCGGCTGGCTGGGTTCGCCAAATTCCTTCATCGCGGCGGCCACCCATGAACCGGAGCCGCCCTCATCCTCCAGTCCGGCAATCCACGCGCGCGCATCCTGCGTCACGATGCGGTCATGACCGCGGTCATACGTCATCACCGACGGAGCGCGGTGAAAGGGATCGTTGGTATCCGTGAACCATTGCTTCGTGAAAAGAAAATTTCCGAGGTCAGCGACGGCTTGGATTTCCGGTTTGATGACATCATAGCTGATCGTTTGAACCAGTCCGTCGTCGTAAGTGATCGTGAGGCGCGCGCGGCCCCATTTTTTGCCATGCAAGGTATAACTTTTCCAATCATGACCGGGACTGGAGTCTTTACTGACCGCGATGGCGCCCTCCGGTTCCACGTCCACCGATTTGACTTTGGGCGCGTAATCCAAAAACAGCCGGGCATCCAAATCCATCGGCAGGATGTAGCCGGGAATGCCAACGGCGACCGGGCGGTCGTTGGCGGCGAGCGTTTTTTCGATCTCGGGAATTTCAGGGGAGACGAGAAACTTCAACCCAAAGGTCCTGGTCGCGCCCGGCGCAAGCGTCTCGGAGGTGGGTTCATTCCACGGCTCCGCGTTTTTCCATTCGTTCTCGGCGAACGCAAGGCTGTGGACGGTCCATTCATAAAAACCTTCGAAGGTCTGAGAGCGCGGCGTGTAGTCGTCATGCAGAGGATTGTAGGCCTCAAGCGGCGTGCGGCCATCTTCCACCACCACCAACGCCGGGCCGTGGCCATTCAGCCGCGTGACCTGCACGTAGCCTGCGTCCATGCAAATCGCCGGGTCGGTAAAGGAACAAATCCGATGCGCCTGGTCCAGCGTGCGCGGACGGTTGCGAGTGAAATCGGTAATCAGATTGTTGAAAATGAGCGGAATTCCGAGGCCGCCGATTTCGACCGGGGCCGAAGACTTGTTTTTCACGTCGAATTTCAACACGAGCTTGCCATCCTCGAGAACCCAACTGCGCGTGATTTGCAGCGGGCAATCGGCGGGCAAGGTCGGCGCCAAATCAGCGGCCGCGAGTGTGTTTCCGGATGCGGGAAGCGCCTCAACCGGTTTGCGAGCGTCGGCAGTGGAATAACTCTGCCAATCATCGCTCTTGTTCGTGCGGACGCGGAACGTCAGATCGCCGAGCTGATAAAAATGATCGCCCTGGCGGGTTTCAATCTGGTCGGCGGGAGTGAAATCAAAGCCATCACCGCCCTTGGGTTCGAGCGCCGCCACGGTTTGCGAGGCGTTGACGAGCTTCAAGGTGAAATCCGGCGTGTCGAAATTCGTGACGCCCTGGTCCAGGCCGAGCGTGGGCGGCCCGCTGGAGCGGCGCTGGCGGCGGCGACGCGGAGTGCTAGCCTGATTTTGGTTGGTGCGGACCTGCGGGGACTGCACCGGCCCGGTTTGCTCAGGGACTGTTGTCTGGCCTGGCGCGACGCTGCTCAAGCCCACTGTCAATGCGCAGAGCACGGACCAACGAAACATCGGAACGCGGCGGAGCCGCCTTCCGGTCTGTAATTCTCGCATAGAGATATTCTGGATTGTGGCGTTGAGTAAAAAGCACTTGGAAGAGCCGAGCCATGCTCGAAACGCACCCGAGGCTATCCGATATCATCGTACGCGCTGGCTCCGCGCTGCGTTCGGGCGAGCGGTCGCCCGCCTCGCAAAAGGCTTTGCTGAATTGAAAAACGTGGTAAATTGTGTCGGAGCAGAAGTCACCGTTATCACGTAAGAATTGAAAGCATTAATCGAGACCAGGAACACACGGACCGAGAGGGTTTTTCTCGTTGGCATCGAATTGAAGAGCCGCAAGGATTGGGAGGCCAGCGATTCTCTGGAGGAACTTGCCGAATTGGCCACCACCGCCGGCGGCGAAGTCGTCGGCGAAGGGGTGCAAAAACTGGAGGCCCCCAATCCCGCGACATTCATTGGCAAAGGCAAGGCGGACGAATTTGCCGCGCAATGCAAGCGGCTGGACGTGGACACCATCATTTTCGACGACGAACTTTCCCCGGCGCAAAGCCGCAACCTGGAAAAAATTTTCAATGGCAAAGTGCTCGACCGGACTTCGCTGATTCTGGATATTTTCGCGCAACGCGCGCGAACGCGGGAGGGGAAATTGCAGATTGAACTGGCGCAGCTCCAGCATTTGCTGCCGCGACTGACGAGGTTCTGGGGCCACTTGTCGCGGCAAAAGGGCGGCATCGGCATGCGCGGTGGTGAAGGCGAAACGCAGCTCGAAACCGACCGCCGCCGCGTGCAGGATCGCATCGCGAAAATCCGCGATGAACTCGAGGTCGTGCGCCGCCAGCGTTCCACCCAGCGCAACGCGCGCCAGCGCAATCAATGGCCGCTCGCGAGCATCGTTGGTTATACCAACGCGGGGAAATCCACGTTGTTGAACAAACTGACGGGCGCGGATGTGCTGGCGGAAAACAAATTATTCGCCACGCTGGATCCGACCACGCGCCGGCTGCGTTTGCCGTCGAACCAGAACGTGTTGCTGACGGACACGGTGGGTTTCATCCGGAAATTGCCGCACGGTCTGGTCGAGGCCTTCAAGGCGACGCTCGAGGAAGTAGTGCAGGCGGATTTGCTGGTGCACGTGGTGGACGTGAGTCACCCGCAGACGAAGGAGCAGGTGGATTCGGTGGACGCGGTGCTGAAGGAAATTGGCGCGGAGGGCAAGCCAACCTTGATGGTGTTCAACAAGGTGGATTTGCTGAACGGCAGCCGCGAGGTGTTGAATCGTTTTTTGGAAAAATATCCGCATGGCGTCGCGATTTCGGCGGAGAGCGGCGACGGGGTTCCGATGCTGCTCGCGGAATTGGGCAGCCAGATTCGGCCGTTGCGCGAATTTGTGGAACTGGCGGTGCCGCACGAAAAATCGGGAGTCATCGCGCGGTTGCACGAAGTGGCGCAGGTGGTGGAGCGGCGTTACAACGGCAAGACGGCGCGGTTCAAGGCGCGCATTCCGCCACATTTTCATCGGGAATTTGAGCCATTTCTGGTGCGGGAATTGCAGACGGCGTAGTTGTGCAAACCGGAGCGCGAAGCATCGCTCCGCGAGTTGGCCCGAACCATCCACCCCGCGGAGCGATGCTCCACGCTCCGTGTCACCAGCGATTTTGTCAGGTTTTCGTCGTGCTCGTCCTCAAGTGGATGATTTCAACAACAAGAACGAAGAGCGAGGCCGATTCCGAATCGAATTTTCTCGCGCCGCTTCGGCTTCCCGTTTAAAAATCCCGCATGGCCGAGGGACTCAGGCTCAAGGATCAGCCGGTTAGTGAACGTCCGCGCGAACGATTGGTGGCGTGCGGCCCGGAGGCGCTTACCCCCGCGGAATTGATTGCCATCCTGTTGAGAACGGGTTTGAAGGGCGCGAACGTGGTGGAAATCGGCCGGCGATTGCTCGTGAAATACGGCTCATTGCACGCGCTCGCGAGGGCGACCGTGGATGACTTGAAGCGCGAGGCGGGCGTGGGGCCGGACAAGGCGGCGACGTTGGTGGCGGCGTTTGCGCTGGCGCGACGAATGGAAAAGGAACGGCTTGATGAATCGCCGATTCTGGATACCCCGGAAACCGTGGTCAGTTTTCTGCGCGAGACGAATCGCGTGAAATCAGTCGAGGAATTTCAGGTGCTGCTGCTCAACACGCGCAAGCGGCTGATTCGCGCGGATGTCATTTCCCACGGTTTGCTGGACACGATTTTGGTGCATCCGCGAGATGTCTTCAAATCGGCCATCGCGGCGAACGCGTCCGCGATCATCCTGGTGCACAATCATCCGAGCGGCGACCCGATGCCGAGCGATGCGGACGTGAAAGTGACGCGGGATTTGATTCGCGCCGGGCAACTTTTGAAAATCGAGGTCGTGGACCATATCGTCATCGGGACGGCGACGAAAGATCGGGCGAAGGATTATGCGTCGTTAAGGGAGTTGGGACATTTTTACGCCTGACCAACCCAATCAATCCCGCCAGACGTTGGCAATCGAACGCATCGTGGGCAGGAACCCCATTTACGGTGTCATTATCAGGCATATTTTCCGGAATGAATATTTCACGCGTCGAACGGATGGGTTCCAGCAAAGAAACAGACCGGGTGCGACGGCACACGTCGTCGGAGGCGCTGGCAAGGATTGACCGGCAAATTGAGGAGAATATCCGCCGCTACTCCGGCCAGTCGTCGAGCGCCATTTCGAAGCGCATACAAGAGCTGGAATCGGAATGGGACATTGAGCGATGGCTCGAAACCAATGCCTCGGCGTTGGCATTTACGGGAACTGTGCTCGGCCTGACCGTGAGTAAAAAATGGCTGGTGATTCCGCTCATCGTCACGGGATTCTTATTTCAGCACGCGGTTCAGGGATGGTGTCCGCCGGTGCCCATTCTTCGTCGCAGCGGCATTCGCACGCGCGGTGAAATCGATGAGGAAAAATTCGCGCTCAAGGTTGCTCGCGGAGATTTCAAACGTCAGAAGGCGGATGTGACTCGCCAAATCGCGCATATCAAACGGCTAATAGAAGAGGTCAGGACGGCCTGACCAAGTTTTTGGCTTGGAAATCCAGCCGATTGGCCCAACTTCTACGCCGTGATTCATCCGACAGCCGTTATTCATCCGAAAGCGAAACTGGATTCCACGGTGCGCGTGGGGCCGTATGCCGTCATTGATGAAAGCGTGGAAATCGGGCCGGGCTGCACTATCGGGCCGCATGTGTATATCACGGGAGTCACGACGATTGGGGCGCGGAACGATTTTCATGCCGGATGCGTGATTGGCGACGCGCCGCAGGATTTAAAATATGACGGCGCGCCGACGCGGTTGCGCATCGGCGACCAAAATGTTTTTCGCGAACATTTCACGGCGCATCGCGCGACCAGGCCGGACGGCGAAACGGTGATTGGCTCGAACAATTTCCTGATGCAGCACACGCACGTGGCGCATAATTGCGTGCTGGGCAATCACGTCATCATGGGCGGCGGCGCGTTGCTGGCGGGGCATGCGGTGGTGCAGGATCGGGCGTTTATTTCGGGCAATTGCCTCGTGCACCAGTTCACGCGCGTCGGCACGCTCGCCATGATGCAAGGCGGTTCGGCCATCAGCAAAGATTTGCCGCCGTTTACCGTGGCGTTGCATCAGAATGAAATCTGCGGGTTGAACGTGGTCGGGTTGCGGCGCGCCGGTTTTACGTCGCAGGAACGGCTGGAATTGAAGGCGGCGTATCGCGAGATGTTTCGCGGCGGGAAGAACCTGCGGATGGGAGTGGCGGAGGCGCAAAGCAAGTATCCTGGCGGGCCAGCGCGGGCGTTGATTGAATTTATCGCGGCGGCAAAGCGTGGAGTTTGCAGTGATGTGGGCAGTGGCAAGATCGAGGCGGAGGAGGAATAGAGATGGATTTCCCGCGATGCCGCCGGAACTCGCGGCCGGGGTGGCTGTGCTACGGAGTGACGCGCCCTACCACCGCAAGCGAGAATAACTTCGAGGCAATGCAGCGTCCTAAGTGCTGTTCAAACGTTTCGCGGTCGTTTACAATCGCAATTGAATGGGCTCCGAACCCGAATTGCTCCAACGATGCCGGCGCGGCGAGGCTGACGCCTGGGACGAGTTGTTCGATTTACACTATGCGGCCGCGGGGCGCTTCATTTTTCAACTGGCTTCGGATTTCACGCGCGAGGATGCCGAGGAAATTTGCCAGGAAGTGTTTCTTTCGGTCATTCGGAACATTGATTCTTTTCATGGCGAGAGTCAGTTCCAGACGTGGCTGTTTCGCATCGCCGCGAACAAGGCGCGGGATTTTCGCGAACGCCGGAATGCCGCCAAACGCGGCAGCGGGCGCGCGCCGATTTCGCTCCAAGCGGAAGACCCGGAGAGCGGTTTGACGCTCGATCCTCCGGCGGAGCTGGCCGGGCCGGATGAAGTCATCATGACGCAGGAAAAAATGGCGCTCGTGCGGGAGGCGCTCGACGCGGTGGGTGAGCCGTGCCGCGAAATTATTGAACTGCGTTATTTCGGCGATTTGAGCTATGAGGAATTGAGCCGCACGCTGAATTTGAATCCCAAGACGGTCAGTTCGCGCCTGAGCAAATGCCTCGACCGGCTGGAAGGGCTGGCGCGACACGTCTTTTCTCGGGAAAAACCGGACGTTTTCCCGTCTAATAAATAGGCCGACACATGGAACCGGAACGTCGAATTGAAAAATGGCTGCGAGCCTTCGCGAAAAAGCGGCGCGAACAGGCGGGCGAGCCGATGAAATTGCGGCCGGACGCGCGGCAGCAATTGCACGGCGAAATTTCCCGGCCCGCGCCGGGCCAGGGCGCGGGCGGTTTTTTTGCGAATTTCCTGGCAGCGTTGCGGCCACGATTTGCCTTGGTGTTGATGGCGGTTGCGATTGTTGCGGTGGCTGCGTTTTTGCTCGTGCCGGGCAGGCATGAAGGGAAGGCAATGAAGGTCTCGTCGCTCGGTTCGCGAGACAAGATGGCCGCGCCGTCAACTCGAACAGCCTCGCCCATCGCGGCGCCGACAATTGCTCCGCCGGTCGCGACTCCTTCTCCGGCGGTCACCGCCGCCAAGGATTACGACGAGAACAATCCGGGCGTGGCGGCTCAACAAGATGCGCTGAAACCAGCCGGCGCGGGCGCTATTGCGGCTTCAACGCCGCCGTTCGCGGCGCAGGCCTTTCATCGGATGGATGTGCCGAAGGGATTGCCGGCGGTCCGAGACGCCGCCAGGCGTGCATCGACGCGGGTGCTGACGTCGTTCCGCGTGGAGCAGCAGGGTGATCAGATGCGCGTGGTGGACTCGGACGGGTCGGTTTACACGGGGGCGGTGCAATGGGCGCGGGAGGACCAGGCGCAGAATGCGAACGCTGCAAACGCGAATTTATCTCCCAGGAACAAGGCATTCGCAAACCAGGTGGCCAGGAACGTGCAGCAAATACAGGCGGCGCAGAGTTATTTTTTCCGTGTGGCGGGAACGAATCGCAATTTAAAGCAGCCGGTGGTTTTTTCCGGCAACCTCATTCCTTTGACGAATGCGCCAGTTTCTCAAATCGACAGTTTTGGAGGCGGAGGTGGCGCCGGTCAAAACATTCCGCAGCAGGGTCCGGTGCAGGCATTGCTGTCGAATTCGCGGATTGCGGGCACGGCGGTGATTGGGGACAAAAAAGAAATTGAAGTGAATGCGACGCCCGCGAGGTAGTCCAGCATGGGCAATGAATTGACGCGCGCGCGCGCCCCAAGCCCTAGCTGGGTTTTACAAGATCATGGTTGAATAAAGAGAATGCACTCAAACTCTACGAAACTGATCAAGACGCGCGCCTTTTCCGCTTTAGGATTGATCGCGACGGCGACGTTAATTGTGCTGGGCGCGATTTGGCCGTCTTTTTTTTCCATCCTTGCGATTCTCGTGGTTCCAGCGCCATTTATTTTCGGATTACTGTTATTTCGTCCGAAACTGTTTGATTCGCATATGGTGATGCGCGCCTACTCAATAGGCTCCGTAGCTGTTTCCATGGTCGCTTTAACAACACAATTGACGTGGATAATTCTTAAATGATTCAAATCTTCGTTGATTCGAATGCTCACCGAACTTCGCGGAATGAATTCCGCGCTCCGTTAGAGCCTGTACTTAACTTTTCGTAAAAAAAGTCTGTACATGGTAAATACATCCCGGCAATAAGCTGGGGATGGCAAACAAGCGAAAGAATTATCCGAGTGATGTGACCGATGAAGAATGGTCGTTTTGCGTGGGATATT